>JAILFM010000122.1 GCA_024697575.1 Clostridiales bacterium
TTTAGAACGGCGAGCAGGTTTTTCGACTGATGAAGTCGAAAAATTGCAGAAATAATTTGTTTATTTCAAGATTTGAGACAAAATCAGGCGGAAAAGATGCCGCCGTTATGAGTGCGGCGATTTAATCAGCGTTTCCCTAAAAGACAGGGGACGGTTCCTTGTCTTTCTTACATTAATTTTTTGCCGTCAGAAAAAGCCTGACCGACCTTTTCGCCGAGTCTGTAATAGCCGCTGTGAGCGGTGTCAAAAATAATCGGGAAGAATTTATCAAGAGAAACATCGCCGTCTTCGCCCAGAATACTCTCATCGGCTGAGACATTGACAATTTTGCCCAGATATTTGCCGCCGTCCAGAACCTCAACAAGCTCGCATTCGAGCGCAAGAGGAAGCTCGTTTATAACCGGGGCGTCAACAAATTCGCTTTTAACCGTTGTGAAGCCCGCTTTTTCCATCTTATCTGCAACCTTTCTGCCCGAAGCTATGCCGACATAATCGCAGGCGACGGTGTGCTCAACATCCGCAATGCCGATTGTAAAAGCCTTTTTGATTTTAAGGTTATCCGTGGTTTTGTGACTGCCAAGGTCAACAATAACCTCGTTCATCCCGACAATTCCGCCCCAGGCGGCGTTCATGGCGTTGGCTTTTCCGTTTTCATCATAAGTTGCGATAATAAGCACGGGTTGAGGGAAAATGTAGGGCCTTGCGCCTAAATTCTTTTTCATAGTGTTATACCTCCTAAAAATATTTTTTTCATTTTTCAATCATGCCGTGATAAACTCCCAGCCAATAGGGAAGAGTGTAGGTAGTCGATGTGGTAAGTTGATTGGTGTAGTGATAACCGCCCAGGGGGTAGGTGCTGTCGTTATATTTATGGTGCGCGCGTTCATCCGGCGCGGCAACCGCCGCCTTGATACCGTTCAGCTTTAGAGCAAAGCGTATGATTTCTTTTGTATCGGGCTTTTCGGAAAGTGCGGGCAAAACCGGGCTGCCGCCAATATCATAGGTTATGGAATTACGCACCTTCAGACCGAGAGCGGCAAGGCTTGTTTCGCTCAGATCGTCGCGGTTCGGGTTGGTGGCGCTGTATGAAACAAGGTCTGTAGGGTGACGGCTGAGCGACCAGGCGGCCGTTTCGATAACATAGTTGCCTAATGCGTCTTTGACTTCCTTTTCCGGATAGGCAAGCTGATAGATAAGGTACCAGAGCGGGTTCTCGCCGCACCCGGCGGTAATCCACCAGTCATCCAGCGCTCTCCTGTAATATTTGAGCAGCGTTTTGTCGTTTTCCAGCTGAAAGAGCGTATAGAAGGTCAGCATTGCCATTTCTTCGGATGAATAGTTGTGGAAGGAGCGGTAGGCAAGCGAAATAAAATTTGTGTTTTTCAAAAGGTCGAGCAGATTGCCGACAACCGGGTGCGTCTGTTTGCCGACGGCATATTCAGCCGCGAGCACCATGCGCTCATACTGCTGCGCAGTCGCGCCCGCATATTCATAGGCAGGGTCAGTTGCGGCAAAATGGTATTCATCCTCCCATTTCTGATAGCCGGTAACGTAGGCGGCAACCTTGAATACGCTCAGAAGAACCATGGCGTGCAGCGGCGTTTCCGCAACCGAAGAGCCTGAAGCAAGGACACCGCGGTTGAAGTTTGACCATGTCGCCGGCTGACCCGTTGCATCGACCATCATATAGCTGTTGTCGCTCAGATGCTGCGCAAGGCGGTCGCAGGCAGTGGCAATCAGGTTGCCGAGTTCGGGGTCCTCATCAGCGAGAATGTCATACATCACCTTGAATAACATCATGTGGCCGACAAGCTCGTCCGCGCTGGTATCCGATTTATAGATAATTTCATCCGGCGAATGCTCCGCGCCGATTACATCGTTCCAAAGCCGCGCGGGAACGGTTCCGGAGGCGTCGACGGTTTCCCCGCGCAGATTTTCGTTATTAAGTATATAGTTATCCGCCTTTGCGCCGTCGGCGGCAATGCCCGTTGCGGTGCCGTCGGCGCTGATTGACCAGTGAATACCGCTGTAGAGATAAGACATCGGTTCGCTTTTGAGCGAAAAGGTGCGCATGGGAAAACCTTCAATCAGACGGGTCTGTTTTTCATATTCAACACCCGTGCCCGCTGTTTCGCGCGGATCGCTCCAGCTTTCCGGCGTTTTCGGCTGATAATATCCTTTGCACTCAAGGCGCTCCGGCGAATTCAAAAGTCGATACCTCGCCAGCGCTTCATTGAATGAATCCGCGGGGCTTTTTGCCAGCAGCGGAATACTCGGATCACCGCCGCTTTCAAGAGCGGCAGCGGAAAGCATACGGTCAGAAGCGTCGCCGGGTATGGCTTGCTCCGGCTCTTTATAGCGGATATAGCTTTCAACGGTGCCGGTGCGCATTGAGATATAATACAGCGTCAAAACGGCTTCTGACGCGCTGTAGGCGGCTTTTTTTGCCTCGGCAAGAGTTTCGGGGTCGGCGGAAGGGTCGTTTCGCAGCGTTGCGTAGCGCATAAGTTCGCCCACGGCGTACATTGAGGTCCACAGCCCGTCGTTGTCCGTTTCATGCCGTGAGCGGCTGCCTTCACTGCCGTAAGCCTCGGCAACAAAGCCGTGGCGGTAGTTGTTCAATTGAGTTACGGCGCTCAGATACGCCGCTTTTTCACTGCCGCCCATGGGAAGCATTGCGATATGTGTAACGCCGGTACGCATTTTTGCCCATATGCCGTTATTGCCGTCGTCATAGACGGCGAGAATGTTGCCTTCGCCGGAATCGTTTTCATAAAAATACCGGTCGCCCATAAGACGCTGCTGACGGTCGCGGGCGTTGGCGGCATACGGGTCAAGCCGCAATACACCGTAATTTGTGACAGCCCAGGTTGCGCCGTCCCCGGTTGTTACTTTCTGATGTTTATCGTTATTCTCATTATCGGCAACTTCGGCGGGGATTTCCGGGCTGCCCGCAGGGTAACGCGTAACAAATTTCTGCAATACGCCGTTTTCTCCGGCGGGCGTACCTTTGTAATCGACACGGCGCGTTTCTTTTTTCATCAAAGTCGGCGTATCTGTTACGTTCAGTCGGACGCTGTCTTTTATCCCGTTACCCGCGGCGGTGATTGTGGCAACACCCGGGGAAAGCGCCGTCACCCGCCCCCATTTGTCAACGCTTGCGACATCCGGCGGCTGAACCGACCAGGTCAGACGACGGTCTGAAACCTTTTCGGAAAAAACGGCGTCAACGGTGCGGCTGTCGCCGACATTCAGCTCCCAGTTTTCGGGAACGGCAAGGCGCAGCTTTGTTCGCACCGGAAATATACCGGTAAACAGAGAAACAAATATCACGGCATAGGATAAAAGAGCACTTATCAGTCTGCGAAACATAAGGTTTCTCCTGTCTTTGTTTATCTTTTTTATTCACCTGAATTGAAGAATATCATACTGCCGGAACAATATCAAGCGTATTGACGCGATAAAGTTTGCTGAAAGACAGGTGAAGGACAGAGAACCGTCCCCTGTCTTGCGATATTTAATCATATCAGCTTGCAGGCGATATCGGGGCGTCGGGTTGTGATATTGTCAACTCCGAGCAGAGACATTTTTGATATTCTGCCCGCTTTGTTGACTGTCCAGACCGATACCGGCATATTGTTTTTGTGAAACGCGTCAACCAGCCGGTGAGACGCGTTTTTCCAGTTTATATTGATACCAACTGCGCCCAAGGCCGCAGTTTTTTCGCACAGCGCCTGAAAGTCGTCGCTTTTTTTAACCGATGTATTCAGATAATACGGAATCCCGGGGCATTTTTCGCGTACGCAGGGCACATCCTCTTCTCCTATACCGGTGAAGAATATTCTGCTTTTTACGCCGTCTTTGTCCGCAAGGGGCGGCACTTTTTCAATATATTCCGTGTTCTTGACGTCAATATTCATTTGAATACCGGGGTAATTCGCGACAAAAGTGAACGCCTCTTCCGGCGTTACATAACTTTTTCCGGTTGAAGGAGCGTCATGGGACAGAACAGGCTCTCCGTCTTTGGTAAAATTCAGGTCAAATTCAACGATTTGCGCGCCCGCCTCAATCCCCGCTTTCATCGCCTCTATGGAATTGTCGGGAAGGCCCATACAGCCTGAGTGCGCCGTTACCGTAATATACCCCGAAAGCGGCTTTTCGTGAAACTTCACGCCTGCGCCAACTCCCACGCAGGAAAGCCCCGCAAGAAGCAAAAACATCATTTTTCGCAATTTTTTGTCAGAGAATGATTTAATCATATTTATATCCCTTATTTTAAAGATTATAAGTATAATTCTTTCAGCTCATCAAGAATAACCGCTTTTGTTTTTCCGTGAATACCTATCTGCCTTAAATCTATGTCTTCCGACTCCATGAACTTTACAAAAAGGCGCATATCGTCTTTTATTGTTTTCGGAAGTATAGAAGACATTTCGGTGTTTCTGTCAAGCAATTCTGTCAGGCGGAAAACATCATTTTTATGTTTACGTATGTTTTTGCTGTCAACCGGTTCACCGCGAGATTTTCTGTCCGAAAGGTCAATCCAGGCTTTAACCTTGAAAGGAATCAAATACGGAGCATTCAAAACCGTAACTCCCGCTATGCGTGTACGCCCTTTTTTTAAAAAGTCATAATAATCATTATCAAGCAATATTGCGGATAAACTTGAAATATCATCGTCAATCGGAAACGGAGTGAGTAATGCATTATCCGGAATAATTACAGCATCGGGCTTCCGGGTAAACAGCTCAATCATTGCCGGATAGTCCTTAGATAGCGGGTTTGTAAAGCGGTAAAACTGCGGCTCTCCCGTGGTTTTGTTCCGATGTTCATAGCCCGCCGCAACAACATATTCCCAAAACCTTTTACCGAAAGCGGGATCCATTGCTTCGATAATCAGCACAATGTCGATATCTTTTGTTGCTCTGAAATCCAGCCCTTCATCGCTCATAAGCAAATCACAGGCGGTTCCGCCGATAATGGCGTATTGCTCTTCATATCCCCGAAACCACTCTTTAAAACTGTCAATTCCTCTTACCATCAATTTCACTCCAAAGTTGTGCAAGCATTTCTTCTATGGCTTCTTCTGTTCGTTCGTCTTTATCGTTTTGCAATGCAATGGCAAGCGATAACCGGTCTACACTTGTTCCGCCGGTCAGTTTTTTTGGATCATATCGCCACAGTTCCACGGCGCATTGGTCGGCTGTGTTTTGCAGAGTGTCAGACATAGTTTTATCCCATCTTGAAATGCTGTCGGTTGCATAATATTCTACAGATGATAAATTCAGCATAGAATACTCCGATAAAGCAGAATATCCGCTTATCAGCAAACCGCCTTTTATCTCTTTTTTTGGTATATATATCGTTCGTTTGACGGGATTCTTTAAATGAAGTTTAGCATCTTCAAAAAGTTTCCTTGGTGTTTTGTCTGAATATAAAATTTTCTGAACACCTTTTTTTTCAGTCTTGACAATGCCCGTTTCGTCAAGTTGTTTTGATGCTCTTGAAATTGATGTTGCAGTAAACCTTAGATCGCGTGATGCATCGCTTGTCAGAATTTTCCCGCAGCCACGGTAAATATAGTAAAGTAAAAGCAGTTGCGCCGAAGGAAGCAGTGATTCATAGCTTGGTTTTTCACTGTCACATCTTTCTTGAATATAAGCTGCCATAAAAGGCAAATAGATTTGCTTCCCGTCCACAATAAACGGAATCCGGTCGCGAAGCAGGTATTCTTTTTGACGAAATGTTAAACGATTGAGAATTAAAACGGGTGCCGCACCGAGAGTAGATTGAATCCTTTCAAATTGCTTTTTTACTGCATTAACAGAATCAAGTTCATTTATCGGATAGACAAAAGCCGCTTTTATTCCGTCAAGCGTGACAGCTTTAATATTGTATCGTGTAAAAATATAATTTGGTAAAGATTGAATACCTTTATCTTCAATATAGACAGTTTGTATACCAAGAACACGCATTAAGTATTCCACTATGCAGCCTCCCTTTTATAACTTACTGCTGTATTATAACATCGTTATAGTTGTAGTTCAATATTAAAGTTGCAATTGTGATTTCGCTATAGCTCCGTTTTATTGACAATATGCCGCTTTTATGTCATTATATAACCGTTTCAAAATCCAATCTCAGATTAAGGGAGAAATTTTAAATGAATAAAGTTTTATTGATTCTTGTTGACGGGATGAGACCGGACGCCCTTGAAAGCTGCGGGCATCCTTTCGCTGAGTACGCAATTTCACACAGCGCGTATTTCGGCAAAGCCAAAACGGTTATGCCCTCGGTAACGCTGCCGTGCCATATGTCATTATTTCACAGCGTTGATCCCGACAGGCACGGGATCCTCTCAAACACCTATGTGCCTCAGGTACGCCCCGTAAAGGGAATATGCGAAGTTCTCAGAGCCGCCGACAAAAAATGCGCCGTTTTTTATAACTGGGAAGAGATCAAGGACCTTTCCCGACCCGATTCCCTGGCGTCATCCGCCTATGTTTCCGGCCATATTTACGGCTATGAAGAGGCGAACAGGAGAGTCAGTGAGCTTGCAAAAAGCTATATTGACAGCGATTCGCCCGATTTTGTCTTTGTATATCTCGGCCTTACAGACGCTCAGGGCCATTCTCACGGCTGGATGAGCGGGGAATATATGGATTCAATAAGGCAGAGCTTTGACTGCATAGAAACGCTTTGCCGCAATCTGCCGGAGGATTACCTTGTTATCGTTACCGCCGACCACGGCGGACATGACAGAACCCACGGAAGCGACAGCCCGGAGGATATGACAATACCGATTATCGCCATGAATCCGTCGATTGAAAACGGAAGGCGCGAAGGTGGGAGTATTCTTGACATAGCCCCGACCGTGTGCGAAACCCTCGGCGTCAAAGCCGATGAGGAGTGGGAAGGGAAAATATTAAAAACAAAAACATTTGACAAAAGAGCTGTTTTAAAATATAATCGTGATTAGGTAAATCACGATTATATTTTTTGTGAGGTTTCGGATGTTTATCGGAAGAGAGCAGGAACTTGAATTTCTGAACAAAAGGTACAAAAGCAATCAAGCTGAATTTATTGTTGTTTACGGCAGGCGCCGCGTAGGCAAAACAGAATTATTAACGGAGTTCTGCAGGGACAAACCGTCTTTCTTTTATATCTGCAACGAATACACCGGCTCAAAGCAGTTCGCTTCTTTTTCGGATGCGTTGTTCGCGTTTGCTCCTTCTCTGCACAAGTCAATCCGCCGTTTTTCAGACTGGGAAGACGCCTTTTCCGCTCTCGGTGAACTCCCCGGTGATAAAAAAACAGTGGTGGTGATTGACGAATTCCCTTATATGTGCAGGGGTGACAAAAGCATACCTTCCGTTATTCAAAACCTCTGGGACAGTAAGCTGCGAAACGCGAATATTATGTTTATCATCAGCGGCAGCTCCATCAGCTTTATTGAAGATGAGCTGCTGGGTGTCAAAAATCCGCTTTACGGCCGCGCTACGGGAATCTATAAACTTGAGCCTATGCCGTTTGAAGATGCTGTAAAATTCTTTCCCGATTACAGCGACGAGGATAAAATACTCGCTTTTTCCGTTCTCGGCGGGGTTCCGCATTATCTTAAACAGTTTGACCCCGACAACACCCTCGAAAACAATATAAAAGAAAAGATACTGACGAAGGGTACGGTGCTGTTTAACGAAGTGGAATACATTCTGCATCAGGAGCTGCGTGAACCTGTAGCCTATATCACACTTTTGGAAGCGATTGCATACGGAAATTGCAAATTCGGTGAAATCTGCAGCAATGCGCATATGGAAAGCAGCAAAGTAAGCGTTTATCTGAAAAATCTTTTGGAACTGGGGTTTGTTATGCGGGAGTTTCCGGTATTGACAACAGCCAAAGATAAAACAAAAAAGAATATCGGTGAATACAGACTCAGCGACAATTTTTTCCGCTTCTGGTTTGCATATGCATATAGATATATGTCCGAGCTGGAGCAGGGAGAAGCCGAAATTATATGGCGGCAGGTTATTGAAAAGGATCTTCACAGGTTCGCATCCAAGACATTCGAAGAAGTTGCCATACGCTATCTGCGACTGCAAAACCGGTTCGGTCTTCTCCCGTTCACATTTCTTTCTGTCGGTCGCTGGTGGGGCAATGTGAAACACCGCGATGAGAAAGGGAAGCCGTATTCCCTGCCCGAAGAAATTGACATACTCGCCTGTAGTGAACACGAAAAGCGCTTCATTATCGGCGAGTGTAAATTCAGGAATGAGGCGTTCGATATGCGCGAGCTTGAAAAACTGAGGGCAAAGCATGAGCGAAAAGGGGAAATATATTATTATCTTTTCTCTCTCGGTGGTTTTACAGACAAGGTTAAAGAAGAAGCAAATATACAGAATAATATTGCGCTGATTACCCCTTCTGATATGCTGAAGTAAAAAAATAAACCCCTCAATACCTTGAATATCAGGGCTTTGAGGGGTTTTTATCGCTTATTTACATAACTTTTTCAAAAATACATTTCCGGCAGTTTTCGTCCTGTGCGCCGGACCAGTGGAGAGCGCCGGTGCTGTCAAGCGAGAAGAAGCCCTCGCCTTTTGTTGAAATAACTTTCTTAACGCCGTCTTCGCTTTCCGAAAAGTCGTAGGTGCTGTGTTCACAGTCTCTGTAGTTATACAGACCGTCCTCGCCTAAGGTCGCCGTCATTGTCCATACGCTGTTTTCAGTAGCGGAGGAAGCCCAGGTAACGGTGATTTTGATGCCGTCCTCGCTTCCTTCAACCGTCGCCGTGGCGCGCTGTGAAACGGAGTCCTGATATTCGCCGCTCAGGGAATTATATTTGTCGGTAAGCTCCTGCTCCGTCATTTCACGGGTTGACCTTTCCCTGAACTCTTTGACAACGGAGTCAAACTCCTTCTCATCAAAAGCGATCGGAGCGATTACGACATACTGACCGTCAACAGTAATCCAGCGTGAAAGGCGGTACTCGTCCGTTGCGACCGTCTCTTCGTTATATTTTTCTTTGAAAGCGGACGCGCCGTCAACATAAACGCCGCTGATGTCATTGTCAAAATTGGCGGCAAATCTGACGCATATTTCATTTTCGCCGATATTGAACTTATATTCGCCCAGAATACCGTCGCCGTCTATTGTCGAAAAGCTTTCGTTTGTGACTTCGGTTTCGGCAAGCTTTGAAAGCTTCGCTCCGCACGCGGCGTTGAGCTCTTCAAGTGAGAAGTATTCCGTTACGGGGTTGACGATCGTAACGGTTGTCGGTTCCGCCGTCGGTATTTCGGCAACCTGTTCAACGCGGCGGCATGCCGCAAGGGAAAAAGCGAGGGCAAGAACGCAGATAACGCAGATTATACTTTTTTTCATAAATATTTTCCTCCGTTTCAGATATTAGACATCAGAAATTAGACATTAGATTGGGGAAGCGCCGGTTTACCTTACAAAAACTTTTGACAAATAGCCAAGGAAAAGTTTTGTGTAAATCATTATCTTTTCAAAAAAGTTTTTAATCCTTGCTTTGACGTTGGCGGTGTTTGCGTTGCCTAAGTAACCTTCGATAACGCCGTTATTGTCGGGAGCGCTGCCGTCAAGGCAGAAGCCGTAGACAATGGGTGAAGCGACAGCGGCAATGAAGCACTCGCCCGCCGTATACGGGCCGAAAACGCCCGCGCAAAGCTTTGTCACTTTTGTAAAGCAGTCGCCCATGCCGAAGTTTTTAAGGATTTCATTGGCGGCGCCGAAAAGCACATTGTCGTTTACATTTGAAAGGTCGTCGTGCAGAATGAGCACGCCGGTCTTAAGGATCAGCTGAACCTCGGGGCTGTCGGTTGCGAAGGGCTCGTCGCCCGCGTAGTGAGCCGCCATAAGCTCCGTTACAACATCCCAGCCGTTTTCGTATTCGCTTTGCGGCAAAGCGATATTATATTCCGAAGCAAGGGAAGAGACGCTCTCTTCACCGTAAAGAGGCATTTCGAGAATTTCAACAAGCCTGCCGACTGCCGACGAAACAAGGGGATAAAACACGCTGCCCTCTTTGACGCCCATCTTTTCCATGGTAAAGCCGAGCTTTAATCTGTATTTGATGCCCTGCTTTAAGAACTGTTTTGAATATTCGTTAAGGTCGGTGTTCATAAAGGCGGTCTGCTTTTCGGTGTAGCCCTTTGTCGCTTCGGTCAATGCAGAGGTGTCGATTTTTTCAACCGTCTTTGATTTATATTCGATATTATCATCCGTGAGCGTCATTATACGGTAGCTCAAAGGGTACATAGTAAGCGACGTTGTCGAAAAATCATAAATCTTATTGCCGGCAAGGGATGTGTATGACGCAACGTCGTTGCCGTGCTCGTGGCCGGTAAAAGCCAGGCGTATGCCGGCGTTCGCGAACCTTGCGGCGGTAAGGGTGTGGTTTCTGACAATAAAATTGTGGCTGAGCAGCCTTTGAACGGGCATATGGTCGACAAAATTGTGGTGCATCATAAGGACGGGATATTTGCCGTCGGATACAGCCTGTTTCGCCATTTTGCAGACCCAGTTGACCCTGTCGGCGGTTAAGCCGTCCTCTGTTGAGGAATGCGGGTCACAGCTGTCACACACAATAAGCCTGTATTTTGAGTCAAGCTCGGCAACATATGAGAGGTTGCCGTCCATTTCGGCTATCGCCTCGTCAAAGCCGAACTCGTAATAGTCCCTTCTGAAATCTTCGTTCGTGTAATCGTTCTCACCGGCGCCCGTGTCGTGGTTGCCGTTAGTTACGAAAATCTTTTTGCCGGTTTCCCGTTCAAATTTTCTGAATTTTTCAGCAACAGCCGGATGATCAACGTCCCCGCGCCAGCGGCCGTTGTCACAGATGTCTCCGGAGATAAGAACAAACTCAATGCCGTCATTTTCGGCGCATTCGTTTAAAAAGCTGTCAATGATAAAGCCGCTTTCGTCCTCCATAGCCGCTCTGCGGTTGGCGTAGCCGAAAATCGCGTCGCTGTCATCGTAAATCTCCAGCTCTTCCCTCGGCTCGTTATAGTGCAAATCGCTCGCGACGGCAAAACAGAGCGAATTTTCCTTCGCGAAAGCGGTTGAGCAAAGCGATAATGACACAGTCAGAAGAATTAGAGCCGTCGCCGCGGATAATACTTTTTTCAACTTAAACACCCCCGTTATTCAATGCCGGCTTTTTTGCAGTTTTCAACATGCTGCTGCCATGTTTCGGCGTAATAATAGTTTTTATCACTGTCTGTAACGAAGTAGTACCAGGATGTATTTGCAGGGTCAAGCGCCGCTTCAACGGATGAGATACTGCTGTTCGCTATCGGCCCCGCGGGCAGTCCCTTACATTTATAAGTGTTATAAAGCAGCCTTAACTCGTCATACCTTTCTTCGCTGACATATTCTTTGACATACCTTTCAAGGTAGCTGATTGTCACATCGCACTGAAGTGAAGGGAACGACGGTGACCGGAGCCTGTTATGAAGAACGGAAGAAACGTTTTTCTTTTCGCTTTCATAAAAGGTCTCTTTTTCGATAATCGAGGCTAAAGTCAGTATTTCGTCCATTGAATGGCCTGTTTCCTCGCACCGCGCGTACATATCGGCGCTCAGCTTGCTTTTTGTATTATTCAGAAATTTTTTGACAACGGACGAAACATTCTCGCCGATATAAAAGTCATAGGTATCGGGGTAAAGGTACCCTTCAAGAAGGAACGAGCGATCCTGAGCATTGTCAATCTCAATGCCGTAAAGGTCAAGGTAAGCCGTGTCGCCGCATTCTTCAATGAAGTCGGCGGCGCTGCAAACGCCGTTTTCCTCAAGTCTTTGCGCAATCTGAGTGAGAGCAAAGCCCTCGGGGAAGGTCACCCTGACAATATTCGCCTGAGTTGTCTGAAGGGCTGAAGAAGTAACGGGTTCCTCCTCTTCTTCGCTCGGCCTTGATACGAGCGCGGTTATAACGGCAATTACGGCAAGGGCAATGCAGATAACCGCCAGATGTGTTCTTTTCAGTTTATTTGTTCCTCACTATTTTCATAGTTGTTGTTTTTTCAAACTCGGTGTCTCTTATCTTTATCTTTGTCACGCGTTTAAACGAAGGCAGAGACTCGTTTATCTTTTTAACGTCGCCGTCAAGCCTTTCGCGGGCGTCCGGATATTCCTCCTCATTGAGGAAGAATTCAGCGTAAATTCTGTCATCCTTCTGGTAGACGAGAACCTCCGTAACGTAGTCAATGCAGATAAGTCTGTCTTCAATCTCCTCGGGTGAAACGTTTTTGCCGTTACTCAGAACAATAAGATTCTTTTTGCGCCCGACAAAGAAGAGGAAGCCGTCCTCATCAATTCTGCCGTAATCGCCCGTTTTGAGCCATTCGCCGTCAAAAACTTCAGCCGTCGCTTCGGGATCGTTATAATAACCGACCATGACATTATCACCGCGGACATAGATTTCACCTACGCCGAACTCGTCCGGATCGACAATTTTCACTTCGCAGCAGGGCAGGGGCTTGCCGACGGAGCCTATCTTGTAATCGTCGCGGCGGTTGCAGGTGACAGCGGGCGAACATTCCGTCATGCCGTAGCCGTTGATAATCTGAATACCGAAGTCAAACATACCGGTTTCGTATTTCGGGTCAAGGTTCGCTCCGCCGCAGACTATAATCTCAAGCTCACCGCCGAGATTGTCAATAATCGTTTTGAAAATCTTGCGCCTTCTGTCAATACCGACCTTCATAAGAGCGCGGCTGATTTTGAGGCCCTTTTTCAAAAGCTCCTCTTTGCCGGTCTTTCGGGCGGTACGCCAGATTCTGTCATAAATCGTTGTCACAACAAGCGGCACTGCCGAGAAATTCTGTGGGTGATAGGTCTGAATATCCTTTTGAATGTCTTTAAGAGAGTCGCAGATATAGCCCCACTCTGCGAGGATATAACCGCTGAAAAGCGCGCCCACCCAGCAGAAGGTGTGGTTAAGCGGCAGAAAGCCTATCGCCTGTTTGCCGCTCTGTACCGAGCACGATGCGACAACGTCGCTCGTTATATTTTTGTGCGTAAGCATAACGCCCTTGCTCGGTCCCGTTGTTCCGCTGGTGTAAACTATGCAGGCAAGGTCCTCCGGCATTATAACGGCGTCTGTGCATTCTCTGTTGCCGCCGTCAATCGCCGCCTGACCCTGTTTTTTGTATTCGGGAAAATCGGGGATAAAGAAAAACTCCTTTGCCCTGCAGCCCTCGGTATTCTTAAGGCTGTCAATAACCCTGCGGGTTTTTTCGGTGAAGACAACGGCGTCGCACTCGCCCCTGACAAGCTGGCTTACAAGCTCGTCAACAGACAGCTTAATATCCATTGGCATGGAGATATTGCCGCCGATAAGGGTGGCGTAATATGCGACAATCCATTCGTATGAATTTTCGGCTAAAATTGCAATCTTTTTTTTGCCGTTCATACCTTTTAAATAATAGTATGTTCCGAGAGCGCAGATTTCCGAATATGTTTCGTTAAACGACCTTTCATCCGGCACTTTTTCGGCATTGAGAAAAACGAACTGCCGGTTGTCGCCGCCCTTTTTTGTGCCGTAAATGATTATATCTTTAAGGGTTTTAAGCTGACTTATTTCTTTAATAAGTTCGGGACTTATCTCATATTTCTTTTTCATAAAAATCCTTTTCTGTTTTAACGGCAAAAGTCTTTAGGCAATACCGCACAATTCAGGTATGCGGATTGCGATGTAAAGATGATACAAAAATCAAAGTTGATACTTTGTGTATTGACTGAGATTTTTGTGAAATATGACGGAATAATATTCGCGCAAGGCGCGTGCCGCGAATTGTGCGGTGTTGCCTTTATTCCGATAAAAATTCTTTCATCAGCGACGGACCGAAGTCAACAAAATCGCCCGTTGCCTTGGCTGTGTTTTCGTTAATCGTGTCAACGCCTTCAACAGGCTTGCTTTTTTGATAGATCATAAAGGGGACGGGGTCTCTCGCGTGGGTCATTGTCACAATGGGTGTCGGGTGGTCGGGCAGAATCATAACCTTGTAATCCTCGCCGCAACTGTCAAGGTACTCAAGAATAACGGGAAGAACCTTTTCGTCTATAAGCTCAATTGACCTTACTTTGTTTTCCGGCTCGTTTCTGTGACCGCACTCGTCCGGGGCTTCAAAGTGGAGATATACCATATCCGCTCCGTTTTTCCACTCTTCAACGGCAGCTCCCGCCTTACCCTCAAAGTTTGTGTCGATATAGCCGGTTGCGCCCTCGACAGACGGGGTGTTCATACCGGCGGAAATGCCGATACCCTTGAGCAAATCAACGGCGGAAATAACGCTGCCCTTTTTGCCGTAAAGTTTTTCAAACGCCTCAAGCTTCGGCTTGCTCCCTTCGCCCCAGAGCCAGATTGAATTGGCGGGGCGCTTACCCTGAGCTATCCTTTTGAGATTGACGGGGTGGTTTTTGAGCAGATCATAGCTTTCTTTCATCATTGAAACAAGCTCTTTCGCGTTTTCACTCTTAGACAGATATTCGCCGATAACCCTGCCGCTTATATCATGCGGCGGAGTCATTTTGCCAAGGTCGGTCGTCCCGCCGTGAACAATAAGGCAGTGGCGGTAGGCAACGCCGGCGTAAAAGGCGAACTTTTCGCTGCCGAAATGCTCCCCCACCGTTTTTATTATTTCTTCCGCTTCGGCGCTCGAAATATCCCCGGCGGAATAGTCAATCATGGTCTTGTCTTCATATTTTTCTTCGTCCGAAAGAGTGACGATATTACAGCGAAGGGCAACATCGTCGTCAAGCATTTTAACGCCTATGCTCACCGCTTCAAGGGGCGAACGCCCGGTGTAGCACTTCATCGGGTCATAGCCCATTACGCTCAGGTTCGCAACGTCGCTGCCGGGTTTAAGGGAGTCGGCAACGGTTTTGACAAGCCCCACGCGGCTCTTTTGAGCAAGGGAGTCAAAAACCGGCTTATTCGCTGTTTCCATCGGCGTTTTGCCGCCCAGAGCCGGCACCGGATAATCCGCCATGCCGTCATACAGCACAACAGCGTATTTCATAATCTGTTCCTTTCGTTTTCGGCTTTGAAATAACCGTTAATCTCTTTTTTTTCCATGGCATCAAGGATTTTCTGCCTGACGCCGCCGTATTTTTTTTCAAGTGAAGTGAGGAAAAGCTTTGTTTCCTCCCTTTCGGTATTGCCGTCGGCAGGGCAAAGGCTCTTAAAGACGGGCAGGTTTTCTTTCCTCGCGACCCTTGCGCAGTCGCTTTCGCGAGCGTAAATCAGCGGCCTTATCACCGTTATGCCTTTGCGGCTCATATATGTCACCGGCATAAAGCAGTCAAGCGTTGCGCCGTTAAACAGGTTCATAATGAATGTTTCCGCAACGTCGTCAAGGTGGTGACCCAAAGCGACCTTGTTGCAGCCGAGCTCCTTAGCCGCATTGTGAAGCGCGCCCCGTCGCATTCTGGCGCAAAGCGAACACGGATTTTTTTCTTTCCTGACGTCAAAGATGAGAGTAGCGAGCGCCGTTCTTTTGACGGTATATTCAACCTCAAGGCGCCTGCAAAGTTCCTCTATCTTTGAATAATCTCCCCATTCGCCGTTAAAGCACGGGTCTATTGTCACCGCGGCAATTTCATATTTTTTCGGATAAAAGCGGCGCATTGAAGAAAGAGCCGCCAAAAGCGCGAGGGAATCCTTGCCGCCGGAAATACCGACAAGGATCTTATCCCCGTCGTCAATCATATTATATCTCTGGCATGCAGCGCGCATATAACTTAAAAGTTTTTGCATATATTGTGTTGTTTTATGTCAGTCTGACAGGTAAAAACGAAAGGCACCTGCCGGTGTTTTTGTCAATTTCAAAAATACAGCCGTTTACCATGCTTTCACCCTCTGCCGCGTCAAAACGGGCGGGCATACCGGTTTTAAAAAAGTCAATGCTGATTTCTTTTTTCACTCCGATAACGGAGTCGACAACGCCCGTCATACCGAGGTCGGTTATATAGCCCGTCCCGTTTGGCAAAATACGCGCGTCATTTGTCATAATATGGGTGTGCGTGCCGAAAACGGCGGACACCCTGCCGTCAAGGTAAAAGCCCATGGCTGCTTTTTCGGCGGTTGCCTCGGCGTGAAAATCAACAAGTTTTATTTTTATATCGCTGTTTTCGCTCAGTATCCTGTCAACGGCATGAAACGGATTTTCGCAGTTTTCCATAAACATCATACCGGCAAGATTGATAACAAGAACCCGGGTAAACCCCATATCGATAACGGAATATCCCCTGCCGGGGCAGCCGTCAAAGAAGTTCGCCGGCCTGATTATATCCCGTCTCTGTTCAAAAAAATCGAACATCTCTTTGCGGCGGTAGGCGTGGTTGCCGGTTGTGATAAAATCAACTCCGCTGTCAAAAAGATACTTTGCCGAAAAAGGTGTTATGCCGTTGCCCACGGCGGAATTTTCACCGTTGGCGATACATAAGTCTATACCGTGTTCTATTTTAAGCGCGGGCAGGCGTCTTCTTAAAAACGCGCAGCCCGGGTCCGACACAACGTCGCCTACGGCAAAAATCTTCAAATCAACTACCTCGAAAAAAGAGGGGGCATGCCGCAGGGTATTCCCCTTCAGCAACCCCCTGTAAATTGCTTATTTTGCGTAACTGAACGCTCTGCTCTCCCTGATAAGGTGAACCTTTATCTGGCCGGGATATTCCATGGATTCCTCAATCTTCTGAGCAACTTCCCTCGCAAGGACAACCATTCTGTCATCGTTAATCTTGGCGGGATTAACCATAATCCTGACCTCGCGCCCCGCCTGAATGGCAAAGGAATTTTCAACGCCGTCAAAGGATTCGGCAATTTCTTCGATTTTTTCAAGGCGCTTGATATAATTCTGAAGGTCTTCGCGCCTTGCGCCGGGCCTTGCGGCCGAAATGGCGTCCGCCGCCTGAACAAGGATGGCGGTGATGGTCTTCGCTTCAATCTCGCCGTGGTGCGCCTTGATGGCGTGGCAGATATTGTCATTCTCTTTATATTTCTTGGCAAACTCAACACCCAGGTCGACGTGGCTGCCTTCAATCTCATGGTCAAGAGCCTTGCCGATATCGTGAAGAAGGCCGGCTCTCTTTGCGCTTTTAACGTCAACGCCCAGTTCGCTCGCCATAAGCCCCGCAAGGTAAGAAACCTCAAGCGAATGATTAAGAACGTTCTGACCGTAGCTGGTGCGGTAGCGGAGCCTGCCCAGAAGCTTGACTATCTCGGGGTGAACGTTGTTGACGCCGGCTTCAATGAGCGCCCTTTCACCGGTCTGCTTGATGGTGTTTTCAACCTCGCGTTTTGATTTTTCATACATATCTTCAATTCTTGCCGGGTGGATTCTGCCGTCCGCAACAAGCTTTTCGAGTGTGAGCCTTGCGATTTCGCGGCGAACCGGGTCAAATGAAGAGATGGTTATCGCTTCGGGAGTGTCGTCGATAATAAGGTCACAGCCGGTGACCATTTCGAGCGCGCGGACATTTCTGCCCTCTCTGCCGATAATGCGGCCTTTCATATCGTCATTGGGCAAAGCCACGACAGATACGGTGGCGTCGGCAACCTGGTCCGCGGCGCAGCGCTGAATGGCAACGGAAATAATCTCTTTGGCAATGTTGTCCGCTTCATCCTTCGCCTTTTGCTCCGCGTCCTGAATATGAACGGCTTTTTCGTGGTCGAGCTGTTCGTCAAGCCGGGAGATGATATACGCCTTAGCCTGCTCCTGAGTAAGGCCGGAAATTCTTTCAAGAACCTCAAACTCGCTCTTTTTGATGCTTTCGATTTCTTCAAGCTTTGACTCCGCGGCTTTGATTTTGCCGTTTAAAATTTCGTCTTTCTTTTCAAGCTGATCCGCCTTTTTGTCGAGCTGCTCCTCCTTCTGGGTTATGCGCCTTTCAAGTCTCTGCACCTCGTTGCGCCTCTCGCGAAGCTCGCGTTCGGTCTCGGTGCGCTGTTTGTGAATTTCGTCCTTGGCTTCGATAATCTTTTCTTTTTTGACAGCCTGCGCCTGCGCGTTCGCCTCCTTAACGATGCGCTCGGCTTCTGCCTCCGCACTGCCGATGCTTTTTTCGGCAATCTTTTTGCGATAGGCTATGCCGATGAAGAACCCGGCAAGAGCCCCCGCAATCAGCGCCGCGGCAGCGACAATAATTGCTATGGTGTTCAAAAAATTTACCTCATTCAATCTATATAAATTTTGATTTAAAAAAATCAATCAGGGTATTCTAACATTTTGAGCCGCTTTTGTCAACAAAAAAGGACTCTTGCAAATAAGCAACCGGGCTGACATTTTTCACCATTGCATACTTTTCCGGGCTGTGCTATACTGTCACGGCGCGGACCGCCGCGGCAACTAAGGAAACGCTGATCAAATCGGGGTGTTTAGAACGGCGAACAGGTTTTTCGGCTGGTGAAGTCGAAAAATCGCGGAAATAATTTGTTTATTTCAAGATTTGAGACAAAATCAGGCGGAAAAGATGCCGCCGTTATGAATGCGGCGATTTAATCAGCGTTTCCATAACAACCGGTCAAACGTAATTTACGGAGAAACAGCATGAAAACCTTGAAAATACACGCGCGGATTGAAGATTATCAGCCTGCCGCCGGCTTTATAGAAGGGTGGCTGCGCCGGTGCAGGCTGAGCAGAGAAATCATAGCCGAAAACAGCCTTGTTTTTGAGACGCTGTTCAATGATATTCTTCTTAAAGGGCTCCCCGAAGACACCGAAATAAAAATCGAAACAGGGTTCAGAATCGGCAACCCCGTGATTAAAATCGGCTTTGCCGGCGCGAGATATGTCCCCATAAGCGGGGACGACCCGGAAAAGAACATTGAATATAAAATTATCAAAGCGTATGAGGATAAGCTTAACTACGACTACAGGCAGTCCTATAATATCATACATATCAGCATAAAGCGCGCCTTTGCGCCGCATCTTATACTTTGCGGCACCGGTTTTCTTTTGGCAATATTTGTCTACGCCCTGCTTTTATTCGCAACGGACAGTGCCGCAAGGGAAAGCCTTGCAAATAACCATATTGCGCCCCTTGAAACGCTGTTTGCAAACGCGATACTGATGATAGGAACGCCAATGACTTTTTTTCAATACTGAAAAATCTTATGGTCACTCACGTTATCTCGGAGAGAAGCTCCGGAGCGGGAAAGCTGCAGAAAAAAACCATTGCAACATCGTTCCTGGCAGTTGCCCTGGCGATTGTTTTCGGCTATGTTTTAAGACTTGTTACGGCTTTGGCGGGCATTGAGACCGGCGGTCTTACCGTCACGGTCTACACAAAAGAGGATTTGCCGCGGCTGATTTCTTCGCTCATACCCTCCGATATTATTGAACCGTTCAAAATGCTTTCACCCTATCCGATGATAATCCTGTCGTTTCTGATAGTCATTG
>JAILFM010000003.1 GCA_024697575.1 Clostridiales bacterium
TGTTAACAAAGCGACTTACGAATTCGGCGAAGATGTTTACCTTGGTACCGAATACGGCGAAACAGCCGGCAAGAAGGTTGAAGCGTGGTACACAGACCCCGCTCTCACCGGCGATGCGGTAACGGCGATTGTTGCCGGTTCGCAGGGCTACAAGGCTGATTTTGCCCTTTACGGCAAATACACGGCAAAATCGTTCAAGGCGACCTTTAACAACGCGGACGGAACCCTTGTTGAGGAATTCACCGTGAAATCGGGTGACAATATTCCCGTTCCCGCCGAAAATCCGACTTATAACGGCTGGACCTTCATATCCTGGTCGCCGGCAGTCGGTGTCATGGGCACTGAAGACATCGTTTTCACCGCGGTTTATGATTCCGACAACACCTACAAGGCGTCCTATTACGCGGCGGACGACACTCTGATCGAAGAAATCGAGATCTATTACGGCCATGCCATCGACACCCCCGAAGCCCCGGTACTCACCGGTAAGATTTTCAAGGAGTGGGCTGATGAAGAGGGCAAGACTCCCGAATCCTACGGCACGATGCCGGCAAAGGATCTCTCATTCAAGGCAAGCTATGTAACGGCTAAATATGACCCGCGCGAAAAGGACGAAGTCCAGGATCCCGATCCGTTCACTGAGTACGGTTACGGCATCACCTTTAACGCGACCGAAGGCGAGTTTGCCGACGGCAGTAAGACAATGCAGCTCGGCGGCACTTACGGTGAAATTGTCAGTGTTCCCTCCGGCAGTGAAAAACCGACAAGAGCCGGCTATGTTCTCAGAGGCTGGTCAGCTACCGAAGGCGGCAGTGTTATTGACCCGTGGGCTGAGACGGTGCCCGACCTTACCGAAGTTGATGTTACTTATTACGCCGTTTGGAGCGAGGGCACATACAATGTGACCTTCAGCGCAATCGGTAAAGACGCAAACGGTAACACCGTCAGCGGCTGGTTTGTAACAGACTCCGGCAATGTAACCACAATCACAAAACAGTTTGGTTTAGGCGAAACAATTGTTTATCCCGATAATCCTCAGGGACCCACCGGTTATCACTTTGAAGCGTGGGAAACTGTTCAGGCATCAATGCCCGGTCAGGATATTACGATAAACGACGCTATCTATGCCGTTAACGAAAACAATATTTTCTACTATCTCAGAAAAGGCGACACCGATATTTATGATGAGATGAATAATGTCGGTTACGGCGATAATGTGGCGGATTATATTGCTCAGGAGCCGGATGACATTGATATTTACGGTTACCTGTTCAAGGGCTGGGTTGATGAAACCGGTTCTTCAATCAATACATATTTGACCATGCCTGACAGAGATCTCACTTTCTATGCCAATCTTGTTGCCAAAAAGTTTGACCCCGCTGACAGTGGAACAGACGAAGACACAATCTACGGAATGGGCGTCATCTTTGACGCTAATATCGCTAACGCAAGCTATGATACAATCGCGGTGAAGGCTGAATTCGGCAAACCCATTACTCCGCCCGCTTCTCCCACATGCGAGGGCTTCAGATTCCTCGGCTGGGCCGGAACCATGGACGCTGAAAATGCGATTATTCCCTTTAACGAAGTTCTTGACAAAGACCTTGAGCTTGAAGATGAGCCGGTTGTTTTCTACGGTGTATGGCAGGATAATTCTGCGGCACCGGTTGTCAAGCTCATTCCCACTATCGGCTCAACTGCGATGATTGAGCGCTCAAAAGGCAGCGTAAAGGCTGTTGAAACCTATAATCAACTCACCGCAAAACAGCTTTGCTACGGCGTTTCAATTGAAAATGTATTTGCTCCTTTCTCGGATGTTTACGGTGATTATGAAACAGCCGACAATTTTGAGTCCTGGTTCGTTTACGGACTTAAAGTCGGCATGACCGTTGCCGAAATGAGTTCATTTGTTGAAGTTACCGGCGAGGGCAGATTTGAGGTCTTGAATCTTAAAGGCGAAGTAATCACAAGCGGAAAAGTCGGAACCGGATATATTGTCAAGGTTTATGACAATTTAGGAACCTTTGTTGAGCAGTTCAGAGTTGTTATATTCGGCGATGAGGACGGCAAAGCCAATGTCAATACAACAGACATTGCAAACTTAAGAAATGAGTTCACTACAAGAGCCTGGTCAGTAAAGGACGATCCGAACAAATTTGTTGCATATAAATTCAGAGCGATGGATTCCGATCAGAAGGGCAACATCAACACAACTGATGCCGCTAACTTCAGAGCAGCTCTTTTCCAAACCGTACAGGGTGACGGTAAAATCTTTGTTCTGAACCAGGTTACAGGCCGTACCGAAAAGGTTGAGCCATAACACAAATAAAAACGCCCGGGCTTCTGCCCGGGCGGATTTTAAATCGAATGTAAATCAGAATAATAATTCTTTTCAAAGCTATTATGACCCGGAGGAATAAATACATGAAAAAAATTATCGCATTGTTACTCGCCGTTATTATAGTTTTTTCACTTTCAGCTGTGCCTGTTTTTGCAATAGATGCGCAGCCGGAGGGTGAAACAAAGAACCTTCTTCTTCTGGGTGATTCGATAGCGCAGGGGTTCGGCGTTGCGAACCCGGAGCAGGCATGCTACGGCAGAATTGTTGCCGACACAAACGGCTGGAATTATCAGAATTTTGCAAGGGTCGCGTATGATACCGGCGATTTAATCTATCAGCTTGAAAACATTTACAGCATCAGGGATGCTGTTAAAAATGCCGATATTATCAACCTTTGCACCGGCTCAAATAACTACCTTGCCAATAAAGATGTTGTTAAAATAGCCGCTCTTGCGATATTCGGACTTAACAATAAAAAAATAGACGAAATTGCCGACTGGATATTCAGCGACTATCAGGTAATTTATGACATGATTCGTGAAATGAATCCCGACTGCACAATCGTTATGAATAAAATATATTGTGCATGGCGCGGTTTAGGTCACATTCCTTTTGACAAAGCTGTCAAGAAGATCAACGCGCAGATTGAAAAGCTTAAGGCACTTCATGAAGAGATAATACTTTTTGACACCGGCAGTGTAATGACTCACAACCCGGAACTTACTGCGGCTGACTGCGTTCATCCGAACGCAAAGGGTAATGTTGAGCTTGCAAAAGCAATGCTTAAGCTTCTTAACGAAAACGGGCTTTGCGAAAAAACGGAACCGGTTATAACTGTTGAAGGAATTGATTATGATTTTTATTCAAAGATGTTCGGCAAGTTCGCCGGCGGCCTTGTAGGAAGCATTGTCAGGTTTTTTACATGGAATTATTGACTTTGTCAGATTTTCTCCCGCTTGAGGAGCAGGAAAACAGTACCGGAAAAGCGCACCGTGAGAAATTACGGTGCGCCGGTGTTTATATGATAACCTTAAGCAAAATTAAAAAAATCCCGCTTTCTTACGGTTATATTCATTTTCCCGGTCGGATGAAAAAATATGAAAGACTTAATAAGAACGAAGATAAACTGCGCTGTTTCGGCGCAGGAGCTTTGATTTCACGGTTTGTTACGCGGGATGAAAAGAGTATATGCTTTAACCGGTATGGAAAACCGTATGCGCCGGCAGGACCGTTTTTTTCAATATCACACTCGGGCGACTATGTTGTATTGGCAGTTGACACCGACCGAGAGATTGGAATCGATATTCAAATAATGAAAGAATCGAGGTTAAAAGCGGCAAACAAAGTATTTTGCACGGAGGAAATGCGGTATCTGAACTGCGAAGATGAAATCAGGCGTTTTTATACTCTCTGGACTTTGAAGGAAAGTGTTATGAAATATCTGGGAACCGGATTTGCTCTTGAACCCCAATCTTTTTCCGTTTTGCCGCTGATTGAGGGCAAAACGCTGACAAAGGACGATTTTTCCTGTGACGCCCGAAGTGAATACCCTGAAGTGTTTTCTCAATTTACCGGTAAAATATACGGCAAAACGGTTTATCACGGCGATTATACCCTTTCTGTAGTTTCCGGCGAAAAAATTCCGGAAGATTTTTTAAAGGTTACAGGCTGAAACGGTGCAAAAAAAGAGTAAAAATGCTTTCCTCTGCGAAATAAACGGAATTAATATAGGCATAATGCACAAAAAACCGTAAATATTAAAAATTATATTGACATATCCGAAAAAAATGTATATTATATCCCCGAATATTGATGTTTTAACGGTGTTGGAATGGCGTTGATTTCTTTAAGTGACGGCGAGCTTGATTTTTTGGCTGTGAAGGCAAAAAGCGGCGATGATGTAGCTATGGCGGCTTTGATAACCGCTATTACACCGGTTGCGAAGGTTAAGGCTGACCGTTTTTCGGATTTTTCAAAAAGAATCAGCGGTGAAGATCTTTTTCAGGAGGGTATGATAGGCTTTATTGAGGCTGTCAGGCATTTTGACCCTTCAAGGCAGACACATTTTCGCTCATATCTTGACATCTGCCTTGAAAACCGTATGAAAAAGGCGTTGATGGCAAATTCCAACAGCAAAAACGCTGTGCTTACCGAAGCCGTTTCAATTGAAGACGGCACGGTTGGTTTAACCGGCGGCTCGGTTGATGTTATTGCCGACAGAGAAAATTGCGCCGCAATCGTTCAGGCGGTGAACAGCGTTTTTTCCAAACTTGAAAAAGATGTTTTTTATTTAAGAATCGAGGGCTTTTCTTATTCCGAAATTGCACTTAAACTGTCAGTCAGTACGAAGACTGTGGACAATGCCGTTCAGCGTATCAGGAAAAAAGTGAGAGCCGTGATTTGATTATGTTTTGCAAATATGCCCGTGTAGCTTAAAGAGAGCGTTGTTTTTTCAAAGGCAGCGGTGCAATTCCGCTCAAGGGCAAATAATAAGTTTTTTTAAAGAGGTACCGACCATGTACGAAGACAAGACTCTTACCTGCAAGGAATGCGGCAACGAATTCGTTTTCACCGCCGGTGAACAGGAATTCTATGCAGAAAAAGGCTTTGTAAACGAGCCCCAGCGCTGCAAGGCATGCCGTGACGCACGCAAAAATGCCGTTCGCGGCGAGCGTGAATGGTTTGAAGCGACTTGTGATTCCTGCGGTGGAGTTGCAAAAGTTCCCTTTAAGCCCCGCGAAGACAGACCTGTATACTGCAGCGAATGCTTTGCGAAAAAGCAGAACGGCGAAGCATAAGTTGTTTGATATGACTCCGCTTGCGGTGTCAATATTATGATTTGTGCGAAAACCCCGCACAGCCTTTCGGCTGTGCGGGGTAATTTCTTTTTTATCACTTAATCTCATTTTTTGCTGTTGCTGTAAGCGAGGTTCTTTTTGATTTTTCCGCAGAATGCATCCATTACGCGGTTTGCCCAGAAGCCTTTCATTGTTTCTGTCACAACATAGGAACCGTCATCGGCAAGAATCTTTTCTTCTTTTTCTTCAAATCTTTCTTCACCGATATTTTCACGGATTTTTGCCGCCCAGTCGAAATCTTTGGCGTTAATCTTGCTCAGGTAAACTATCTGATAACCGCTCGAGGTCTCAACAATTTCGATATCACCCTCTTTACGGCTGTCGTCAAACAGCCAGCTGCGGACATCTGAATCGATATCTGTGTCGGTGTATCTTGTCGCTTCGTACAGCCCGCCCTCCGAAGCCGATGTTGTATCCGCGCTGTTGTCCGGAGCAAGGGAAGAAATAGTGTCTTCAATATTCTTTGATTCTTTAATCTGTTTAAGAAGACTTTCGGCTTTTTTAAGAGCAGCCTCTTTGTTTTCATCTGTGGACTCGCCGTTTTCATCGGTTTCTATTGAAACGAGAATATTGCGCCAGTCAACCGAATTGCCTGCATAGCGCGCCTTCAGGCAAAGCACAACGCAGAACTTGTCGCCGTTTTCAACAACCGTGAGACTGCCTTTTTTGGATGTTCCGTAAAGCCACTCGGCGCCGTCTTCACCGATTGCGGAAGTGGCTCCTTCAAAGCTGGTGTGGTCAAGTGAAGAAGTGGGGTCGGTTTCTTCAGCCTGTTCAGCTGTTTCAGCATCGGCAGTTTCTTCGACCTCGGCGGCCGCATCGGTATTTTCTTCTTCAGCATTTGCTTTTTCATAATCTTTTGCGGCGGCGACAAAAGCGTCTTTGTCACTTACCTTATTGAAAGCTTTGTTCAAAGCGTCTTTCAGAGCCTTATCGGCGCTGTCCTGCCTCTTTTGAAGCTGTTTTTCGGTTTCACCGTCTTTTGCTTCAAGCACTTCTCTGTCGACCGAATAATAAACGGCGTCGGCGTAGTCATATTCTTTACCGTTTTCTTTATATTCTTTGTTGATATCTTCTTCACTGACGGCTGCCGCTTCGTCTTCTTTAAGCTTGTCGTGATAAGCGGAAGCAATGGTATCTTTT
Organism: Clostridiales bacterium; assembly: GCA_024697575.1. Classification (GTDB taxonomy): domain Bacteria; phylum Bacillota; class Clostridia; order Oscillospirales; family Acutalibacteraceae; genus CAG-177. Next base: position 6,343 of record JAILFM010000003.1, read on the forward strand.
TCAAGAAGCTTTCTGAATGCCTTTACGGTAAAGCCGGGGCAGAAGCTGCTTCTTAAATATGCGCCGAGCGCAAAACCGTTTTCGCTTGCGCTTGATTTATAATCGTCGATAGTCTTGTCGATTTCGTCCTTCTTTTCCTGTGAAAGCTCAAAATTCGCTCTTGTTGCCTCTGTGTAAAAAGCGGTAACAAACTGAGCGCGCTCCTCGGCGGAGTTAAGAAAACTCTGAGCCCAGGTGATTTCGTTGCCGTCTTCGTCGGTGGTTGTCTGAGCGTCGGGAGCGAGAGAGGAGTCATAACCCATATCATAGCCGTACTGGCTGTAATAACTCGCATAGTATGAGGTCTGCTGATACATTGTGCTGTAGTAATAATAAAAATCCCTTGAGCTGACACCTATGTCACCGACCTTGATTGCCGTTGACAGGCTCTTGTCAAGGCCGAACGCGGTCGCGGCAACATAAACAACGCCGCATACAACGGCTATGCACAAAACTACCGCAATAAGTTTTTTAAAGAAGCGTCCGGCGGAATGACCGCCCTTGGCATTCTTTTTGTTTGCCTTGGCTATTCTGCTTTTGCGCTCGTCGCGGTAAGCTTCGGCAGTTGTCTGTTGGTTCTTTTTCATAGACTTTCATCCTTTTCTAAAAGATTGAAGGGCGTTAAACTCTGTAAACCCTAAAATACATTTTGTCATTATAAACTATTTTTATCATTTTTACAAGACTTTGCGGCAATTTCGTCAAATTCGCGGCTGAACCAGACATCCTCAACGGCAAATTCCTTCCCGCAAAGATGGTTAAGCAGCCCCGCGTCTGTTGTAAAATCAAAAATCAGCTTATATGAATAAAGGAACTGCTTTTTATATCCGTATGGCTTGTTGACTTTGTTTGTCCCGTATTTGCCGTCACCCATAAGAGGATGACCCGCGGCGGCGAACTGCGCCCTTATCTGGTGGGTCCTTCCGGTGAGCAGCTGAGCTTCGATAAGAGAAAGCCCGCCCTTTTCACGGATAACCCTGTATTTTGTCTTCATTTCTTTTCCGCCCGTAACCGGGTGACTGAATACCGTTACTTTGTTTTTGCTTTCATCCTTTGTCATGTAACCGGTGAGAGTTCCGCACATTTCTTTCATTGTTCCATGAACAACAAGCAGATAAAACTTTTCTATCTCTCTGTTTTTGAGCTTTTCATTCAATATCCGCAGTGATTCGGCGTTTTTGGCGGCGATAACTATACCGCCGGTGTTGCGGTCGATGCGGTTGACAAGCGCGGGCGCAAACGAAAATTCATCTTTCGGGTTAAATTCGCCTTTTTCATAAAGATATCTTTTAACGCGGGTGATAAGTGTGTCGTTATACTCTCTGTCATCCGGATGGGACAGCAACCCGACACTCTTATCGAGCAGAAGTATGTTTTCATCTTCATAAACAATTTTAAGATTCTTTGACGCTTTCAGAAAATCATATTCCTCTTTGACCGGGGCAAAAAACTCGTCGTTAATGTACATATCGATTCTGTCGCCGACCTTCAGCCTTGACGAAATTTCCGCGCGGGAGCCGTTGAGCTTTATGCGCTTTGTTCTGATGTATTTGTACATCAAAGGGGGATTAAGCAAGGGCACGGCTTTTGAAATAAATTTGTCAAGGCGCTGATTTGCGTCGTTTTTTCCGATTTCGAAGCTTTTCAATTCTGTTTACCTTTCGGGTTTTTCGCTTATTATTCCGTTTTCATCGATGGCGACGTTTTTCCGGGGCGGCATATCCATAATGTCGTCATAAAGGGCGAGGCGTTCGCTTTCACTTTCAAGGTAGCGGGTCTCGCTGCCCTTTTGAAGACCGGGAATGACAGAGGGCACGATGCCGTCATCACTGACCGTAAGGGTGAGAAGGGCGGTGTAAAGAGTTTTTGTGTTGAACCAGAAATTGCCCAGGCTGTACGCGATGAAAACTCCCTTATAGTATTCCATGCCCTGAAGGCAGTGAGAGTGACAGCCGATGACCGCCGAGGCGCCGGCGTCGATATATTTTTTCGCGTTGACGCGCTGAGCGTCGGTCAGCTCGGTCGTGTTTTCGATGCCCCAGTGAGGGAAGACGATCACATAGTCGCTCTCCTCTTTGGCTTTTTCAACGCATCTGACAAGCCGTCTGCCATCGTCATAGCTGCCCATTATCCCCTCGGAGTTTTCTGTGGCGACGGGGGTCTTGATCGGTGATTCAACGCCGCAGGCGGCGAGAAAAGAGACTTTGTACCCGTTAACGATGAAAGAAACGGCTTTTTCCGCCTGCCCGATGTTATTGCCGGCGCCCACAAACAAAATGCCGGCGTTTTCAAGGGTTTCCATCGTGTCGGCAAAAGAATCCGGGCCGTAATCATAGGCGTGGTTGTTGGCGAGCGAGACGATATCAACGCCCAGCTTCACCATATATTTAACGTTTTCCGTCGGTGAACGGAAGGTGTATTTTTTGCCCGGTGTGGGCGAGCCACGGTCTGAATAAGGGAATTCGTTGTTGACGAACATGATGTCGGCGTTTTGCATCGCCGTTATAAAGACGGGATCGATGCAGTCGAGAACGCCGTTTTCTTTTGTTTTCGCGTGGGTCATTACGTAACCGGTGTCGGTGAAGTTGATATCGCCGGTGAAGCCGATGGTGAACAGGTCTTTGCCGTTTGAGCCCATGTCCTTTGAGGCGGAAGGGGAGTTTTTATCAATAAACGCGTTTAAGGTGAAGCCGGTGGCGCTGTGCCAGGCGGAAGGAATGTCCTCTGCCGTCTCAAGAGCCGAGAGAAGACTGCTCACCGTTTTTTCGTCAAGGGTCTTCAGCATCTCTTCACTTATTTCACTTGATGAAAGAGCGCTGATCTGCCTCGCGGCGCCCGAATAATCAAAAGGCGTTTTTTCTTCGGTACGCTTTTTATTCCACAAAACGGTCTTTGACGCGTCCGACATCGCGGCGGGGGAAGCTTCATATGATTTATAATTTATTTTCAGCGCGGCTGTCACGGCGATAACGCCGGCGAAGACCGCCAAAAGAGAAAAAAGAAGGGCTTTTGTCCGCATTGCCTTTCACATCCTTCGCTTATATTTATGAGCGCGTTTTACGACCGGGGCGCGGGCTTAAAAGGCGCGTCGCGCACGCCCGCCTGCTTATAATGTCTACTGAACAAATGCCGACGCGATGTCGGCATTTGCGAAAAAGCGTTTCTGAACGCTTTTTCGGTCAAAATCGCAGATTTTAACAACAGTATCCATTGGAATGCCTGCTTGCTGTGTGAAGTGTTCGCTCAGCAGGCATTATAATAACAAGACAGACCGACTTTTTCAACAAAAAAATGACGCGGTTTCATTTTGCCGGTCGGGAACACAGATTTGACAAAACAGGACCGTTTTGATATTATAACGCATATATCGTATATATATGGTAATCAAAGGAGTAATCGCTTTGGCGGATAAAAAGGAAAATATCAGAAATTTTTGCATAATCGCGCACATCGATCACGGCAAGTCGACTCTTGCCGACCGCCTGCTTGAAAAGACAGATTCCGTCGCCCTTCGCGACATGACGGAACAGCTGCTTGACAAGATGGATCTTGAGCGCGAGAGGGGCATCACAATAAAGGCTCATGCCGTAAGGCTGGATTATAAAGCCGCAGACGGCGATACATACGCTTTGAATCTAATAGACACTCCCGGTCATGTGGACTTTAATTATGAAGTGTCGCGTTCGCTTGCCGCTTGCGAAGGCGCAATCCTTGTTGTTGACGCAACTCAGGGGGTTGAGGCGCAGACTCTTGCCAACACATATCTTGCGCTTGACCATGACCTTGAGATTGTGCCGGTTATCAACAAGGTTGACCTCCCCTCCGCCGACCCCGACCGCGTTGCCGCCGAGATTGAGGATGTTATCGGCCTTGACTGCAGCACTGCGCCGAGGGTCAGCGCAAAAACCGGGCTTAACATTGAGCAGGTGCTTGAAAAAATCGTTACGGATATTCCTTCACCTGTTGCGGATGATTCTTTGCCGTGCAGGGCGCTGATTTTTGATTCTGTCTATGACAGCTACAAGGGCGTTATAGTCTATGTCAGGGTTAAAGAGGGCAAAATAAAGCCCGGCGACACGCTTGTTATGATGGCAAGCGGAGCGTCGTTCACGGTTGTGGAGACAGGATATATGCGCGCCACGGTGCCGCAGCCCTGCGAGGAGCTTTCTGCGGGTCAGGTCGGCTATATTACGGCGTCTATCAAAACCGTCGGCGACGCCAGGGTGGGTGATACGGTAACAACGGCGGCTAACCCCGCAAAGGAGCCTTTGCCCGGCTACCGCAAGGTGAATCCTATGGTATATTGCGGCATTTACCCCGCAGACGGCGCGGACTACGAAGCGCTGCGCGATGCGCTTGAAAAACTGCAGTTAAACGACGCCGCTTTGAGCTTTGAACCGGAGACTTCGGGCGCACTGGGCTTTGGCTTCAGATGCGGATTTCTCGGGTTGCTTCACCTTGAGATAATTCAGGAACGTCTTGAAAGAGAATACGACCTTGACCTTGTGACAACGGTGCCCAGCGTCGTTTATAAAATCAATCTTGCCGGCGGCGAACAAATCGAAATCGACAACCCGACCCATTATCCCGACCCTGCCGATATCGTTTCGTGCGAAGAACCGTTTACAGACGCGCACATCTACTCTCCGTCGGAATATGTAGGCACAATAATGGATTTGTGCCAGGACAGGCGCGGAGTTTTTAAAAATATGGATTATATCACAACCGACAGGGTTGATATTCACTACGAGCTGCCGCTGAATGAGATTATATATGACTTTTTCGATACTCTTAAATCAAGGACCCGCGGCTATGCTTCATTCGATTATGAAATAACGGGCTACCGTCAAAGCAAACTTGTAAAGCTTGATGTGCTTCTCAACGGCGATATTGTTGACGCGCTGTCTTTTATCATTCACTCGGATAAAGCGTATTCAAAGGCACGCAGAATTGCGGAAAAACTTAAAGACAACATTCCCAGACAGATGTTTGAGATACCCGTTCAGATTGCGATCGGCGGCAAGGTTATCGCCAGAGAGACCGTCAAGGCAATGCGGAAGGACGTTTTGGCAAAGTGCTACGGCGGCGATATAACCCGCAAGAAAAAACTGCTTGAAAAACAGAAGGAAGGCAAAAAGCGTATGCGCAAATTCGGCACTGTCGAGGTGCCGCAGGAGGCGTTTATGGCTGTTCTTAAGCTTGATGACAATGACTGACTGCCGCGCGCTTTATATACATGTTCCGTTCTGCCGGGGCAAATGCCGCTACTGCGATTTTTATTCCCTGACACCTCACGGCGATGTTGTCAAAAGATATGTATCGGCTTTGATAAGAAGACTCGAAAAAACCGGTATGACATTCGACACTGTCTATTTCGGAGGGGGTACGCCTTCGCTGCTCGGCGTCGAAAACATAAGTGAAATACTGAAAAATGTTGACATATTGCCCGGGTGCGAAATAACGCTTGAGGCAAATCCCTCACAAATCGGCAGCGAAGAACCGGATTTTGACTTTGACCTTCTTTCGAAAAGCGGGGTCAACAGAGTGTCAATCGGGCTGCAGAGCGCTGTTGACAGTGAGCGTAAAATGCTGGGCAGGTCTGCCGGCAAAGAGCAGGTGACAAAAGCGATTGAAAGGCTCAGAAACGCCGGCATAGACAATATTTCGCTCGATGTTATGACGGGGATACCCGGTCAGACGCCGGAAACTCTTAAAAGCACTCTTGATTTTTGTGTTCAAAGCGGCGCAAAACATATCAGCGTATATATGCTGAAAATAGAGAAAAACACGCCTTTTTTTAAAATGCAAAACCAACTTAATCTGCCGGATGAAGATACGGTATGCGATATGTATCTTCAAACAAGCGGTTTTCTGACAGGCGCAGGCTTTGAGCATTATGAAATTTCAAACTTTTCTCTTCCCGGTTTTGAGAGCCGTCACAATCTTAAATACTGGCATTGTGAAGAGTACCTTGGCTTGGGACCTGCGGCTCATTCCTTTGCCGACGGCAAGCGGTTTCATTATGAAAGGGACGTTGAAGCGTTTATAGGCGGCTGTGAGCCTGTATGCGACGGTGTCGGTGGCGACGCGGGTGAATATGTAATGCTCGCGCTGCGGCTTAAAGAAGGCTTGGAGTTTACGCGCTTTTTTGAAAAATTCGGCTTTATGCCCGGCGATGCTTTTTTGAAAAAGGCAAAAGAAATTGAAAAATACGGTTTCTGCGTTGTCAGCCCGGACGCAGTTGCTTTGACCGTAAAAGGCTTTCTTATATCCAACACGGTAATTTATGAGCTTATTCAGGCGCTGTGATATGGTTTTACCGTAAACAAAAACAATTAATGCTTGAAAATACTTGAAAATTTTCAGCTTATGATATAAAATTACAGGGTAAATCAATTCAACAGATTTTTATAAGGAGATATTTTATGGTATCAGCAGGTGATTTCAGAAACGGTGTTACCTTTGAAATGGACGGGCAGGTTTTCTCGATTATCGAGTTCCAGCATGTTAAACCCGGCAAAGGCGCGGCGTTTGTAAGAACAAAATTGAGAAATGTTATCGGCGGCGCCGTTACCGAGCGCACATTCAACCCCACCGATAAATTCCCTCTTGCTCACATTGAACGCAGAGATATGGAATACAGCTACAACGACGGCGATCTTTACTGGTTTATGGACCCCGAAACCTATGACCAGGTTCCCATTTCTTCGGCAACTCTGCCCGACAATTTCAAGTTTGTCAAAGAAAACGAAACCTGCCGCATCCTTTCCTATAAGGGCGAGGTTTTCGGCATTGAGCCCCCCACATCGGTTACCCTTAAGGTTACCAAGACGGATCCCGGTTTTGCCGGCAATACGGCTACCAATGCCACAAAGCCCGCTGTTCTTGAAACCGGCGCTGAGGTTAAGGTTCCCCTTTTCATTGACGAAGGCGAGTTTATCGTTATCGACACAAGAACGGGCGAATATCTCAGCAGAGCGTAAATATATTTAAATTCTTCGGAGGTAATGTTATGTCAATGACAGAAAAAGTTGCTTATCTTAAAGGTCTTGCGGACGGTCTCGCAATTGACGAGTCAAAGCCGGAATCAAAGCTTATAAAATCGATTATCGGCGTTCTTGACGATATGGCTGCCGCTGTTGACGCTATTGACGAGGATATTGATGAAGTTTGCGAACAGCTTGACGCAGTCGACGAAGATCTCGGCGAGCTTGAAGAGTTCGTTTATGATGAAGACTGCTGCTGCGGCTGCGACGATGACGATTATGATGATTTTGACGACGATGAGGACGAGGACGAAGACGATTATTACGATGTCGAGTGCCCCGACTGCGGCGAAGTTATCACAATTGACAGCGACATTCTTGAAGAAGGTTCAATTGAGTGCCCCAACTGCGGCGCGTCACTTGAGTTTGATGTCGAAGAAGACGAGGCAGACGAATAATCTCTATGACTGAACAGCAATTAAAGCTTGCGGTCGAAAAATTTGAAGCTCTTGTCAGGGAACAGAGTGAAAGAAGCGACCGTATAAAAAATCAGGGCGATTTTATCGATTACGAAAAGCTTGATAAGCTGACTATCGGTGTCTGCGGCGGTGACGGAATCGGCCCCATTATCACAAAGGAAGCGGCAAGGGTTCTTGAATTCCTTCTTAAAGAGGACGTTGACAGCGGTAAAATCGAGTTCAAGAACATTGACGGGCTTACCATTGAGAACCGCGCGGCGGCGAACAAAGCGATACCCGACGATGTTATGGAAGAGCTTAAAAAATGCCCCGTAATCCTTAAGGGACCCACAACAACGCCTCAGGCGGGCGATCCGTGGCCGAATATAGAAAGCGCCAATGTCGCCATGAGAAAAGCGCTGGATCTTTTCGGAAATGTGCGGCCGGTTAAAATTCCGGAGGAAGGCATCGACTGGACTTTCTTCCGTGAAAACACCGAGGGCGCCTACGCTGTT
>JAILFM010000060.1 GCA_024697575.1 Clostridiales bacterium
GCGCAAGGTCTGTTCCGTGGGAAATATGGATTGGCAAAGACGATGCATTTCCGGTAACGGGTTATTCAATTGATTCAACGCTGTTCAGTGTGCGTGACTGTCAGGCTGTTATTAAAAAAGCCGTTGTCGAACATATGAAACAGATTTATAAGATTGAATGGTTTGACGAAACCGGGCCTGTTCACAGAATTCAGTTTTCCGTTATGAAAGACAGAGTTTCGCTTTTAATTGATACATCCGGAAACGGCCTTCATAAAAGGGGCTATCGCGCTCAGTCAAACAGCGCGCCGATTAAAGAGACTATTGCCGCGTCCCTTTGCGCTTTGTCGCATCTTAAACCGTATCATAAATTTTATGACCCGCTTTGCGGTTCGGGTACAATTCTTATTGAAGGCGCTATGATGGCAAAAAATATTGCTCCCGGTATAAACCGCAGCTTCAGCGCTGAAAGGTTTGAGTTTATTAATCGTGATGTCTGGCGCCGGGAGAGGGAGAGAGCTAAAGAACTTGAAAGAGTTCCGAATGATTTTTTTGCTTTCGGCAGTGATATTGACAACGCCGCGCTTAATATCGCTCGGGAAAACGCTGTGAAGGCAGGCGTTGACGATATTATTTCATTCACTCTTGAAGATGTTAGAAATTTTCACCCGTCTTCCGAACGGGGCACACTTATAACAAACCCGCCCTACGGTGAGAGAATGTCAAGCATTGAGGAATGCAAAAAGCTTTATGAATCTATGGGTAAGGTTTTTGAAAAAAAGCGCGGCTGGTCATACAGTATTATCACACCCGATGAAGAATTTGAAGAAAGCTTCGGCCGTAAAGCAGATAAAACACGAAAATTATACAACGGTATGATTAAATGCCGTCTGTTTATGTTTTATAAATAACAGGAGAATATCGGATTATGAAGCATATTTTTATTGTTAATCCCAATTCGGGAAAAGGTAAAAACAAGGCGCTTGAATATATCGAGCCGAAAATTCACGAGGTTTGCAAAAAGTATAACCTGGATTATAAAATTCTTGTTACCGGCAAAAAGAATGACGGTATTGATTTTGTCCGTCAGAATGCGGCAGGCGACGAACCTGTCCGCTTTTATGCCTGCGGTGGTGACGGAACGCTTTACGAAGTGGTTAACGGAGCGTTCGGACTGCCGAATGTTGAGGTTGCAGTTGTTCCGCTCGGGTCTGGTAACGATTTTGTCAGGCTTTTCGGTGATAAAGAGATTTTTCTTGACCTTGAAAATGTTGTCAACGGTGTTGCAAAAAAACTTGATGTAATTAAATGCGGCGATGAAATTGCAATTAATCAATGCTCAATGGGTATGGACGCCGAAGTTTGCGCCATGCAGGGCAGAATTAAAAAACTTCCGCTTGTGACAGGGGAGGGCGCTTACTACATCGGCTGTCTTTACGCTATATTGAGAAAATTCAAAAACAGGTTTACCGTTACCTATGATGATAAAGAAACCGCGGAATATAACTGCCTGTTTTGCTTTATCGGTAATTCGAGATATTACGGCGGCGGCTTTAAAGCGGCTCCGCTTGCCGAACCTGACGACGGTCTTCTCGATTTTGTTGTTGTTGAAAGCATATTCAGCAGGTTAAAACTTACTTCACTTCTTAATTCATATAAGCGCGGTGAGCATCTTGACTGGGAAGCAACACATTTTACTCGCGGAAAAAAGCTTAAAATTCATTCTCAAAAACCGGCGGCTATCAATGTTGACGGCGAGTGCCGTTATGTGACCGATGCCGAGTTTGAAATAATTGAAAACGGCATCACATTTGTTATTCCCAAAACATCCGAATTTCTTAAAAACAGAAGTTAATAAAGGTATCTATGTATAAGCTGATAAAAAAAGAAGGCACTGCCAGACGCGGTGAATTTGAAACAGTTCATGGAACATTTCAAACCCCCGCTTTTATGAACGTTGCAACCTGCGGTGCAATCAAGGGCGGTCTGTCTTCCCTTGACCTTGAGAATATTAACTGTCAGGTTATGCTTTCAAATACATATCACCTTCATGTTAGACCGGGTGATGCTGTAGTTAAGCAGATGGGCGGTATTCATAAGTTTACCGGTTTTGGCGGACCGGTTTTGACTGACAGCGGCGGTTTTCAGGTGTTTTCGCTCGCTTCTTTGAGAAAAATCAAAGAGGAAGGGGTGTATTTTCAATCTCATGTTGACGGAAGGTATATTTTTATGGGGCCTGAAGAAAGTATGCAAATTCAGTCTAACCTTGCGTCCACAATAGCAATGGCGTTTGATGAGTGTGTTGAAAACCCCGCAGAGTATGACTATGCCAAAAAATCGAGTGAAAGAACGGTTCGCTGGCTTGAAAGATGCAAAAAAGAAATGACAAGGCTTAATTCTTTACCGGACACCATCAATAAAAACCAGCTTTTATTCGGTATTAATCAGGGCTCCACTTATGAGGATATCCGGATTGAGAATATGAAACAGATTGCATCCCTTGACCTTGACGGCTATGCAATCGGCGGTCTTGCCGTCGGTGAAAAAAAGGAGGATATGTATCGCATTATTTCCACCGTTGAGCCTTATATGCCCGAAAATAAAATAAGATATCTTATGGGTGTAGGTACTCCCGGCAATATCATTGAAGCCGTTTCAAGGGGAGTTGATCTTTTTGACTGCGTTATGCCTTCAAGGAACGCAAGGCACGGTCATCTTTTCACAAAGAATGGGATAATCAATCTTAACAACAATAAGTATGAAACAGATTCCCTGCCTATAGATTCGCAGTGCGGCTGTCCCGTTTGCAAAAGATATTCAAGAGCTTATATTCGCCATTTGATTAAATGTAAGGAGGTTCTTGCTCTTCGTTTGTGTGTGGCGCATAACCTTTATTTTTACAATAATCTTATGAAAGAAATACGCTGTTCGCTTGATAACGGCACTTTTAAAGAATATTATAATGAATATGTAGATATTCTTGATAAAAGAATATAAGGAAATGCTGATTTTTATTGGTTTTTTCACTCTGATTTGCTTATTGTTATTGAAAAAATATAACAATTGGTTTATAATTAACCGAATTTTTTTGGAGGTTTATATATGTATTCAGCTTTGGCAATGGCAGCGGCGCAGCAGGGGGCTGCTTCGTCATCATCAATGATTATTCTTATGGTCGTTCTTTTCGGTGTTATGTATTTTGTGATGATAAGACCGCAGAAGAAAAAACAGCAGGAAGAGCAGACAATGCGCGACTCTGTTCAGGTCGGTGATGAAATCACTACAATCGGCGGTATCATGGGCCGTGTTGTTACTGTTAAAGAAGACTCGCTTATTATCGAAACCGGCGCTGACAGAAATAAAATGAAGATTGCCCGTTGGGCTGTTTCTGCAAATAATACAGCTAACGAAAAAGCGGAAGCTGAAAGAGCCGCCGCTAAAGAGGCCGCTGAGAAAGAAAAGAAAGCCAAGCAGGAAGAGGCCATTGCCGCCGGCAAGGCTAAAAGAAAAAAGACAAAGAAAAAAGACGACACTTTTGACGAATAAAAATCAGCTGCCTCTTTTCATAGATGGCAGCTATTTTTACTATACTGTTTACAATAAGGATTATATTTATGATAATTCAGGGCTTTCAAAAGCTGACATTACTTGATTTTCCCGGGGTATGCGCCTGTACGGTTTTTACGCCATCCTGTAATTTACGGTGCCCTTTCTGTCACAATGCGTCGCTTGTTTTAAGACCGGGTGAAAACAGCGAAATTACAGAAGACTACATTTTTTCATCTTTTTTACCGAAAAGAAAGGGAATTATTGAGGGCGTTGCCATTACCGGAGGTGAACCGCTGTTACAGCCTGATATTTTTGATTTTGTTAAAAAGATTAAAGATATGGGTTTTAAGGTTAAACTTGACACTAACGGTACAATGCCGTCAAAGGTTAAAGAGATTGTTGATAACAATCTTGTTGACTATATCGCAATGGATGTAAAGGCAAGCCCGGAAATGTATCCGAAGGTTGTCGGTATTGACGGGTTTGATATTTCTGTTATAGAAAAAAGCATTTCATTGATAATGAACGGTAATGTTGATTATGAGTTCAGGACAACCGTTGTCAATGAATTTCATGATTTATCAGGTATAAAAAGAATAGGTGAAATGATAAACGGCTGCAAACGGCATTATATTCAGGCATTTAAGGATTCGGGTGATTTAATAGGCTCCGGTTTATCCGCTGTTTCAAAAGAGAATATGATTAAAATGCGCGATATTATGTCAGGTTACGCTTCAACCGCCGAACTGCGCGGTATTTAAGACTATTAATCTGCTTATATTTATTAATTGACTGTGAGGTATATATATGCAAGATAATTACACCGATAATACAGATTATTCCTCTGTAGAAGAAATAATACTTGAAAACGGTTCGAATAAAACAAATCTGATTACGATTTTACAGCGTGTACAGTCAGATTACGGTTATTTACCCAATGATATTATTTATTACACGGCAAATCGGCTGGGTATTTCTCCCGCCGATATTATCGGAGTTGCCACATTTTATTCTCAGTTCAGGTTAAAACCGATAGGTAAATATCTTATTATGAGCTGTCAGGGCACAGCCTGCCATGTAAACTCAAGCGAAACCGTGCTTAAATCAATCAGCGATTATCTTGGTATTGAAGACGGCGAAACAACCGACGACGGTCTTTTTACTCTTCAAAAAGTTGCTTGCCTCGGTTGCTGTTCATTGGCGCCGGTTATTATGATAAACGGTGAGGCTTACGGTAACCTGACCGCCGAAAAGGCTGTTGCCATACTGAGAGAGTTAAAAGAAAAAGAGGTTTGAAATGAAAATTATTATCGGTGAAGGTTCCTGCGGTATTGCCGCCGGAGCGGCAAAAGTTCACGCCGCAATTTCTGCTTTAATTAATGACAGTGATAGTTTTTCCATCGGTTCAACGGGCTGTATCGGAATGTGTTTTCTTGAACCGATTGTTGAAATCCGTAATAACGGCAAGGTTCTCAGAAGGCTTGTAAAAGTCACTGAAAAGGATGCTCCGAATATCTGCAAATCTGTGCGTGAAAACAATTTTTCTTTGGTTGATTATTTAACGATTAAGCCTGAAGATGAGGAATTCCTTACAAAACAGACAAGAATTGCTTTAAGACATTGCGGTATTGTGGACCCCGAGTCTATCGAGGATTATATAAATATTGACGGTTATCAAGCGCTCAAAAAGGTTCTTAAAACCATGTCGCCTGAGCAGGTTATTGAGCAGGTTAAAATATCGGGTTTGGCAGGTCGCGGCGGCGCGGGCTTCCCGACCTGGTTTAAGTGGAACGCGGCAAGACAAAGTCAGGGCAAAAATAAATATCTTATCTGCAATGCGGATGAAGGCGACCCCGGCGCGTTTATGGACAGGGCCGTCATTGAATCCGACCCTCACTCATTGATTGAAGGTATGCTTATAGGCGCATATGCAATCGGCGCCAAAAAGATGATTGTTTATGTCCGCGCAGAATATCCTCTCGCTATTAAACATCTTGAAAAGGCTATTGAACAGGCAAAAGCCAATAATTATTTGGGTGAAAATATTCTCGGTACTTCATTCAGCTGTGATATGTTGATTAAAGCGGGTGCGGGAGCTTTTGTGTGCGGTGAAGAAACCGCGCTTATTGAGTCCCTTGAGGGCAAGAGAGGTATGCCCAGGCTTAAACCGCCTTTCCCGGCGCAAAAGGGCTACCTTGACAGCCCGTCAAATATTAATAACGTTGAAACCTTTGCCAATATATCCTGGATTATCAATAACGGCGGTGAAGCTTTCGCCGCAATGGGTACGGAAAACAGCAAGGGTACCAAAGTGTTTGCTCTAACCGGAAAAGTTGTTAAAGGCGGTCTTGTTGAGATACCTATGGGTAAAACACTCAGAGAGGTTATTTTTGACATAGGCGGCGGTATAAAGGGCGGCAAAAAATTCAAGGCTGTTCAGATGGGCGGACCATCAGGCGGCTGTATACCGGAAAGTCTGCTTGATACAATTATTGATTATAAGGCTTTGGGAGCTACCGGCGCAATTATGGGTTCCGGCGGCATGGTTGTTATGGATGAAACCACCTGCATGGTCGGTATGGCTAAATTCTTTCTTGATTTTACCGCTTCCGAAAGCTGCGGAAAGTGCGTTCATTGCAGAATTGGCACAAAACGCCTTCAGGAGATTTTAACTCGTATTGTTAACGGTGAAGGTCGTGACGGCGATATCGAGCTGCTTGAAGAGCTTTGCTACGCAATTAAAGACGGAGCGCTGTGCGGTCTCGGTCAGACAGCGCCAAATCCGGTTTTAACAACAATAAAATATTTCAGGGACGAATACGAAGAGCATATAAAAAACAAAAAATGCCCTGCCGGTGAGTGCGCCGCTCTCATTAAGTACAGTATTTTGCCTGATAAATGCAAAGGCTGTACGCTTTGCGCTAAAAAATGTCCTGTTAAGGCGATTGACGGTCAAGTTAAACTGCCGCATGTTATCGATGTGAAGAAATGTATTAAATGCGGTCTTTGTTATTCAATTTGCCGTTTTGGTGCTATAATAAAGGAATAAGGTGAAAGCATGGAAATGATAAAGTTTATTATTGACGGCAAAGAAATTACCTGTAATAAAGGTGAAACTATATTAAACGCCGCTTTACAAAACGGTATTGATATACCAAACCTGTGTTATAACTGCAATTTAAAGGTTTACGGTGCCTGCGGTCTTTGCCTTGTTGAAGCTGAAGGCGTCCCAAAGCTTTTAAGAGCCTGTTCCGCGCTTGCTTCTGACGGTATGGTTGTCAGCACAAAAACCGACAGAGTTGTTAAAGCAAGACAGACAGCCCTTGAACTTATAATGAGCGATCACAGCGGTGACTGTAAAGGACCGTGTTCATTAAACTGCCCTGCCGGGACCGATGTTCAGGGATATATTAAACAAATTGCTCTCGGTAATGACAAGGCGGCAGTTGAGATTATTAAAGAAAAAATACCTATTCCTGCGTCAATCGGCAGGGTTTGTCCTCACCCGTGTGAAAAAAACTGCAGGCGCTCTCTTGTGGAAGAACCGCTATCAATCGCTTACCTTAAAGCTTTTGCAGCTGATAATGATTTGAAATCCGGCGATACATATATTCCTTCGACTAAGCCGTCAACCGGCAAAAAGGTCGCAGTTATCGGCGGCGGACCTGCAGGCCTTGCGGCGGCATACAGATTGAGATTAAACGGTCACGGTGTTACTGTTTTTGACGCTATGCCCGAAATGGGCGGTATGCTACGTTACGGAATACCGGAATACCGTTTGCCGAAAAAAGTTCTGGACAGTGAAATAAGACTGATAAGCGGCATCGGCGTTGAATTTAAAAATAACTGTAAAATCGGTAAAGATATAACACTTGACATCATCAGAAACGATTATGACGCTGTAATTGTCGCTATAGGAGCATGGAAAAGCAGTTCTGTCAGGTGCAAAGGTGAGGAACTTGACGGAGTTCTCGGCGGCATAGATTTTTTAAGAGAGGTAAACTGCGGTAATATCCCCGATATAGGTGAGAATGTTGCCGTTGTCGGCGGCGGCAACACCGCGATGGATGCATGCAGAACAGCCGTTCGGTGCGGTGCTGAAAATGTTTATGTAATTTACAGAAGAACAAGGGCTGAAGCACCTGCGGAGGATATTGAAATCGAAGAAGCAATTGAAGAGGGCGTTCAGTTTAAATTTTTAACAAATCCGGCTGAAATCATCGGTGAAAACGGAAAAGTTAAAACAATTAAGTTACAGGTAATGAAGCTCGGTGAACCAGATGCTTCCGGCAGACGCTCGCCTGTTCCCGTTGAAGGTGAGTTTGAATATTTAAATGTTGATACTGTTATTTCAGCTATCGGTCAGTATTGCGATATTAACGGCTTTGAGGATTTACAGACTTCTCCCAAGGGCACAATTCTTGCAGATAAATTTACAGGCAAAACAAATTTAAGCGGCGTTTTTGCCTGCGGTGATGTTACAAATAAGGGGCCTTCAATTGCCATTGAAGCTATAGCGGAGGGTAACACAGCGGCGGTAAGCGCCGATAATTTCCTCAGCGGAAAAGCTGATATAACTTTTGACCCGTACTATTCAGAAAAGAATGTTACCGCCGATATGTATGAAGAAATTCCAAAGCAGTCAAGAGCAAAAATGCCTGTCCGTTCACCCGTTGAAAGAAAAAGTAGTTTTGATGAAGTTATTCTTTCATTTACCGATGAACAGGCGCGTAAAGAAGCTTCAAGGTGCCTTGAATGCGGCTGCCATGATTTTAAAGACTGCAGGCTGATAAAATACGCTTCATCTCAGGAAATTCATCCCGAGTGTGTTTCCGGCTGTGTTCATCAGTCGTTTAATGAAACGAAGCTGTCTTCTATTGAGCGGGATCAGGGTAAATGCATTCTTTGCAATCAGTGCGTAAGAATTTGCCGTGAAGACGTTGATAAGGGCGTTATCGGTCTCGTCGGCAGGGGCTTTAAAACAGTTATTAAGCCGGAGTTTAATACTCAAGATACAATCGGATTTTGTAAGAATTGCGGCAAATGTGTCGAGGCTTGCCCGACCGGAGCTCTCAAATTTGTGTAAGAGGTGTTTTTATGAAGTGGATGATAGCTTCCGATATTCACGGCAGTGCTTATCACTGCGAAAAGCTCGTTAAAAGATTCTGTGAAGAAAAAGCCGACCGGCTTCTTCTTCTCGGCGATATACTTTACCACGGACCCCGTAATGGTTTGCCGGCGGATTATAACACCATGAAGGTTTGTGAAATGCTCAACGGTATTAAAGACTGCGTTTTATGTGTCAGAGGCAACTGTGACGCTGAAATCGATCAAATGGTTCTTGATTTTCCGATTATGGCTGATTATTCTGTTATTGATATCGGTTCAAGGATGATTTTTGCCACTCACGGCCATTTATTTAACCGTGATATTCTGCCGAACCTTAAAAAGGGCGATATTCTCCTTAATGGTCATTTTCATGTTCCGGATTGCGTTGTGTATGATGATTATATCTATATGAACCCGGGTTCGGTTTCCATTCCGAAGGAAAACAGCCCTAACAGCTTCATGACTTTTGAAAATAATAATTTTGCCTGGAAAAATCTTGAAGGTGAAACTTTTAAAAGCTTTTCACTTTGATTTGTCTATTGAATGAGCCTGTGATGGAATATTTCACTGAAAAACGGAGTTATGTCTATGAATAAAAACCTTTTTGCTCCTGTTCCGCCTATGGGTTGGAACAGCTGGGATTGCTACGGCGCTTCCGTTAACGAAGAACAGCTTCTTTCCAATGCTCGATATATGGCAAATAATCTTAAGGATTACGGCTGGCAATATATCGTTTGTGATATTCAGTGGTCAGAGCCAAAAACCGTTTATCAGGCATACAGCCCTTTTACAGACCTTTGTATGGATGAATTTTCACGGTTAATCCCCGCGGAAAATCGTTTTCCGTCTTCAAAAGGCGGTAAAGGCTTTAAACCAATCGCTGATAAAATCCATGCTATGGGTCTGAAATTCGGTATTCATATTATGCGCGGCATTCCCCGTCAGGCAGTTCACCGCAATACTGCCATAAAGGGTACGGATATTACCGCCCGTCAGATTGCCAAAACATATTCAATATGCCCATGGAATACGGATATGTACGGCATCGACTGCTCAAAAGAAGGCGCTCAGGCATATTATGATTCTATTTTTGAATTGTATGCTCAGTGGGAAGTTGATTTTGTTAAGGTTGACGATATCTGCGCTTCAAATTTCGATAAAGCCAAGCCCTATCACGCTCCCGACGAGGTTGAGGCAATTCACAAAGCCATTGAAAAATGCGGCAGACCGATTGTTTTAAGCCTTTCGCCAGGACCGGCTGTTGTTGAAGAAGCGTTCCATCTGTCACAAAACGCCAATATGTGGCGTATTACCGATGATTTTTGGGACGAATGGCGTCTTCTTCTTGATATGTTTTCACGTTGCAGAAAGTGGTATACGCACGTACGCCTCGGTTGCTGGCCGGATTGCGATATGCTGCCTCTGGGTCAGATAGCTCTTTTTGATAAAAACCCGGACGGAACCCGCGGCAGAAAAACTCGCTTCACAAAACCGGAACAGATAACTATGATGACCCTTTGGTCAATCTTCCGTTCGCCTTTGATTATGGGCGGGGATTTGAACGGTAACGATGATTTTACCCTTTCTCTTCTTACAAACCGTGAGATTATTGAAATCAATCAGTTTTCATCCGGCGGCCATCCTGTTATTGATAACGATGATTTTAAGCTTTGGGCTTGCATTTGCAGTGACGGGTCAACAGCGGTTGCGGTTTTCAATGTAAAAGATGAGCCTGCCGAGCGTGAGATTGACCTTTCGCTTCTCGGCATTGTTAAAGCCAAAGCGAGAGCTCTTTGGAATCATTGTGATTTGGGCGAAGTGACTGATAAACTTGTTGTAACGCTTGAACCTCACGGCGCCGCAATGATAAAATTCAGTGAATAATAAAGAGAATTATGTGTATTCAAAATTATGAAATACTCAGCGGCGACAATTTGGTTGCCCTGTGGCAAAACAATGAGCTGACGATTTATAATGACAAACTGCTGCCTATGTTTCTTAAAAATGTAAGCAATGCGGATATGTGGCTTGAGAGAAGATCTATTGATTCTCACAGGGCCAATTCACGCTTGCTCAAAAAAGCCCTGCGTATGAAAGAAAAGAGCGATGTCGCAACGGCAGTCCGTGCGAACGGCGCAACCATTACCGATAACTATTGGATTAGAGAGCCGGGCAGCAGCCTTAAATATTCGGATGTTGGCTTTGATGAGAATTATTTCAGAAAACTGACATCAAAATCTGCCGCAAAGCTTGCCCTTAACGGAAGCTCAAGTTCATTCAATTATGTTGCAAGGTGCAGTGACTCACCTGTTGCCGAGCTGACAAACACAGGCAGTTTTGAAAAATGCTGGAAAAATATTGACGGTAAATGGTGGCTTTTTAAATCAGCAAATAAAAACGAGCAGTTTTCGGAGGTGTTTATAAGCAAACTCTGCGACGAAATCGGCATTAAATGCGCAGTTTATGAAAAAGGCGCCGGGTATGTCAAATCACTTGATTTCACGGAAGGCAAAGTCAATTTTGAGCCGGCATTTTCCTTTATGGGCGAAGAAGAGGATTATAATCTTGTTGTAAATAAGCTCAAAGAAATCTGTCCCGAGGCAATCCCGAATTATATCCGACTCATCTTCCTTGATGCTCTCGTTTTCAACCCCGACAGGCATACGGCAAATTTCGGTCTGCTCCGTAATAAAAAGACCGGCGCTTTCACAGGCCTTTCTCCCTGTTTTGACCATAATATGGCGCTTATTTCAAGAGGATATCCCACAGGCAAAAGTAAAAGCGACTTGCTGATTTCTCTTTTCAGGGACCTGATAAAAGAAAACCCGCAATATAAAAAATACATTCCCAAAGTTACTGAAGAGGCAATTAATCAAGCTCTTTCCACAACCGGAATGAGAGTAAACAGCGAAGCAATCAGGAAGTTTATTACTAACCGATATAACCTTATTACGGCATAATTGAGGAGGATAATATGAGCGTATTCAAATGTAAAATGTGCGGCGGTACAATTGAATTCAACCCCGGCGATACTGTAGGAGTATGCGATTCCTGCGGAACAAAACAAACTCTGCCGAAGCTTGACGATGACAGGCGGGCGAATCTCTATGACCGCGCCAATCACTTCAGACGTAACAATGAGTTTGACAAGGCAATGGGCATTTATGAGAGCATTCTCAACGAAGATACCACCGATGCCGAGGCATACTGGTCTCTCGTTCTCTGCCGTTACGGCATAGAGTATGTCGAAGACCCTGCTACTCACAATCGCGTGCCGACGGTCAACCGCGCTCAATATACCTCTATTTTTGCGGATGAGGATTATAAATCCGCGCTTGCAAACGCCGATACTCTTCAGAAAACGATTTATGAAGAAGAGGCGAAAGCGATTGACGAGATACAAAAGGGCATTCTTGAGATTTCTCAGAAAGAAGAACCCTTTGATGTCTTTATATGTTACAAAGAAACAGGCGCCGACGGCAGAAGGACTGTTGACTCCGTTCGCGCAACCGAGCTTTATCATGAGCTTGTCAAAGAAGGTTTCAAGGTCTTCTTCTCAAGAATCACGCTTGAAGATAAACTCGGCACAGCTTATGAACCGTATATCTTTGCCGCGCTTAACAGCGCGAAGGTAATGGTTGTGCTCGGCACAAAGGCGAGACATTTTAACGCCGTCTGGGTCAAAAACGAGTGGAGCCGCTACCTGTCACTCATAAAATCCGGCGCGAAAAAAACGCTTATTCCTGCCTATCAGGATATGGATCCTTATGATTTGCCCGAAGAGTTCAGCCACCTTCAGGCGCAGGATATGAGCAAACTCGGTTTTATGCAGGATTTAATCAGGGGCATAAAGAAAATCACTGCGGTTGATGAACCGAAACAGGTTGTGAAAGAAACCGTGGTTGTCAATAACACTGTTGCTGCTTCCGCTTCGGTAGCTCCGTTGCTTGAACGGGTATTTATGTTTCTTGAAGACGGCAAGTGGAATGACGCAAATATTTACTGCGAAAAGGTTCTTGATTCGGACCCCAAAAACGCCGAGGCTTATCTCGGTAAACTTATGGCGGAGCTTCAGGTAAAAACCAGAAAACAGCTTGCCGACTGTGCTCAGCCTTTTGACCGCAGTGACAATTTCGCCAAAGTCATAAGATTCGGCGATGAAGCGCTTGAAAATGAAATGCGCGGATATATAGCGCACATTAACGATCGCAATGAAAACACCCGTAAGCAGGGCGTTTATAATGATGCGTTGATTCAAATGCGAAGCGCAAAAACGGAATCGGATTTCAGAAAAGCGGCTGAAAGTTTTAATTCTATAAAAGGCTTTAAGGATGCGAATGAGAAAGTAAGCTTGTGCCTTAAAAAGCGTGAAGAAGCTCGCAAAAATGCCATTTATGACGATGCAAAGCTTAAGATTTCAAATGATTCCAAAGAATCAAACGCAGAGGCAATAAAACTCTTCAAGTCGATAATCGACTGGAAAGACAGCCGCACAAAGATTGACGAATGCACTTCAAAAATCAGAGATATAGAGATTGCGGAAGAAAAGGCGGAAGAAGAGCGTAAACGCATAGCCGCGGCAGCAAGAATTGCCGCCGAAAAAGCCAGAGCAAGAAACAAAAAAATCGCTATGATATGCGGCCCGATTGTCGCGGCGTTGATAGTATTTCTGATTGTTCTGAATACCGTTATCTTTCCCGCCGGCAACTATAAAAAAGCACTTGCGGCGGCAGATTCAGGCAACTACAGTGAAGCATATTCTCTTTTCGGAAAGTATGCCAATTATAAAGACACTCAAGATCAAATAGGGTTGACAAAAGTTAAAGAAGCTGCCGACCTTCTTGATGCAGAAAAATATGATGAAGCTTATGCTATACTGAAAGAAACAGGCGATACAGAAACCGTAAATAAAAATGTTTATAATAGAGCATTAAAATTCATGGAAAGTAATGAAGAGGAAAATGCTCTCGCCTTATTCAGCACAATTTCGGGATATAAGGACACAGACAAACAAATCAAAAAGATAGGCAAATCACTTTATGGTGACATATTCAAAAATATAAAAGTTGGAAGTCTTGTAAAATTCGGTAATTACTATCAAAGCAATTCTGAAAATAAAGAAGAAATAGAGTGGAGAGTTCTTGAAGTCAAGGATGGGAAAGCGTTAATTATAAGTGAAAAAGCACTTGACTGTCAGGAATATAACACAGAATATACTTCCGTTACATGGGAAACTTGCTCACTTCGTAAATGGTTAAACGAAACGTTTATTAACGAAGCATTTAATAAGGGTGAGCAAACCATTTTAGCAGAAACCAAGGTTACAGCAGATGCCAACCCGAGTTACAGCACAAGCCCTGGCAATGAAACAAAAGACAAGGTTTTCTTGCTGAGCATCAATGAAGCGAAAAAGTATTTTTCTTCCGATGACGACAGAATGTGTGTTCCCACAGCTTACGCAATTAAGCAGGGCGCATACACAAGTTCAAGCTATACCAAAGGTGGCAAAGCCACCTGTTGGTGGTGGTTGCGCTCGCCCGGTTACGATACTAACTACGCTGCACGTGTCAACTATGACGGCGACATCTACAACCTTGGCTACCGTGTATATACTAGTTATGACTGTGTTCGTCCCGTTTTGTGGATTGAAATCTGAAATCTTTAATCTTCAAATCAATAATCTTACGCAGAGTTATCTCTGATAAGAACAGTTTACCGCAATAATCTCTAATCAACACAAGGATATGCGGAGCATAATTCCCGCCCGCAGGCGTTATTAATTCCGCCTGTAGGCGGACGATAGTAGGTGATTTTTATAGCTAAAAAGAAAAAACGTAAACCTACTTTATCCCTTGCACGAAAAAGGCTGGAAAAAGCACTTGAAACAATTACAAATGAGCAAGTAGTCGATATGCGAAATTTATTTATCGACAAATTTACATTATGTGATATTGCTTGTAAAACAATCCTTGAAGGATATTTAAAGTATGAGAATAAATACAACCCTAAAAAATACGTTGATTTAAGTATGAAACAAATCCCAAGTGCTATAGCTTTATATGGGCTTGAAATTGAAAGGCATACATTAAATGAAATATTTGGTGGCTCAGGTCAATATAAAAAACAAGGTACAAAGTCAGCCAAGAAATTAAGAGATGGGATTGTACATGCGATGAATGAAAATGATGTCAATGAAATGGTTGAGCGGTATGACGAATTAATGAATAAAATGACATTGTTTTTATCGTTATTTGAGGAATAAAATATGGGAAAGGCTTATACTACCCTCAAAAAGAAAAGAGAATTACATCAATTTAAATAGATTCCTTGACAATAATCCGAGATTAGATGTTGTAGTATGGAACGAATAATTGGGATGTTCTATTTTTTGGGATGTTTCTTATTGTAGAGTGTTCAACGATAATATCAATGACCCTATAATAGAACTGTCGATAAACTGGGAAACAGCATCAAACACTACTGATTATTTTCCAATATGGGAACTTCCTGATTCAAGTTGTAAATTCTCAACGAAATACAATCATTTCTCAAAAAGTTTCACAAACTTTGGCCCTGTTTCTTTTGATACAGGTGGTGGCTTTAGACATTTTATATGTTTAAATATGTTCGGACATTACGATTCGCAAAACCATATTGATATTGTTAATAAATGCTTTAATGATATGAAGAATATAATATGAACAAAACTCAAAGTGAACTTACCATAATAACCAAATCCAAGGACCTTTGCTCATATATTTTCACTGTTACTCAAAAATCTCCGAAACAATTCCGTTTTACATTTACAAGCCGGTTGCAGAATCTTGCGCTGGATATTGTTGAAAACGGAATTGTTTCGGAGATTTTTGAGTAACAGTGAAAATATATGAGCAAAGGTCCTTGGATTTGGTTATTATGGTAAGTTCACTTTGAG
>JAILFM010000134.1 GCA_024697575.1 Clostridiales bacterium
CAGAATCTGATTAAGTAAATATCTGACGGTTTGGTACGAAATCAAAAACCTTTGAGGAAAAAATCCGCATGAAAGAATTTATATGTGACAACATTTCGCAGTCTGACAACGGCAGACTCTGTTTTGCCGGCAGGGATACCACCGAACTTGCCGAAAAATACGGCACTCCACTGTATCTTTTTGATGAAGACAAGATCAGGGAAAAATGCCGCACTTATATTAATGCAGTAAAAAAAGCTTTCGGCGACAAAGGCATTGTACTTTATGCATCAAAGGCCGCCTCGTTCAAAAGAATTGTTCAGATTGCTTTTGAAGAAGGGCTTAATATCGACGTTGTTTCACCCGGTGAAATAAACACTGCCTTAAAAGCCGGTGTTCCGGGAGACAAAATGTGGTTCCACGGCAACAACAAAACCGATTGGGACATTGATTATGCAATGAGCAGCGGTGTCGGCTGCTTTGTTGTTGACAATGCCGAAGAACTTTATGTCATTGATGAAATCGCCCCCAAGCATAAAAAAACCCAGAATGTGATTTTAAGGATAACGCCGGGCATTGACCCTCATACATTTGAAGCTGTTGCAACCGGCAAAGTCGATTCAAAATTCGGCACTGCGATTGTAACCGGTCAGGCACTTGAAATCACCAAAACAGCACTGAGCCTTAAAAATATCAACCTTTTGGGCTTTCACTGCCATGTAGGCTCACAGTGCTTTGATTCACAGGTATTTTTTGACGCTGTTGATGTAATGTTCGATTTTATCGCCTGTGTAAAAAAAGAAACGGGATTTGAGGCAAAAATATTCAATATAGGCGGCGGATACGGCGTTAAGTATGTTGAAACCGATGCCGGGATTGACATAGCTTCCAACATTCAAAAAGTCGGTGAGCATGCGAAAAAAGCGGCTGAAAAAGTCGGAATAAAAATGCCGGTAGTTGCCTTTGAACCGGGCAGAAGCATCGCCGCAGACGCCGGTATGACGCTTTACACTGCAGGAACCGTCAAGAGAATAACAGGCTATAAAAACTATGTTTCCGTTGACGGAGGGATGACCGATAACATTCGCTTTGCCCTTTACGGCTCGGAATACACGGTATATAATGCCGGCAGGATGAATGAAGAATGTGATATGATGTGCAGCGTTGTGGGCAGATGCTGTGAAAGCGGTGACATTATTCAGGAAAATGTCAAAATGCCGTCTTCAACAAAACGCGGCGATATTATAGCGGTGTGTACTACCGGTGCTTATAACTACTCAATGGCATCTAATTATAACCGTATTCCAAGACCTCCGGTTGTAATGCTTTCAAACGGTCAGGACTATATCGCTGTTAAAAGAGAAACCATTGATGATATTGTAAGGCTTGATATTTGATTTTCCGAAAACATTTATCGAAAGCCTATATTTCAATGCCGTTGCCGTAAAACAAGCGACAACGGCGATAATCTTTTATTTTAAAAAGGAGCAACATTTAATTGTGACTATCATCGAACTTATGCAGTTGGAAAGATCGGTTCAACTTGAATGGGGCAAAAAAATAGCGAAATCCGATTGGGATGCAGGCGGATACCTCGCGCGTCTGGTAATGGAAGACGAAGTTGAAAAAGCATTCGGCTCACCATCAAGAATTCTTATGTTAACTGACGGCGACTCCCTTGTTTGCTACTGCACGCTTGTGCCTTTTGACGAAATACCGGACGACACAAAAAAGCCCTGGATTGGCTTTGTATACACATTCCCTGAATACAGGGGTCACAGATATGCGGGCGTATTGATTGAAGAAGCTAAACGAATTACCAAAAACGAAGGATACGGCAAAGTGTTCGTGTCTTCCGACGAAATAGGTCTATATGAAAAATACGGCTTTCATTCAATCGGGCGAGCGCAGAGCATTCACGAATATGAAACCGGCATATTTGAATGCTCTATTTAAACAGAATAGGCGAAAACAGGAGGCAAAAAGTGGTTATAGATTCACACTGTCACATATATCCCGATAAAATTGCAGAAAAGGCGTCCGGCGCAACCGGCAAGTTCTATGATGTACCAATAAGATTTGACGGGCGCATTTCAACGCTTCTCGAAAATTCAAAGGGTATAGACATCTCAATCGTCCAGTCCGTTGCGACAACACCTGCTCAGGTTAAATCCATCAATTCATTTATTTCCGCCGCCGTCGAGGAACACAAAGGAAGGCTCATTGGTCTTGGTACTCTTCACCCTGATTGTGAAGATATGGCAGGTGAAGTAGAAAACATATTAAAACTAAAATTAAAGGGTGTCAAGCTGCACCCCGATATTCAGAGATTTCAGCTTGACGACCCAAAATGCTTGAAAATATATGAAGAATGTGAAAAAGCTCAGCTGCCGTTACTCATTCACACAGGCGATAAAAGATATGATTATTCAAACCCAAACAGACTGATCCCGATAATCGAGAATTTCAAAAATCTGACGATTATCGGCGCCCATTTCGGCGGTTGGTCAATCTGGGAAGAAGCAACAAACCGGCTTTTCGGATATAAAAACTTTTATGTTGACTGTTCATCCTCTTCATTCTGGTTAACACCGGAGGTATTCAAAAAGCTGATTTATACCTACGGACCCGACAGAGTACTTTTCGGCACAGATTATCCGATGTGGCACCCCGAGGAAGAGCTTGAATACTTTAACTCTCTTCACCTGCCGAAAGAGGACAGCGAAAAAATTCTTTGGCAGAATGCGACAAGGCTCTTTAACCTTTAAACTTAAAGATTATCGGTATACTGCGCAGCCCAGCTTGAAATTGTGCCGTTCGCAAGCATAGTCTCTATAGACGCGTTAATCTTATCAAGCAGCTGTGTGTTGCCTTTTTTAACGGCGATACCGTACTCTTCGTTTTCAAATGCGCTCTCGTCTTCCACAATGACAAGTCCGTCGTTATCGGCAACATATTTCTGAGCCGTTGCAGAGTCAATAACAACAACATCACACTTGCCGTTAACAAGTTCCATTATACATTCGGTGCCTTTTTTGAATGATACATGTTCGTAGCCCATTTTCTCAACAACGGTTTCACCTGTATAACCCTGGACAACGGCAATTGTTTTGCCGTCCATGTCGGCGGCCTTTTTGATTTCACTTCCGTCCTTAACAATCATAACCTGGGTTGCGGTGTAGTATGGAATTGAAAAATCAACGCTTTCTTTTCTGTCTTCAGTAATGGTCATACCGGCAATAATTGCGTCAATCTGACCCTTTTGCAGTGAAATAATAAGAGAATCAAATTCAATATTTGAAATTTTCGGAGTATAACCGTTATCCTCGGCAATTTTCTTCGCAATTTGCATATCAATACCGTCAAAGGTATCGATAACTCCGGCTGCGCTGACATACTCAAAAGGCGGAAATTCAGCATTTGTACCGAAGATAAGGTCACCGGACTTTGCCTGATTTGCCTGAGTCGCTTCGTCAGCTTTGCCCGCTTCGGCGGTTACTGCGTTATCTGTACCGCATGAAGCAAGGGAACAGACCGCAATTGCAAGTACCATAACAATACTGAGAATTTTGATAATCTTTTTCATAATTCCTCCATTTATTAATGTGCTTATGCACTTTTTTGCGTTTATAAAACTTTGCTTAAAAATAATTTTGTTCTTTCATTTTGCGGATTTGTGAAAATTTCTTCAGGTGTTCCGCTTTCCGCCACAACACCATTATCAATAAACAAAACCCTGGTTGCAACCTCACGGGCAAAACCCATCTCATGGGTTACAATCAGCATTGTCATACCTGCTTTAGCCAAATTCTTCATAACATCCAGAACTTCACCGACCATCTCCGGGTCAAGGGCTGAAGTCGGCTCGTCAAAAAGCATTATTTCGGGCTCCATGGCGAGCGCACGTGCAATGGCAACGCGCTGCTTTTGCCCGCCTGAAAGCGAATTGGGATAAGCAGACGCCTTATCTTCAAGCCCGACTCTTTTAAGAAGCTCCATTGCTTTCTTATCTGCCTCGGCTTCGCTCATTTTTTTAACAAGTGTGGGCGCAAGAATAATGTTCTTTTTAACAGTCATATGAGGGAAAAGGTTAAACTGCTGAAAAACCATTCCCATTTTGCTTCGAATGCGATCAATATCCGCCTTCGGAGCATTTATCATTTCACCATCGACAAGAATTTCACCGTCTGTCGCTTCCTCAAGACGGTTGATGCACCGAAGAAAGGTACTCTTTCCGCTACCGGAAGGGCCGATAACACACACAACTTCACCCTGAGAAATATGCTCCGTTATCCCGTTAAGGACATTGTGATTTCCAAATGATTTTTTCAGATTATTGATTTGTATCACTTTGCTCCCCCTTACCGGATATCGGATTTTCTTAATGCCTCTTCAATTCTTTTAAGGCCGATATTTAGAAGTTTAATGATGACATAATAAATGATGGCTGTAGCAATCAGCGGCATAAAAGCTTCAAAGGTTGAGCTTTTTATAAAATCGCCCGCTTTCTGAATATCCATAAGTCCGACATAACCGACAATCGCCGTTTCTTTTATAAGCACAATAAATTCATTACACAGAGCCGGAAAAATGTTTTTAACCGCTTGAGGCAAAACAATACGAAACATAGTCTGTGCGCCCGAAAGACCCAAAGAACGCCCGGCTTCAGTCTGTCCCCTGTCAATAGACAAAATGCCGGCTCTGATTATCTCGGATACATACGCTCCGGAATTAATAC
Source organism: Clostridiales bacterium (assembly GCA_024697575.1). Lineage (GTDB taxonomy): Bacteria > Bacillota > Clostridia > Oscillospirales > Acutalibacteraceae > CAG-177. The sequence goes on from JAILFM010000134.1 coordinate 4,718, forward strand.
CGAAAGCAATTGAGGCAATAATCCATTTAGGCCATTTGATTGTGGCAAAAATAACAAAATAAATAATCATCAGCTGAGTTACGGACGGCGTACCTCTGATAACACCTGTGTAAATCCTGCCGATTGCGTTCAGGAACTTATTATTTGAAAGGTTGCATGTCGCAATTAAAAAACCGATAACAATACCAAGCGCTATTGCCAAAAGCGAAACCTTTATCGTTACGCCGACACCTTCAATAAGAAGACGGTAGCGGTTCTCTTTAATAAAGCACCTGTAAAATGTTGCAAAGGTTTGTGAGTACCATTCGCCGAATGTCAAAAAACTGTTCATTACCCCTCCGGATAAAAAATTTCAAGAATCTGGATACATATTCATTGCTCAATTATAGTATAAATATTCATTTGTTGCAACATTTTTTACATATTATCAACTTTTTGCAATCATTTATTCCTCTTATTTGAAATAATATTCATATAAATATTCCAATCGTTCCTTGACAGAAAATGTTTCCCGTGTCTTAAATGAAAACATATTTCGCCGTCTTCAAAGCTGTCCCCGACATTCGCCTGTTCGGTTTTACCCACATAACCCTTAAGGGAAAAAAGTTCATACGCCGGTGTTGCGCCGATACAGCTAAGCTGCTGTGAATACGGATCAGCCCATTCATCCAGAGAAGCCGCACCGGTCAGCACAAATCTCGGTGCAATCGCAGCCAGAAGAAAATGACTGTCATAGGGCGTTTTCTCAGGTGAATCAACATATTTGAATTTGTTTTCACAAAACCAAAACGGAAAATTTTTGCAAATGTCTTTATTTCTCTCCGCTCCCTCATGCTTGATTCTCTCATAAGCGTCGCCTGCACAGCCGGCATTATTTGAAATTGCAAACTTTATTCTTTCATCGTTTGCCGCACACCAGAGTGCGGTTTTGCCAAGGCGCGAGTGGCCGATAACGGCAAAAGAGTCCCTGTCAAAGCGTTCATCATCATAGAGGGTGTCAAGAACTCTTGAAACTCCGTATGCCCACAGGCTGATTTTGCCGAATCCCGTACCGTCTTCCGGACGGGTGAACATACCCGCCAATCCATTTGTGAAATCTCCGTCGTCGCTTGTTATATCACCGTACCAAATGTACGCTACGGCAAATCCTCTGTCGGTTATTTCTTCAACAGGAAAATACTTTGTAAAGTGATACTTATCAAAATTAAGGAACAAAAACAGAGGAACAGGCTTGTCACTGTCCGGAATAAACATTTTGTACGGAATAGTAAACTGCCCTTTTTCGGTTTCAAAGCTAACTTCGTTTTCAAGGTACTCGATATGTCCCGCGCAAAACATTCTGCCGTTTTTTTCGCAAGATACAGTTTTACTCACCGGCTTACCGTAAACCGGCGGCAGAAAGCCGTAGCTTTCACAGGCAAGGATATTAATTAACTCTTTTCTTCTCTTTTCAAAATTTTCTCTTGTTACCTCTTCACCGTTTTCAAATTTCAATAATTCGGGTTCAAATTTCAATTCAAAACACTTCCTTTTTTTATGTTGACAAAACATTCATTGACAGTATAATAGATTCAAATAAAACGAAAGAAGGGATTATTACGGCATACAAAAAAAATGACGAACTCAATAACTTTGATATTTTTCCAAAGGTACTGACAGTCGGCAAAGAGGCGGAGATAACTATAAGACCTTTGGGCGGCAGGCAGATTTTTACCCCCGGCAGTGAATACAAGTGCGCAGTCTGCGGACTTGAAACAGGAACATTGAGTCAGTTCCCTTCAACAGCCGATTACACATATTACACTGTCCGGTGCAGTGACAGCGGTTGCATTAAAGTTAAACATACATTTAAAAGAGAACAACAGTATTTTATCAGATTTTTCGGCGACGATGATAAAAGAATCGCTCAGTTTTGCGTCTATGCCGTTAACAGCGACCTTGCCGGAAGGATTCCGTTTATAGGCGACCTTCATATGCATACCAACAAATCCGATGGTCACGAAACACCGGAAGTGGTTTGTGCAAACTACAGAAAATACGGCTATGATTTTATGGTTATTTCAGATCACCGCAGGTATTATCCTTCGCTTGATGCTATAAAGGCTTATGCCGATGTTCCCGTTTCACTGAACATTGTCTGCGGCGAAGAGGTTCACCTGCCCCGCATCGAAGGTAAAGAAAATGTTCATATTGTTAATTTCGGCGGCGAATACAGTGTAAATGCTCTGTGCGATGGTCCGCAATGGGAAGAAGTCGGCAACGGCAAGGAATACCGTTCGCTTAACGGTGAATGCCCCGACACAATGACAAACGAGGAATATGAGGCAAAAATCAGAGAAATCGCTTCTGAACTTCACGCACCTGACTATATTGATGCTATTCCTGCGGCAATGTGTAAATTTGCCTTTGATGAAATAAGAAAAGCAAATGGTCTCGCTATATTTCCGCACCCGACATGGATTTCAGATATGTACCATTCATCGGAGCCGTTCACCGCTTACCTGACCGAAAACAAGATGTTCGATGCCTTTGAGGTTCTCGGCGGCGAGAACTATTATGAGCACAACGGCTTCCAGACCCAGAAGTATTACGAAGACCGCGCCAAAGGGCTTAAATATCCCATTGTAGGGAGCACCGACAGCCACTCGTCATATGACTCAAACAGAAACGCTTTTATCTGCGCCACTATGGTATTTGCGCCGAAAAATGACAGAGTCGAACTGATTAATTCTATAAAGGATTACTATTCCGTCGCAATTGATACAATCAGCGCGGAGTGGCGCCTTGTCGGTGAAGCGAGGCTTGTCAGATACGCCTGCTTCCTTCTGAAAAACTACTTCCCGATTCACGATGAAATTGCTTTTGAAGAAGGAAGGCTTATGAAAGAATACGTTACCGGCACAGATGAAGAGAAAGCGGACGCAGCTAAAGCTCTTGATTTTATCAGTGACAGACAGGCAAAACTGCAAAAGAAATACTTTGACTTTGATATTTTACAATAATCAGCGTTTCCTTAATAATCAAATCTGCGGCTTCAGAATGAGGTCGCAGATTAATTTTTTATTGAGAAAGTAATTGCCGCACCGTCAGAAACAGCAGTAACGGTGCCGCAAATATCGGTGCGGTAAATCCTGTCGGTAAATTCATAAAGTCTGTCAAGACATTTTTCATTCGGATGACCGTAATCGTTGTTTTCACCGACGGAAATCACGAAGAATTGCGGTGAAACCGCTTTAAGAAACGGCTGAGAAGAAGATGTATCCGAGCCGTGATGAGCCACTTTCAGCACATCGCTTTTAAGATCAAATCCGTTTTTAATCAGCAGGTTTTCCTCCGCTTTCTCGGCATCCCCGGTGAAGAGAAAAGATGTATCCTTAAAAACAACCTTTGCAATAATTGACAAATCATTCTCATTTTCGGTTTCATATGAAGGAGCAAAAGTATTCACCACAGCGTTGCCAAATGAAATACTGCCCTCGCCTGAAAGTGTTACAACCTTTGTGGCGTTCTTTTTTGCTGTGTTTACACAGTCCGTAAACGCCGAACTATTAAATGAAGAATAAGCGTTGGAAACGAAAAGGTTTTTAACCTCATAGCTTTCAACAATTCTTTTCAGCGCTCCCGTATGGTCAGAGTCGAAATGGGTTGCGATTATGTAATCAATACAGTCAATATTATTACTGTCCGCAAAATCTTCAACAACGGGAAAAGCCGAATTTTCGCCGGTGTCAATCATCATTGTTTCACCGCCGCTTTGTATAAAAGCACAATCTCCCTGACCTACATCAAGAAAACTGACTGTCAAAATGTCAGAATTTTCGAAATCCGAAAAAACGCCGTCGCCATCAAAATCAACGACTCCGGCACGGTCAAGGGCAAACATAACCGTTACCAAGACGACCGATAGTATTAAAACCGTAATTCTTAACTTCTTTTTTCCTTTATTACCGTTCATTAAACATGATTTTTATTGTTTTTCTCAAAAATCGCCATCAAACTCTTCGATTGATTCATCTGCGTCATCATCGTCAAAGGAAAAATCCATATCAACCTGCGTTGCGGTATCTTCACCCGGGATTTCATCATCAAAAACAGTTTGTGACGGCTCATAGCTTTCACTTAGAGCTCTGCGCTCATACCATTCCTGTTTTGTAAGCTTCACTTCTCTGGGTTTAGCTCCGTCGGAAGGTCCGACAATTCCGCTCTCCTCAAGCTGGTCCATAACTCTTGATGCTCTTGCGTAGCCTAATTTCAGTTTTTTCTGAAGCATTGTTGTTGATGCCTGACCTGCAGTGACCACAACCTCAACCGCCTTGTCAAACATCGGGTCACGGTCATTGTTGTCATCATCGTCATCATCCTGCTTTTTACCGGCAGTAGCAGCTTTGTTTTCAATTTCTTTCATTATCTCATCATCATAGCTTGAAGTCATTTGGCTCTTTACATGGTGAACAACTTTTTCAACATCCGCATCCGAAATATAGCAACCCTGAAGCCTTGTCGGCTTTGAAGCTCCGACAGGATTAAACAACATATCACCGTTACCGAGTAGCTTTTCCGCACCGCTTCTGTCAAGAATTGTTCTTGAATCTGTCGCGCTCGAAACAGAAAGAGCGATTCGCGACGGGATATTTGCCTTTATTATGCCCGTAATAACATCTACCGAAGGTCTTTGAGTGGCAATAACAAGGTGAATGCCTGCCGCTCTTGCCATTTGCGCAAGGCGGCATATGGAATCCTCAACCTCTTTCGGGCAGGACATCATAAGGTCGGACAGCTCATCAATGAAAATAACAATCTGGTGCATCTTTTCGGGTCCGAGCTTATCATTGCAAAGCCTGTTGTAACCTTCAATATCCCTGACGGAATTATCTGAAAACTGTTTGTACCGTCTTTCCATTTCGCTCACAGCCCATGAAAGAGCCGCAGCGGCTTTCCTCGGATTCGATACAACGGGGATTTCAAGGTGAGCAATGCCGTTATAAACAGTAAACTCAACCATCTTGGGGTCAATCATCAAAAGTTTTACTTCATCGGGAGTTGCATTATAAAGTATTGACACTATCATCGAATTCAGGCAAACGGATTTACCGCTGCCAGTTGTTCCCGCAACAAGAAGATGCGGCATTTTGGCAAGATCGGCGCAAATAATGTTGCCGGTTATGTCTTTGCCCAATGCTACATTAAGCTTGCTCTTGTTTGCCTTAGTACGATATTCGGTTGTATCAATTATTTCACGGATAGAAACCATAGCCTTATTACTGTTCGGCACTTCAATACCAATGGCGGATTTACCGGGAATCGGAGCCTCTATTCTTACGCTTTTAGCGGCAAGGCGCAAAGCAATGTCGTCAGACAAAGCGGTGATACGGTTAATCCTGACACCCGCATCGGGAACAAGTTCAAACCTTGTAACAGACGGTCCGCGCACAATATTTGTGATTTCAGCCTTTATTTTAAAGCTTTCGAGCGTGTCAATAAGCTTATCTGCGCTCTTGTTCATCTCCGACATACTGTCGACTGCGGTGGAAACGGGTATTTTTTTAAGGCATTCAATTGAAGGCAGGGTATAAACAGTTGTTCCGATGTCGCTTGATATATGGAATGTCGGTATATCGGGAAGGAGTTCTTCGTTTTCCGTATTGCTATCCGGAATAGCTTTTGATTTTTTTCTGCCTTTTCGCGCCGGAATTTCGGGAGAATTGCCGTCAGCGCCTTTTTTCCCCGCTTCCTGCTGCACCGTTGGTTCGCTATCACCATTTTCGGCACTGCTCACTTGAACTGAGCTGACTTCACCCGGTTTCGGTATGGTAATACTAACCGGAAGTCCCTCGCCGGAATTTTCAACCGGTATCAATAAATCCGGCACTTTTTTCCTTGAACCGGGCTGAGCGATTTTTTCCGCTTCTTTAATTTCCTGTTTTCTTTGCCGTTTCTGTTCGTTGTCAATATGCCTTTTTTCAGCATTTTTGGAGCTGTTTTCTATTCTTTCACTTGTCGCTTGACCCGCTTTTTTAATCGGCCTTACGATATAATAAATAAGCTTTGACAAGGTTGTTCCGCTGACAAGCATTGCCGCAACAATAATAAGAATAACAAGAATAATCTTTGTACCCCTGACGCCGAAAACAGCTGAAAGAAGTCCGCCGACAACAGCGCCGAAAATTCCGCCGTTAGACAGAATGTAATCGGAGTTCCATGCATCCTCTATCTGCTGTGTCAGATTATATGACTCAAAATATTCCGCATTTCTGCCGAACACATGAACCGCCCCGGACACAAGCAAAAACAGGATAACAAACATAACAAGATTGCCCGCAACCGAGCTTATGCCTTCACCCTTTGCCGTCACAAAGCCGAGATAGATAAGCATTAAAGGCACAAGATAGGCGCAAACACCGAAAATTCTGAACATTCCGAAATGCAGAAATGCCCATGCCTTTTCAAATTCAAAAAAATTGATAAAAGCAATAAGCACCCCGGCGGCGACAAGCGCAACAGCCGAAACCTGCTTCGAGGCAAATTCGCTCTGAGGCTTTTTCTCAGTGGAGACAGAATTTTCCTTCCCCGGTTTTTCTACGGTTTCTTTTTTTGTTGGTTTTTTTGATGCTTTTTTCTTTGATGAACCTGCCAAAAAAAATCCCTCCAGATTTAACAGCAACTTTTTACCGCATTTTTAATATAGTCAAAAACAGTTACAAACACTTTGATAAGATAAACACCTTTAATACTCTTTTGATTTTCCGTTTCCGGAGCAAAATTAAACTCGTCAATATCAAATACTGAATCATCACCGCTTGAAAAACGAAGCGCAAAAGACTTTATATTTTTGAGATGTTTTTTCCCGTTTAACACAAGACCTTTGCTGTTGCCGAAGGCGTACGCTCTGTTAAGGTTAAACTCAACCTTGTGCCACTGCCCGTCGGCAGGTATTTGAATACCGATATCAGCCGTTCCGTTAACAGTCGGCGCAAGAAAAAGAACACCGTTGGTTTTAATATCAAGACCGCTTATTACAAGATCTTTGCTGCCGTTATTTCTTATGTTAACACTTAAAGTACCGAATCTTGAAAAATCCGGCGAAGTTTCAAGAAAGCAAACGCTTTTGCCTTCATTTTTGAATGAATACACCTGAGAAAGTGAAAAACATCCTGCCGGAGCACTGACATTAAGCCCTGCCTCACCTTTAAATGCGCTTGTCTTCAAAACTTTATAATTGCAGTTTTCGGTTAACCATAAATCATAAAAACCGGTTAGGTTATCGTACTCAGGTTGGCGCCAGTATTTTTCACTTTCACACTCAGTCCACGGCAATTCATAATACAAATTTCCGGAATAATTGCGGTCGGTTATAAACGGCGCAACCGGCAAGAATTTTTCGCCGTCTTTGCTTGAATAAAGGTTTGCGTTAAGATTAACCTGAGAAACAGCGTAAGTTGCGCTTTTGGGATTACTGACATAAGGGCAGGTAATTCTCACGGTATCGGGTGAGATTATTTCGGCATCGGCTTTGTAATATACTCCATCCTGCGAACAAAGAGCAAAATCATAGAGCGTATTGACTGAGGATGTCAGCCCATCGCCGACGTTATTAAAACACACCAAAACAGCGTCATCTTTTATTCTAACATCCTTAATGTATGCAGAAGAACAAGCATTCCCTTTATTGTAAACCAGACCTTCTGCGCATTTTGCAAGTCGCCTCCCCACGGGCTCTTTGACAATCGGATGAATCGGCTGAACCGCCTCAACATAATCAAGAGGAACGTCGTATATGGCCGCCACAGCTCTCGTATCGGGCGAAAGATTCTGAATTTCGGCAAGCTCGGCGTTGAACAGTTGAAGATGCCTTGTTTCGGTTTCATATTTGTAACTTGCCAGCATTGAATAAACAACGGGAACAGGACCGTTTTCATACCCGAATGTTTTTGTAATATCTTTTTGAAGCAAATCAAAAAGGACGGTATAGTCGCCGTATTGGCTGTTAAGGAGCAATTCCGACTCTCCCTGATACCATATCATACCGGCAATATTAAACCTTCTGAGCGGATAAAGGCGCATATTATAATTTGCACACATAAGAATATGCATTTTTGTGTTATCGCCTTTATAGTTTTTAAGCGGAACATAGCTGTTTGACCTTTTAAGAATTGCCATAGCGCTGTCACTGTTTTCAATACTTTCACGCGACAGCCAACTGTTGATTGTTGACCCGCCCAGGGAAACGACAAGAACACCGACAGGCATATTGAGGTTCTTTTCAAGTTCCTGAGCAAAATAAAACGCAACTGCACTGACTGAGCCGCTAAGTTCCGACGATCCCTTAACCCAGATGCAATCTTTGATTTCATCAACAGGCACAGCGGGTATCTGCTCTTTATCCGCAATAGGCGAATGAGGGGTGCATAAAAACCTTGTCCATTCACTGCCGAATTCTCCGGAGTGTTCCATATTCTGCCACTTTGAAGAATAGTTCAAAGCCAGTTCCATGTTACTCTGCCCGCTTGCCAGCCATAAGTAACCGAATACAACACCGCAAAGGGTCTTGAATTCAGTACCGTTTTCAAACAGTTTTATTGTGTATTCCTTATAACCTCCCGCCTGAGCGTCAAGGCTTACCTCAAACAAGCCGTTACCGGCTGTAACCGTTTTTTCGCATAATATGGTTTCGCCGTCAATCAGCTGAGCTTTAATTTGACATCCTGTTGCGGCTTTGCCTGCCAGTACTGCCGGCTCATTTGCCTGAAAAAGCATATTATTGTCATAAAATGAGTAAAGAAACGCTTTTTGCTCTTCACTGTTTGCAAAAGCAGGATAGCAGGATGCAAGTAACAAAACAATCGCCGTGATAAACGCTGTTGCCTTTTTCAATATGACACTCCCTCAATTCTTACTTAAAACACGCTTATTTACATTCGGTAATGATTATACTGTCGCCTTTATCGGTTGAAATTTCAATCATGCTGTCATTTACGGTTAAAAAGCCGTTTTTGGTCTTTACTGAAGCTTTATCAAACGGATTTAATACTTTCAGCATGCCGCCCTTTTCGGAAACTATTTCAGTTTCTCCTATATGTCCGTCCTTAATCTGTGAGGAAACAAGGAAGGCACCGTCCGCCCTTAATGTTTTATATTCACAGTCAATTTCTTCGTCCCAACAAGGGAACAATCTTATAAAGCCTTCAAAACTTTGAAGCGCCATTTCATTGACGGTTGACCCAACGATTGAACAGTATTCCAGCCCTCCCCCGCCGTCAACATACAGGAGATTCTGTTTTTCATATGCCGCTCTGGCCTTTTTCAGCTTCTTGATTATTTCATGCGGGTCTATGCCCAAACGTGCGGCCATGGGATAAAATGAAGAGTTCGCATTACCGTCAAAAAAAGCCCTTCTCTTTTTTTGGTTGAATGTGTTGCGGGCAATTCTCAGCAGTTTTTTATCAGACGACAGTGAAACACAGCCTGCGGGATAAATATGCTGAAGTCCGACATCACCGGTTTCGTCCCAGCGCTGACCTTTTTCTGTATAACGGAAAACTTTTTTAAAATGTCTGACGGTAACCGGAAAAGGCGAAAGATTATCAAGCATGTTCTGCCAGATTTTTACCTTTTCTTTGTCCCTGTCAAGGGCATTTGCCATATCAATCGCAACTTCAAGGCAAAGCCTGAGCATACCCATTGTCACATTATTGTTTTTATCCTTTTCAAACGGATATTTGTCCTCACGGTAATCTTCGCGGTACATCGGTACCTCATGGGCAGAGTCGTCACAAACAGAATATCTGCCGTTTTCAACAACAGCATAATCCTCAAAAAACTGCAGACATTCCTTTATGTAGGGATAAGCGTGCTTTTCGGCATATTCACAATCCCTTGTGGCCTTCCACCTGAAAACCATGATATCCGCCGGATGGATTGCGTTGCTCTTCTGCCCGAGATACAAACGCTTGAACCAGTGCGGCAGCGATGGCGTATACTCCGTATAAATGCCCTTTGGTCCGATACCTACAGGCAGAATAATGCCTTTACAGCCGAATTTTTCGGCGTCTTTGCGACCGTTTTCCATAAACTCCTCAAGCGGAACATGATATGTATCCGAAAGCTCAGGATGATTGGATGAAAAGACATGGTAAAACGGCGCCTGGTAATTGTAATTCAAATGGTAATCACTGTGCCACGACGGATACTCAACAGTGACAAAGTTGCCGAACAGTCCCGGTGCAAACCGCCTGTTTCCTGAACTGACAGCGATATAATAAAGTGAAGCGTACCATCTTTTTTCAATAAACTTATCGGACAAGGTCACAGAGGATTTGCTCCAGAATTCTGCCCACAGCTTATTATGTTCATTAAGCAGCTGTGCTATGCCGTTTATATCCATTCGGGAAACTCTGACGACAACAAAATCTGTCAGTCCGTCATCGTTTTCTTTACCTAAATCGTGATTTGTGGCAGTAAACAAATACGCAAGACCGGAGTTGATTTTTTTCATACCGGCAACAATATGAGTTTTAAATGTACATTCGTCGCTGTCAAAGCTTCTGAATATATAATCAATCCCGTCTTTACTGAAACTGCCTTTTCTGCCTGTTGTTTCGCCTTGAAATACAGTAAGAACAGGCTCAAAAGGCATATTCCCCGTGCTTTCGATAATCAGAGAGTTTTCCCCTTTGGGAACGGTGATTTTAAATGAATAGTTCTCGTTTTTATTTACAAAACGGCATTCCATAAAGCATTTAAGCATATCGACCTTCACTTGATAGTTTGCATATGCCTCTTTGCTTACCGGTATATCAACCCATCCCAAAGGGCGAAGCCCGCCCTTATCGTGGTGACCTACCCCCTCCCAGAGATCGATTTTACTTAAATATATTCTGAGTCCGTTTTCGGCATTACCTAAAATCGCAGCCAAATCGCCGTTACCGACAATACCGCCGTCAGGAAGTGAATAAACTCCGCTGAGCTCAGGTCTCTCGGTTATTGTAATTATCTGTCCCACTATCTCAGTACGGTAAAAGCAAGCACAATAAACGCAGCCCAAAACAGTTCCGGAATACAGTAATGCTGCGCAAAAGCGCCGATTTTTGTTATAAGAGCCGGTATAAACGCAATAACCCTTAAAACGAGCATCTTTCCGCTGAAAGGGCTTTTGTATGCAAGTGTCCAGAATGTCGCAATGTCTTCGCGAAGGGGAAAAATATTGCAAAGAAATGATACTCCGAAATAAATCAAAACAATCGAAACGACAAAGATAGGAATACTGTCATATACCGTTATGCCCATAAAGCGCAAATTCATAAACCCCGCAAGGAAGAACCACACCCCGGTTATAAAATTAACAAATCCGGGTATGCACGCAATCAGAAAAGCGCTGACTTCATTTTTAGCAGGAGCATGCTTAACATGGCCGCCGTCTATACCGTTTCCAAAATATTTTTTTGTTTCAACCGGCAGCTTAAGAATACGGCACATAAGCTGTTCCCAAAATGCGTGAACATAGGCGCCGGGGCAAAGGAAATATTTGCAGATAGTATAAATTGCTCTCATAATATATCACAGTCCCCTTCCGTAAACACCTGTTTTACCGTCATTTTACCGTCAATAACAGCGTTGACCTTTTCCCACTTGATTTCACCGGGGTATGAAGAAATGATGTTATCAATGTACTGAGCGCTTTCCGCTGTTCCCTTGCCGTATTCTTTGCAAAGCTTTGCGGCAAGGTAGGCTGTTGCGCTCAGTTCCTCGGTGTAGCCGGATGAATCGCCGTAGTAGTAATAAAGGCAATACGCCGCATCATTAGCAAGAAACGCATTCTGATATGCGTTGTCATAATCGCCGTCAATCAGATAACAAATCGCAAGCTGACGATAAACTTCAGGCACGGACTGATACTTTTCATACGCTTGCTTAGCCGTCTTCATTGCATTCTTTGAGTCATTCTTAGCTCTTAGAAGGTAAGTTTTCAGCACATATGTCGCATCAATCATTCCGTTACGCTTTTCAAAACGGTCATAAACTGCCTGCGCCGTATCAATATCGCCTTTGACAACACTTATCTTCATCTTCATACCTGCGGCAGTGTTGCTGCTCTCATTTCTTTTAAGAACATCGTCAATAAATGAAAGAGCCTCATCATACTTTTTAGCTTTATAAAGAGCGTTTGCATAACCGACATAATAAAGCCATGAGTAATCTTCGCCGCTTTTCTTCGCCGCCTTGTCAAGAGCCTCATAACAGGTTAAAATTCTCTTACTTGTAAAATCCGAATTTTCGGCAAGAGAGCAGATAAGGTAATCGAGGAATATTTCGTCAACGTTTTTTTTGCCTCTGCTCTCTTCAAAGGACTTAAGTACAGCCTCATAATCCGGGTTTTCACTGTTAAGAAGCTGAATACTGTCATTAAGAGCAGTGTATGTATTCTGGTATCTTGTAAATATTGCCGCATACCCTTTCAGCGTTTTGTTGTTGTTGGCAAAATCAAGAGACCTGTCTGTATACTCCGACTGAATTGTCGAAGCGGCGTCAAGCGGCGAACGACAAGCGGCAATTGATTTGGTAAGCTTCAGTTTAGCGTTGCAACCAACCCTGGCAACTGTTTTTTTGTCAAGGGACGTGTTGATATCGTCGGCAACCTTTTGGACATTTTTATACATAGTATATGCCGAAAAACTGTTATGTCTGAACATCTGCATATCGCCTTTGAGCACCTGAATTGACGGTGCTGCAAGAATACCGGAATATGCAAAAGCGATAATCGATAAGATAACCGTTATTATACCCAGACACCATGCGGGGAAAGGTATTCCGGTTTTTATAAGCTTCGATTTGCAGGTCCCGCAATATACATCACCCGGCGCCCTGCCTCTTTGATGACAAAATGAACATAGCTTATCATCATCAAACTCTTCTTCGGGTTGATTATCGGTTTGAATATCATCCAATGTATTTTCATCTAATATGTTTTCATTATTCTCCGACAATACTGTCAGCCCCTTTCTCTTTTGAATTTTTGAAGACTATCATTTTTGAAAAAACATAGTTCAGAATAATAACGGCAACGGAAACTATTACCTTTGAAAGTGCGCCTTCAACGCCGAAAATGGTTTGACTCAGCCCGATTTTTACAAGCAGAGGTACACCGAAGATTTCAAGCACTCCTGTCGCCGCCCTTGCGGCAACAAACGCAATAAGTTCCCTGAAAACCGTCTTGATCCTCAGACTTTTACTTTCAAAAACCCAGATTTTGTTGGTAACAAAAGCAAACAACACTCCGCCGACCCAGGCAACGGAGTTACTGAATGTGATACTGACACCGGCAAAATGCACAAGAACTGTGTAAATCGCCCAGTTAACAAGCGTTGTAAGTACGCCGAAGATAAAATATGTAATTATTTCTTTTGTGAATAATTTGTCAATCACTCTGCCTGCAGAGCTTTCTTTGCCGAATTTTTTAAAAAGAGCTTTTCGGATATTTTCAATCATCTTTTAAACCCGGTTTCTTAAATTATATTCGCATAAGCCATTTCCATTGTTTCGCTCAGCGATACGGCATCCTCTATCGTGTACGGAATTTCACTGCCTTTAAGAATACCGTCAACCCACATATCAAGCGGTTCCGGCTTTGAAGGTAAAACCTTGGGAAATACCCAGCCGTCGCCGGTATTATAGCATGTTTTATCCATAAATCCGCCGGACAGAATTGTTCCCTTATCCCCGACCACCTCAAGTTCAAACGGACAATGCTCTGAAACAAAAGCGGTTTCACTTACACCGACAGCTCCGCCTTCATAGGTGAGAACTGTTACTGCATTATCTTCAACACTGTCAATTCTGACATTTGTAAAGGCGGAAGAAGCCTTCAAAGGTCTGCCCATTATCCAGTTAAGAAAATACATCGAATGTGCGCCAAGGTCCATCATTGCACCGCCGCCGCACTTTTCTTTATCAAAAAAAGTTTCCGGAAGCCAGCCGGATGTTACGCCGTTGTGGGCATTGCGCATGCGTATATAGTTGACTTTGCCGATAAGTCCGCTGTCCACCGCCTGTTTTATCCAAAGGAAATCACCTCTTGAACGCCAGGGGAACGAAATACAGAACTTTACGCCGCTGTTTTTAACTGCCTGACTCACTTGAACAGCGTCCGCTTTATTAAAACACAGCACCTTCTCGGTAAAAATATGCTTTCCTGCATTTGCCGCTTTGATAATCACATCTTTATGCATATCAGTCGAGGTACAAACCATAACGGCATCAACATCTTTTCTTTTCAAGAGCTCATCGTAATCGGCAATAAAGTCACAGCCGTATTTTTCCGCTACCGCTCTGCCTGCGCCTTCTTCGCAGTCCCACAAAGCGGTTATGCGGCAGTCCTCTCTGCCGGCGGCATGCCTTGCGTAGCCGTCAAAATGAACATGCCAAGTACCGATAAGCGCAATGTTAAGCATAAAACATCCTCCCGTTCGCTGTTATAAAATTATCAAATCTTTTGAAGTTTCGGTTAAATTCTCATTTCCGTCTTCGGTTATGTAAACCATATCCTCAATACGTACCCCGAACAAGCCGGGTAAATAAATACCGGGTTCGGCAGTCACAATATCACCGTAGGCAAGAGTTTGCTTTGACTTGGGTGAAACAAACGGACTTTCATGAATATCTATACCTACGCCGTGACCCGTTGAATGACCGAAGTATTCGCCGTAGCCCGCATTTGCTATGTAATCCCTTGCGGCTTTATCTGCCAAAGCGCAGGACTGCCCGGGGCGGTATGATGCTATTGCAGCTTCCTGGGCTGCCAGCACTACGCGATAAACTTCTTTCATCTTTTCATTTACAAAACCTACGGCAACGGTTCGCGTCATATCGCTACGGTAGCCGTCAACCTCGGCGCCGAAATCAAGAGTGATAAAATCCCCGTTTTGTATTATCCGGCCTCCCGGCACACCATGAGGTAAAGACGAATTCGGACCTGAAACGCATATGGTTTCAAAAGCGGTCGCGTGTGCGCCTTCCTTTAACATATAGTAATCCAGCTGAGTTGCGACATCCTTTTCAGTCAATCCGGGTTTTATATATTCCAATATTTTTTCAAACGCATTTTCGGCAATTCTTTGCGAAACAAGTATTTTATCTTTCTCTTTTACGCTCTTTTTTCTTCGCATTGCAAGAACTGCTTCATCAAGTTTTTTGTAATGAACGGGTATGTCAAGCTTTTCGCAAAGCGAATTGTATTCTTTAACAGTCAGCTTCTCTTCTTCGCAGAGCAGTGATTTAACCTGTGCTTTTCTCAGTTCCTCATTAATCTGAACAAAACCGTCTTTTAAAAGTTTAATTTCATCACAGCCGCAGCATTGCTTTTGGGCAGCCTCAATATACCTTGAATCTGTCAAAAAAAGCGATTTGCCCTTTGTTATAAGCAGATATCCGTCCGAGGAACTGAACCCCGTAAGATAAAGTCTGTTTTCCGGTGAAATGACAATAAAGCACTCTTCCGGTGAAAGTATTTGTTTTAACTCAGTTATTTTCATATAAACCGTTTTCTTTTTGGATTGCCTTTATTTCACGAGCGACTCTTGCCACAGGCAATCCGACAATATTGTAATAATCGCCTTCGATGCTCTCGATAAGGGTACACCCTTTGCCCTGTATACCGTAAGCGCCCGCTTTATCCATAGGCTCGCCGGTTGAAACATAGTGACTGATTTCTTCCTTTGTCAAATCGTAGAACTTAACTTTGCTCACAACATGAAATGTCCTGAACTCACCACCGAAGGCAAGGCATACGCCGGTTATAACTTCATGCCGGCGGCCTGAAAGAGACATAAGCATTTCAGTTGCCTCCTGCTTTGAATGTGGCTTGCCCATTATTTTGCCGTCAAGGACAACAATGGTATCAGCTCCCAAAACAACTGTATCCGGAAACCTGCCCGAAACTGCCGCCGCTTTCTTTTTGGCAGTCATTTCCGCCGCCTGTGCAGCGTCTGTTCCGTCAGGAACGCTCTCGTCAACGCTTTTAATACACAAATCATACTCAATTTCCGCCTGAGAAAGAAGCTCACGCCTTCTCGGAGAAGCGGAGGCAAGAATAATCTTTTTCATCTGTTGATCCCCGATATCCTGTAAAAATTATCTTTTGACTCTTGCGTTTCCGCTCCAGACGGACCAGATCATATCTTCATCCGCCGGCTGCGCGTAATCTGTCAGTAAGGTTGTTGCAAGAGCGCCGCTTGCCCACGCAAACTGAATCTGTTTTTCGGCATCATAATTTTTGATCACGGCGTACAGCAGACCGCCGACGAAGCCGTCACCGCCGCCGATTCTGTCAAGGACCCTGATTTCACGCGGCTCAACAATATGCCAATCATCCCCATTGAGTATTACCGCTCCCCAAAGATGCGTATTTGCGTTGATAACCTGGCGAAGAGTTGTTGCAAAAACTTTTGCATTCGGATAATTAAGCCTGACAGTACAGATCATCTCTTTAAACGATGAAATCTTTGAAGCGATATCCTTACCGCCTGCCTCAGGTCCTTTAATACCCAAACACAACTGAAAATCCTCTTCGTTGCCGACAAGAATATCCGCATTTGACGCAATCTGAGAAAAAATATCTCTCAGTTCATTTTCTCTTCCTTGCCAGAATGTCGCTCTGTAGTTAAGGTCAAATGAGATAAGTGTTCCGTATTTTTTTGCGCTTTTTGCAATTTCAAGGCAAAACTTTCCGGTATCCGGCGAAAGGGCGGCAATAAGCCCTGAAAGATGCAGCACCGCCACACCCTCTTCACCGAAAATTCTGTCAATATCAAAATCTTTTATGTTGAGCGTTCTGCCGACTTCACCTGCGCGGTCGTTTTCAACACGGGGTCCTCTTGAACCAAAGCCGCTGTCCGCAATATTGAACTGGTGACGATACCCCCACGGACCGCCTTTTTCAACATCTTTTCCCTCAAAAGCCATACCGCGTGAGCGAAGGTCCTGCTTAATGAACGACGCTATCTGGCTATCCTTAACAAAAGTTGTAAGAACCTTAACAGGTACGCCGAGATATGAAGAAACAGAAGCGACATTGGTTTCCGCAGAAGTTGCCTGCATATTAAACACATTTGACGACGCAACAGTCTGCCCCTGCGCCGGGCAGATGCGTACACCCATACTGGTGGGCACGACTATGCCCCATTTACAGTTATCTTTGACTTTTAACATAATTCTGAATTCAAACCTCAATTTTTTATTTAATGAAACGCCGATTAATTCAAAATGCTTCTTAAGCGTTGTATTGAGTTGCTGCGGTGTCACCGCCCTCGCCCGTCCAGTTTGTGTGGAAGAAGCTGCCTCGGGGCGCGTCAACGCGCTCGTATGTATGAGCTCCGAAATAATCTCTCTGAGCCTGAAGAAGATTCGCAGGCAACCTTTCGCAACGGTAACCGTCATAATAGCTTAACGCAGATGTCATTGCCGGCAAAGCGATGCCGCTCAGAACCGCCTGAGCGCAAACGCGCCTCCACCCAGCCTGAGCCTTATCCATAACATCTTTAAAATACGGGTCAAGCAAAAGATTTTTAAGCGCCGGATTATTCTCAAAAGCGTCTTTGATTCTGCCCAGAAAAGCACTTCTTATAATACACCCGCCGCGCCACATAAGAGCAATTCCGCCATAGTTAAGGTTCCATCCGTAAGTTTCGGCGGCGGAGCGCATGAGAGTATACCCTTGAGCGTAAGATACTATCTTCGAAGCATAAAGCGCATTTTTTATGTCCTCAATAAACTGAGCTCTGTCACCGCTGAACACAGGATCAGGTCCCGTAAGAATTTTTGAAGCAGCAACTCTTTCATCCTTCATAGCGGAAAGCGAACGGGCAAAAACGGCTTCAACAACAAGCGTGAGCGGTATTCCCTCGTCAAGTGAAGCAATACCTGTCCATTTGCCGGTACCCTTCTGCCCGGCTGTGTCAAGTATCTTTTCAACAACAGGCGAACCGTCGCTGTCTTTGAATTCAAGAATGTCTCTTGTAATTTCTATCAGATAACTGTCAAGCTCACACTCGTTCCATTCAGCAAAAACATCGTGCATTTCATCGTCGCTCATTTTAAGAAGGACTTTCATCAGCTGATATGCTTCGCAAATAAGTTCCATGTCACCGTATTCAATTCCGTTATGCACCATTTTCACAAAGTGACCCGCTCCGTTTTCACCGACCCAGTCACAGCAAGGCGTATTGTCTTCAACCTTTGCGCAAATGCTTTGAAAAATCGGCTTAACACTCTCCCACGCTGCGGGTGAACCGCCGGGCATCATGCTCGGACCCTTGAGCGCACCTTCTTCTCCGCCGGACACGCCGGTGCCGATATAGAGAAGACCTTTACTTTCGACATACGCCGTTCTTCTTGCGGTGTCGGGGAAGTGCGAATTGCCGCCGTCTATGATTATATCTCCTGTTTCAAGAAGAGGAATAAGCTTTTCAATCATATCGTCAACCGCACTGCCGGCTTTAATCATCATCATAACCTTGCGCGGCTTCTTAAGTGAAGAAACAAGTTCTTCAAGTGTATGAGCGCCGATAATATTTTTACCTTTTGCCCTGCCGTTAACGAATTTATCAACCTTATCTGTAGTACGGTTATAGACACAAACACAAAAACCTTTGCTCTCCATATTCATAACGAGGTTTTCACCCATAACCGCAAGGCCTATTAAACCTATATCAGCTTTATTCATTCAAAGCGCCTCCTTCAAGGAAAAATGAATTGATTTCTTCTTTTGAAGCGTTAACTGAGCCCATTATCATATTGTCTCTGCCGCCGCCCCTGCCGCTTAAAGCCTTGTTCATTTTATCGGCCACAGACCGGACGTCTGTGCTTTGAGAGGCTACGGCATATTTGTATCCTGTTTCATCGCTGCCGGCAAAAACCGCCGCCACAGCGCATTTTTTTTGCATAATATCCGCAAGTATTCTGGCATCATCAGGAGCAAAAGTTTCATCTAAAAATACAAGTCCCGTTTTTCCTTCTGCGCTTTTGGCAAGAAGCTTAAAATACTCATATTTCAGTGACACCAGCTTCTGGTGTTCATCACTGAGTTTTTCTTTAAGCTTTGCCGCCGCCGAATCAATTTCAAGCGGTTTTGCGCAAAGCAGAGAGGACACCCCCTGAATGCATTTGTTCCTTTCGCGATAGTCAAGAAGGGCTTTTTTCCCTATCATCAGCGTAACCCTTACGCCGCCCTTATAGTTTTCAAACTCTGTCATTTTAACAATACCGATTTCACCCGTACGCGCAACATGTGTGCCGCAGCAGGCGCAAAGATCGATATTGCCGATTTTGACAAGGCGAACCTGCCCTTCAATTTCTTTTTTGCTGCGATATTCATAATTCTTTAACTCATCGCTGCTTGGCAGCAATGTCTCTATTGCAATATTGTCATAAATCGTTTTATTGGTCTTCTCTTCAATTTCTTCAAGCTGTTCACGGCTGAGAGGGCCGCTGAAATCCACAGTAACCTCATTCTCGCTCATATGAAAGCCGACATTTTCATAGCCGTAAAGATTATGAACCCAGCCTGAAAAAATCTGTTCACCGGAATGCCGCTGCATATTGATAAAACGGTTTTCAAAATCAACAGCGCAAAACACCGTACCTTCTGCGGGGGCGTTCGCAATGTGGATAATTTCGCCGTTCTTTTCAACAGTATCGGTCACCTGAGCCTCGCCTATCATTCCTCTGTCGCCCGGCTGACCGCCGCCCTCGGGGAAAAATGCGGTTTTATTGAGAACAATCTCGTATTTTGCGCCGTTCTTTCTGCAGTCCAGAACGCAGGCGTAAAAGCTTTTCATATATTGGTTTTGGTAATAAAGCCGCTCACTTTGCATCAATAAACACGCTCCCCTGTGAGAACATTAAAAACATTGCCATAAACCGCCGTCATGGAAGACGATATATGTTTATCAAGGTGCATACTGCCGAAATACCAGTGTTTGAACTGACAGGTTTCGCTCATTTCTTCAAGATAGGTGTTAAGACCGTTGATGTGAACGCTCTCACCGTCCTTGAGTTTCAAGAAGCTCTTGATTTTGACCGGCGGCTCGTGTGTGATAACATAATCAACTTTGCAGCCGTACCTTTCAATGTTTTCCGCCCCTTCAATCAGTTCTTTCCTGTCCGGAAATTCATTTTTTGACCATGCGTTTTCTTCAAATCTTATGTCGATATCCGGGCTTTCTCCCCCGCCCATTGTGAAAAAGGTTAAGCCCTCAATGGTAAACACCTGACCGCGCATAAGGTGTATGATATTGTCTCTTATTCTGTGGGTTTTTCCGCCGTAACGGTTTTCAACCGGCAGCGCGTTCAGCATTTCAAAATTTTCGTGCGTGCCGTCAATAAAACAGATGTCATACTTTTTTTTGGACAGTTTTTTAAGCCTTTTTTCTTCATCCTTACTCCCGTCCCAAAGAAAGCCGAAATCACCGCACACTATCAGGGTATCCCCTTTTTTCAGGTTTTTCATCTCCGGCATATCAAACCTTGTGATATCGCCGTGCATATCGCCGGTAACATAAATCATATCATTTTACCTTAGCAAAAAAATCTGTGAAATTAAGAATAAAGAGCAAAATATAGGTCGCAAGCATCGGTATATTTTCAATAATCGCGCTCTTGCCGACGGTTATCAGAAGAATTATCATAACCGCAAGAATCAGACAGAACACGACGCATGCCCAAATGAATCTGCCTTTTTCCCTGCGCGCTTTGTTTAAGAGAAACAGCACCAAAGGAGCGGCAAGCCCTGCGGCAAAAATCAGCGCCCCCGCCCAGTGAACTGCGCAGCGTGGAATACTGAAATCCTTATCATCGTCTCCCATTGACGGGCAGTTGATTGTCATATAGATGGCTGTGCTGCCGACAGAACCGAGAATAACGCCGAGTCTGCTGTTGTAATCATATTTTTTGTATGTGTAAATCACATTTGTAAAGACAGACGCTGCCCCCAGAACACCCCAAACCCTGAAAAGCCAGGGATGAACAAGGCCTATCATACTTGCGGTGATATATTTAACTTTATCCGCCAACACGGCAGGTTCACCCGCCTTGTTAGGCGCATCAAGAAAGCCGTAAGCCGTTACAAAAACGCAGCCGATAACTGCGCCGACAGCGCAAAAAGCCGTGTCTGCCTTAGTAAGCTGTTCACAATAAAGAAGTTTGCGTATATAAAGTATGAAAAGCAAAAGCGATACAAGAGAAATTACAAGCCAGAGAGGATACAGCCAATGGCGACCCGTCATACCCGTTATATCCTGATAGGTGTAACCGTCAACCGTTCGCGCCGACACGGTTTCATATTTTGAAAGAATAATATCTTTCATAAAGAAAATCATCCAGACCGCATAAGACAGCGCGATAAAAGCCCACATTGCAACATAGCCGGCGGGCATCCGGCGTTCATTAAACCTTGCCATTTTGCCCTCCGTTTTTAACTATGAAATCAACAGCCTCCTGCGCATCTTTGACAAAAACCCAGGATTTAAAATCTTTTTCGGGTAAAAAGCCCTCACTAACCGCTGTCTGAAGAAAATCCCGAAGTTTGTCATAATAGCCGCATACATTAATTAAACAAATCGGCTTTTTTTCAACTTTAAGGTGGTTAAGACACATAACCTCGCTTATTTCGTCAAGTGTACCAATACCTCCGGGCAGGCAGATATAGCCCTGAGCTCTTTCAATCATAGCGCTTCGCCTTGCCGCCATTGTATCGGCATAAAGGGTCTCGCTCAGCCCGTTGTATGCCATTTCGCGTATACCCTCAACATCCGGAACAACGCCTGTCGCCCTGCCGCCGTTTTCCATAACCGCATGTGCAACCGCGCCCATCATGCCGGAATCCGAAGCTCCGAAAACAAGAGTATGATTACCCCGGGCAATAGCCTCACCGACTTGACGTGCAATATTCAAATATTCACTTTTTGCGCCGTCTCTTGAAGCGCAATAAACCGCAATATTCATCAGTTACCTCCCTGCAATATTATTTTATTCACTTCTGAGCGCAACTACAGGGTCTTTCTTTGACGCAATTCTTGACGGGATAAGCCCGGCAACAAGAGTTAAAAACATGCTGATACAAACAAGCGCAATTCCTCCGGCAACCGGCAGACGGGAAACATCCGGAATTCTTGTCAGATACTGAATAATCTTATTTATCGGGATGTTAAGCAGAATTGTTATTCCTATACCCAGAGCGCCGCTGACAAAACCGACTATGAGAGTTTCCGCATTGAAAACAGTCGAAATATTGCGCTTTGACGCGCCGATAGCCCTGAGAATGCCGATTTCTTTTGTTCTTTCAAGAACTGAAATATAGGTGATGATACCAATCATTATCGAAGACACAACAAGAGAAATTGCAACAAAAGCGATAAGAACATATGAAATTATGTTCACGATTTTTGTTACGGATTTAAGTAAAAGTCCTATATAGTCGGTGTATTTAATCTGGTTTTTCTCATTGCCGCTGTCCTTTGCGGCATTATTGTATTTTTCGATAATCGCAGATATTGCGTCTTTTGACTCAAAATCCACGGGAAAAATATTTATCGATGTCGGGGTGTTGATATCTCCGGCACCGAGCATTTCAAGCGCCTGCGAAAGCGATTGAGCATAAGGCTCGGGCTCCGGTTCTTCAGGTTCTTCCGGCTCAGGTTCCGGTTCTTCCTCAACGGGATTTTCTCCCGCCGCTGCTGCCGGGTCTGCGGTAGCCATAGCGTAAAGCATTTTCAATTTATCGGACTTACTCATCAGTCTCAAGTAACCATATGCCTGTGAGCCGCTAATTGTGCCGACACCGGCGTAGCTTTGACCGGAAAGCATTTTGTCAAGAGATGCTATCAATTCTTTTCTTTCACTGATTGAAAGCGTTGTTTTGAGCATAAGCTCAACAGTGCGTTTCATCTGCTGCGCTTCCGAGCCTGAATACCTTTCGTCAACGGCCGCGTATATATCTTCTTCACTCGCAGACGGCAGAGAAGAAAAATCAAAGCTGCCGGTTGCGGTGAACGAAGCCCTTGCTGTATCACCGCCGTTTTCAAGCGTAGATACAACCGGTTTTTCAAATTCCGGGCTTAAAGAAACATCTTTTGACTTGGTTTCGTCTTTTTTATTCTTTTCGTTCTCAGCTTCCTCCGTCGGGAAGGGAAGACCTGTGAAAACATCCGTTTCGGGGTTGTTCCTTTGCTGTTTTACAAGCTCGCATTCGTTGGTTTTGTTGACAACATATTCGGTAAGCTCGACCGTGTAGCCGATGGCGCCGGTCGTTGCGACCATAAGTGAGCCGTCCTTGGGTCTTACAATGCCGACTACGCTGACTTCTTCGCCTTCATCAATGGCTTTTTTGACATATTCTTCGTCTTCGCTCATGTCTTCATAAGCGTCGGTTTCAGCGCTGTATTCGAAAAGATCAGGCTGCAAAACAATTTTAAACTTTTTGCCGAGAACTTCTTTGTATTCAAGCTCATAATCCTGCACTTCATACTTTTCACCAGTGGTGAAGCTCATAAAGCCCTTCATAAGCTCGTCGCCGGACATAACGCCGAGGCCTTGAATCGCCATTATACTCACTTCGTTGTTTTTATCGATAATGAGTACGACTTCGTTATATTTGTCGGGCCATGCGCCTTCAATAAGGTCATACTGCGATGCGAGCAGTTCTTTGTTATCCACAAGCTCCTGCCATGAATTGTAATACTTTTCGTATGAAGACATGGTTGAAGTGTCGATTGTCATACCGCCGAAATTCATGCTGCTGACCATATTCTGCCCGAAAGCTATAAGCGGAGACGGATACACCTGATTTACACCGTTTGAAGTGTCAGCAGAGAAAATATTCATTTTGCACGCATATGTGTATTGAATTGACGAGATATATTCGTCAATTCCGCTGTCTTCGCTTTCAAGGAATTTTTTAAATTCACCGAGATTATTCGCCCAGATTTCGCTTGAAAATGATTCCATCATCGACGCTGCCATCGCATTTGAATAAACCTTGTCATGACCGTGAGAAACGGAATCGGGGTCCTGACTTGCCATCGCATTGGAAAGTGCGGACATATCAATAGTCGCGCTTTCAACGGTTATAGGGTAAGAAGTAAGCGTTTCGCGCTGAATGGAATCAATATAAAGCTGGAACCCGTTGGACAGTGAAAGAATAAGAGCAATGCCGATAATACCGATACTGCCGGCAAACGATGTTAAAAGGGTTCTCATCTTTTTTGTAAGCAGGTTGTTAAAGGACAGGGCGAGAGCGGTGAAAAACGACATAGAAGTTTTGTGCGCTTTTGAATGCTTTTTCTCCTGTTTCTTTTGTTTTTTTATTTCGGCTTTGCTCATTTCAGGCTGTGTGATTTCCTGAGTTTCAAAAGAATCGCTGTCGCTTACTATTTTCCCGTCAACAAGGCGGATTATTCTTGATGAATAATCCCTTGCAAGGTCAGGATTGTGCGTAACCATAATAACAAGCCTGTCCCTGGCGACTTCTTTTAAAAGCTCCATTATCTGCACGCTCGTTTCGCTGTCAAGAGCGCCGGTGGGTTCGTCCGCCAAAAGAATTTCAGGGTTGTTGACAAGCGCGCGCGCAATGGCAACCCTCTGAACCTGACCGCCGGAAAGCTGATTCGGCTTTTTTGAAATCTGATCCCCCAGTCCGACTTTTTCAAGAGCTTCGCGGGCTCTTTTTCGCCTTTCGCTTTTTGATACACCGGACAGGGTCAGCGCCAATTCAACATTGGCAAGGACTGACTGGTGAGGAATAAGATTATAGCTTTGAAAAACAAAGCCCACTCGGTGATTACGGTAGGAATCCCAGTCGCTGTCTTTATATTCTTTGGTACTTTTACCGTCAATTATCATATCGCCGTCGGTGTAATGGTCAAGACCGCCGACAATATTAAGAAGTGTGGTTTTGCCGCAGCCGGAATGACCCAGAATCGAGACAAACTCGCTCTTGCGAAACTCAACATCAATACCCTTGAGCGCCACAACCTTGCTCTCGCCTGTAGGATATTCTTTGACAATATTTATAAATTTAAGCATCCCGACCTCCGGATTTAAATTATTCTATATAGTTTAGCATAAAAATATGAATAAACTATTAAAACACAAGTTATTGTTTTTTTTTATTGTCATATGCTATTATTATAAAGCAAACCGCCGAAAGAGTCAAAATGTAATATCAAATATTTAGTGAAAATATGAAAAAAATCTTAGTTGTTTTTTTGTCGGCTGTGCTTTTTTTCACAGCCGTATCAATCCCCTGCGGGGCAGAATATGCAATATCCGAGCCCGTTATTCTTATATCCGGGTTTATGTCCTCACCGCTTTTTGAGAATATAGGCAGTGAAAGTGAACACAAGGTGTGGGGGCCGCTTAAAGAAGACATTGAGTCCAAAATATGTTTTAAAGATATCCGCCTGATAACGGCGGCGCTTATCAGGGGCGACAGAAAAGAAGCCGGTGAAATAATCGCAGACACTGTCAATGATACACTTTCGCCCCTTCGTTGCAATGAATACGGTGAGCCGGTAACATCCGCGCGCCAATTCGCCAATAATCCGGCAAAAACAAATATTGCCTCCATGCTGTCGGGTGACGATATAAGATACCTTTACGAAATCCCATTCTGCAAGTATCTTAATAAAAGTACCGACGGCGGCAACATATTCTGCTTTGAATATGATTCAAGGCTTGACGCCGTTAAAAATGCCGAAGAGCTGAGAAAATATATTCACGACATCCTCGAATATACAGGGCAAAAGAAGGTTCGCATATTCACCCTCAGCTACGGCGGTCTGATAGCCGTGACTTATCTTTCGCTTTACGGTGAAGAAGGCCTTGTTTCGCGCCTTATTATGAGCGTACCCGCCCTGGGCGGCACAGATTTGCCGGACAGGATTTTAAGGGGAAAAGTCGACCTTAACCTTAGAGAAATTGTTACTTTTGCCGAAACTGCTTCCGGCAGCGACACTCTTTTTTCTTCATGGTTTGACAAAAGCGACGAAACGGCGCTGAGCGAAATTGCCGGCTATGCATGCAAAAATATAGATTCAACTGTCAAATACTGGGGCAGCATATGGTGCCTTTGCTCCAACGATAAATACGAAAAGCTTAAAAAAGACATTTTAGGCGATGGAGTAAAAAAAGAGTTTATCGAAAATATCGATTATGTGCACAAAACCGTTATACCGAATGTCGGCAATATACTCAGGCATTATCAAAGCCGCGGCGTTAAAACAGCAATTCTGTGCGGTACGGGTACCGCCCTTGCTTTAGGCGGCAGAGCAAACGGCGATTTGATACTGCCGGCAGCGGGCGTCAGCGGCGCCGTGACAGCCGACGCAGGCGGCAGCCTTGGCGAAAACTATAAGTGCCGCGGCACTGTATGTAGCAGTCCTTCTCACAGCCATCTGTCACCGGATAAATCCGTTGACGCTTCAACTTGCTATCTGCCCGAAAACACCTGGTTTGTCAGCAGACATTTTCACGGTCAATATAACTATGAAAACTACACGAGAAACCTTGTGACTGAGCTGCTGTTAGGCGACGAAATAAACGATATTTATTCTTCGCCGGAATTTCCGCAGTTCCATTATACACAAAACTCATACCGATCAATTGAAATCGACTTTGACGGATCAAATCAGGGCTTTGTCGGTACCCGCTCAGACGGCAGCGTCAGTATAACCAACCTGACGGAACACGACCGGATAAAAGTATATAAAATAACAGTCAACGGCGAAAAAATCGCTTCACCCGCCTTTTCCTCATTCATAGACCCCGGTGAAACTCACGGGTTTGAATATGATAATCCGAAACTGAAAGAGGGCGAAGTATTAACCGTCAACATTTATTATATCCGCATTTTTTCTCTTCACCCGTTCAGAAACAACGAATTTAAGGTTACGGTTAGTCATTATGGATAAAATTTTTAACAGCATTCCCCTGCCCGAAAGAAATGCGCAGTCTGAGTATTATTGCGGCGGCGGGTGCAGTATGCTCCTTTTTGAAAACGCCGAAAAAAGTGAAATAATAGAAGAATGCGAGAAACTTGAAAACGCAGGTTTTGAGCTTTACCAAAAAAATGAAATTCATTCAAATCTGTTTGTTACTTTCAGAAAAGATATCACCGTTCACTTGTCTTTTTTCAGCGCATTAAAGCAGTTTCGCATTATTGCCGACCCGTGCACATCGGAATATCAAAGGGAAGAAATACAGGTAAAGCACACTTCACCAACCGTTCTGTGGCAG
>JAILFM010000008.1 GCA_024697575.1 Clostridiales bacterium
TTTAACATATACAACATCGCGGCTTAAGTTCGGGTCGCCGAAGATACATATATCCTTGCCCTCCGACGCATTATCTATAAATATCTTTAACCCGGATTTTTTAAGTATACCGTTAACATAGAGGCTGTCATGCGGTCCGACGCCGTAGACGGGAGGAAAACGAAACCATGCGTTTTTCATCCCGTGCTGACGGTTGTAATATTCCAGAATATCGTTGGCGGCATTCTTTGAAAAAACATAAACCGCGTGATCTCCGGTAAAAGAATAATCCCTAGGTTCTTCTTCGGTGATGATTCTTTTACCCCACGCTCCCCTGACATCGGCATATGAGCAATTGGATATAACCCTTTTAATGCCGTTTTTGCGGCAATACTCGAGGACATTGATTGTTCCTATTGTGTTAACCAAAAAATAATCCTGAGCGTTTTCGTCCTCATCAATATTGACAGGAGCATTTGCAGGGAGCAGCCCTCCCAAAAGAATCACTCCGTCAACATCACTCACAGGGAGATTGTCAAAATCATCTTTTTTTGTTAAATCAAGATTAATATATGTTACTCCCAGATTATCATAGTGCTCTTTGAATTTGTTGTTTCGACCGGTTACAATTATTTTTTCACCGCGTCTTAAGAACTCTTCGGCGGTATATACACCGATAAATGAGGATGCTCCTATAATAATATACATAATAATTCACCGTAAATCACATTGTATCTTTTATACCTGTTTTTTCCAAAATCAATGATACCGATTTATAGGCGCTTTCTCCGCCCTTGAGGATAAGATTAAACTCTTGCTTCTTCTTTTTTCTGACAGCGGGGTTAAAAAGCCTAAACCATCTGTGTATATGACAAAAAGGTAAAAGAATTTTATATTTTTTAAGTCTGGGATACAAGTATTCCATTTGATAATAAGGGCAGAATATTCTTCTTAAAAGATAACCGGTTTTTGTCTGACCCTTTTGAAGCTGATTCAGAATAAAACTTTCCTGCCCGGAAAGAATATAACTCTCAATTTCCGCTGTGTCAGTTTCTTCTTTGCCGGAAAACCATTTTTCACTGACGGAAATCATCGCTTCGGCAAAAACCTTCATACCGCCCTTAATAATCAAAGCTTCTCTTTTTTTTCTGTCAAAATCACCGCAGTGATTTAAGAGCCAAAGATCAAGAAGCTGAATAATCTTGCAGTTGCCGCGTTCAAAATGGCGCATGAGATGATGCAGATGATAATAGTAAAACATTTCGTCCCGCAGCACATACTCATATCCCGATTTCCGAACCGAATCAGCGTAATTCCATACCTGTTTCAGGACGCTGTCAGCCTTATAATTGCCGTATGTCTTATCATATAGGCGCCTGTGCAGTTCGATATTATACCCGAGCTGACTTCTAAATGAGGTGTGATGATTGTCGGTAATTCCCTGTTTGCATTTCAGGACAGAAACAAGAACTCTTTTTGCTTTTTCAATGTCATCGTGATGCACGAGTATATCAATATCACCGCTTGTTCTTAAATACTCATACGGATAATACTGTTTCATAACACAGCCTTTGAGCAGAATAAAAGGCAGTTTGTTTTCATTAAATACCCGTTTGATTTCGTCAATAAGAAAATCTCTTTTAACACAGCGATAATTTACATAATCCAGAGCATGTTCCATACTCTGTTTTAATTCTTCGCTCAGATTATTAATATTATTAAGCATATAATAGGAAACAATCTGATAAACCGAATGTTTTTTTGCCGCAGCAAAAGCATTTAAACATTCGTCAGAGCCCAAATGAGGGGCATTCAGATTATTGCAGATAACAAAGCGAAGGATTTGCATCAACAAATCAAAAGATTTTTTGTCATTCATGGCTTTCCTCAGATATGTCAACTGTCTTTATCCCCGAAAGACGAAATATTTCGAGCGCAAACAAAAGATAAACTATTGAAAAACCGATGGTTACCACTGTAAGAAAAGCGCTGACAGGCAAAGCTTTCAACCTGCAAATTACATACGCAATAATTGCAATAACAAAAAAAGCACCTTGAAAAACAATCTCGCGCTGCTGCTTATCGGCAACAACCATACCGACGGTAACAGAAGCGGTAAGAAATCTTACAGCAAACATAAAAGACAGAATTCTTATATAACCGCCGCTGCTTTCATATGTTTCACCGTAAACAATCGGGACAAGAATGGGAAAAACAAAAAAAGTTCCGATAAACACGGCGACAGACAGTACGCCCATCAAAGCAAATGTTTTCTTTGTAATTTTTCTGAATGAACCCGTTTCGGCTTTCTCTTTGGCAGCTTCCTGCAAGTAGACCTTGGAAACATTGCCGCTGATTACCGACAGTGGTAAACCGAGAACAGATGAAGAAATAGAATAAACCGCAAGACATTCAAGACCGTAAAGCGAAGCGACAAAAAGATTTAACATAGAATATGAAGCCGAATTCATAAGCTGAGACGGCATATTAAAAAAGAACTGCTGCTTATTGAGTGAAAATACTTCTCTGAGGTCTTTTTTGTTAAAGCTTATGTTATTGAAAAATTTGCCGTGAAGATTTTTTGTCTGGCTGTACATACCGAAAAACTGGCCGAGAACTTTTGCTATCAGCAACGCTATATATCCTCTTTTCATAAGGCCGAAAAGAATTATACTGACCTGCTCGGCTATCATTCTTAAAACAATGACCTTCGTCATCGTCTTATAGTCACCGATACGATTATTGTAGCTTCTGAAAACATTTGAAAACGCCGTTACCGCCGAAAGAATAAAAACAAAAACAGCGGAAATAAAGTGTGAAAAGATTTCATCCTTAAAGCTGAAGTAAAAATAAGAACCGCACGCAACCGCTGCGCTCAGAACAAGCCCTGTGATGATTGACAGGCTCATAAGAGAATACATATACTTCTCTTTTTTTTCTTTAACAATGCTGTAATCGAACCTGCCGTTAATAACAGGGGCAAAAATAGAATAAACTGAATAAACAACCGTCATTGCACCGATATCGCTTTTTGTAAAAAGCCTTGTCAAGAATACTGAACCGACAAAGCCAAGCAACTGACCGAAAATCGAACCCAACGCAAGGGTTGAAATATTCTTAACAAAGCCTTCAAAATATTTTTTTATTCTCACAATGAAATGACCTTCTTAAAATGTCTTCAAGCAGTGATTTTAACGGTTTTATTAGCTTTTCTTCTGATTCTGAACCTTAAAGTGAAATAAAGAATAATCCATGTAAACAAAACCGAAATTAACGGCGATGTCATATGCAGAACGCTCGGTACAAATTCAAAAACAATTACCTGGTAGCTGACAATCATAAAAATACAATACCCGGTATCTTTCATGACCTTATAGGCATATTGATAAACGGCACCGATGAACGGAGTGATAAATATAAGCCCCAGATAACCGAAATTCATATACAGAATACCCTCGGTAGTGAACGGCACCGAGGTCTGATACGGCAGACTTACGGTGCTTGCCAACGGATTGACGTCAACGCCGTTCATCATATTGAACAGATACATTCCGTCATCCATCGGCGGCTTGTTTTTGAAAATACTGCTCGGTATCCACTGCACCGGAATACTTAAATAATTCTTGCCCAGCCAATAGTTTTTGTAGTTAAAGAATCTAAATACATACATATCACCGGACAGATATGAAAACTCTTCAAATATGCTGCCAATCCGTTCTGCACCCATTCTTATCCATTCCAAAGGATTTAAAAAAGCAGTCGCTGTTGAACGATACCTGAGCATAGGTATCATAACCATAAACATTATCACCGCAACAAAAGCAATTATCGCACGCGGCTTGATTAAATCACTGAATTTAATCTTTCTTTCCACAAAGTGGTAACAGATGATAACTTTCATTGCGAGCATGAGAGCAGGCTTTCTTGCACCAAAAACAATCAAAAACAAAACAGCAATTACAAATGAAAACCAGAATACAATCCCGTTTTTTGCACTTTTGTTTTTAAAATAATGATATTCAATGAGAATAACCGCGCAGTTTATGCAGATACCGGATATTGTTGAGGCATAGCCTGTACCGCTGAGCAATGTCCGGCGGCTTTGAAGGTTAGACAAAAGGTATATTAAACCTCCGGATTTTACAATTATATAAATTCTTATAACCACACCGAAAAAAAGCAGAATAAGACCGGCATAGTAATACAGATGTTGACGGTTTTGATGCATTGTTCTTTCATCGGAATAAACATAGGTGTATTTTTTTGAAAAAAAGCGCTCATAAAAAAGCATACCCATGTTAATGCATAGGCATGAAATCACTTTTATTATAAAATACTTAAAGCACAGCCCTTCATCATAATCGTCATAAACCTGCATAAAATGAGGCACATTTCTAAGCCATGCATAAAGATTATAGATAACAACAGGTGAAAAAACATTGCGCCTGCCGCTAAACGCAAACAAAAAATACAAAGCGCTCAGAAACAAGCCAAGAATAACCGCCATATTATCCCCCGTTAAGAATACCACCGACTTTTTAACGGCGTTCAGTGGTGATTTTTTATGCAATAATCAAACATTCGATCGTGTAATTCAACCGCATTGTCCGATTGGATTTTTTTTGAATAGTAACTGTACACACCCTCGCACAGCTTCTTATATTCTTCGTTATCCATTTTCTGTATTGCCGTAAGCTTTTGCGTAAACATTTCTATATCATCAAGAGGAGAAATGAAGCCGCCTTCTTCGTCAACATCGTCCCAGGGCGTGGTTCCCGCAGAAAGCACGACAGGGCAACCCGCCGACAGCGATTCCGCTATAACGTGGCCGTAGTTTTCACTTGTTGTGGGGAAAAGAAAACAATGATACTCGGAAAAAACCTGCCTGACTTCGTCAGGGTCAAGTCTTCCGCAATAATTAATGGAAATACCGGTCGGTAAATCCTTCATTTCTTCAAGGCAGTTTTGCCAGTAATCGGGCGATTCCATGGGTCCGAAAATATCAAATACCGCATTGCCATACATATTTTTAACGGCTTTAACAGCTGTCAAAAGGTTTTTCTTTGCCTGAATACGGGAAATAAAAACAATGCGAATTTCGCCCGGTTCTTTATTTATTGTTCTTTCGTAGACTTTAAGACTTGCGGCAATATTAGGGGCAAATATTATTTGACTGTCTGTTGCCTTATAGTATTTCTTCAGACCTTGCGTTTCCTCTTCACTCGTTGAATGATAAAACACCTTGCTGTATATTCCGAAAAAATTCACACCGCAAGAAGTAAGATACTTTTTTAAAAACTTTGAATGAAAGGTATTCTCACAAACTTCTCCTCTGGGAGAAATGAGAAAAGGTATTTTTCTCTTTTTGCAAATCTGCGCAAGCGGCCAATTAAGATAAGGGGTAAGAATACCGGTATGCCAGATAAGATCGGGCTTAACGAAGTCAATTATTTTTGAGAGCTCTTTTTTGTTAAACCTCAGCTTTGAAGTATCGGTGTAGAAAACCTCAGCCTTACCTACGCTTATCCACTTATCACTTTCAATTCCGGGAAACGGCTCCGTCTCACCGAAATCATGATTTGCCGCAACAATATAAAACTCATTTTGCTCACTGCAATTTTCAACCACAGTCACAAGGCTTGTTGTCGGTCCGCCGTATTTTTTTGCCGGCACATAGAATCCGTTAAAAACAAGGATTTTATTTTTCATCCGTTGTTCCTATCACATTTCTGTATTTTTCAATGATATAATCAACATCTTCATTTGTTAAACAAGTGTTTAAAGGCAGCGTCAATTCTTTTTTATAAAGATTATAGGCATTCGGATAATCTTTAATTATGAAACCGAGTTTTTGATAACCGGTGAAAAGCGGTAAAGGTTTATAATGAACATTTGTCATAACACCGTTTTCACCCATTTCGAAGTAAAGTCTGTTACGCTTTTCTTCATCGGCGCCGGTTATAAATGTAAAATAAAGGTGACCGCTTGATAAATAATCTTCGGTATAATGCCGCGCAACATCTATATTAATTTGTTTGAAAGCGGCGTCATATTTTTCTATAATTTCTCTGCGTCTTTTAAGAATAGCAGGATATCTTTCAAACTGAGCAAGACCCATGGCCGCCGTGATGTCAGTCATGTTGCATTTATACCAAAGCCCTTCAATATCATATTCCCATGAACCGAACTGAGCCTTTACATAAGCATCCTTTGACTGACCGTGCAGAGAATAAAGCTGAGCATAGCGGTAAATCTCATCATCTGAAATACCGTTAAAACTGCGCCAGCTTAACGCGCCGCCTTCTGCAGTTGTAAAGTTTTTAACCGCGTGAAAACTAAAGCCTGTAAAATCAGCAATTGAGCCTATCATTTTTCCTTTATAAATACCGCCGAAAGCGTGAGCCGCATCGCTGATAACCGCAATTCTTCCCAAAGCACTCTGCAAAGCATTTGACGGTTTAAACAGGCTTTTCTTTTTCTTGACAATTTCAAAAATCCTGTCGTAATCACAAGGTATGCCGCCGAGATCAACAGCTATTATAGCCTTCGTTTTCTCATTAATAGCATTTTCAAGCGCTTCATAGTCCAGATGAACATCATTTTTTTGGCAATCAACCAGCTTGAGTTTTGCGCCGACATGATGAACAACCGAGGCTGACGCGGTATATGTGTAGGCGCAGGTAATAACTTCGTCATCGGCGCTGCCGTATCTGCCGTCAATTCCCTCGCTCATGCTGCCGATACCAAGCAGTCTTAATGCCATTTCACCGCACGCCGTCTGACTGTTAAGGCAAACACATCTGTTCACGCCTATATAACCGGCAATCTTTTTCTCAAGTTCCTTGACTCTCGGTCCGGTTGTAATCCATCCGGATTTAACAGCTTTTGAAATATATTCAATTTCAAGTTCACCGACATCGGGTGGACTGAAAGGTATTTTTCTGTATTCCATAAACACCCCAAGGCAGAATGTAATTTATTTGTTCAGTATTTTTTCACCGTCAAAAATGATTACTCCGTAACCACTGCCGGTTTTTCCGCCGGAGAGAAGAAACTTTTTGATTGCACGGCGCATGGTTGTATCCTCAGGCCATTCTTCAACCGGATATTCGGTCCAGTGACCGAATACACGCCAATCGTCATTAAATTTGTCATCAGAGCCGCTCCTGACAATTTCAAAATCATTGGCAAACTTCACCATATTCATGCTGCCGGGTAGAATTTCTTTGTATTTCGGATACAAAAGCCAGCTGCCGCAGATAAACACGGCTGGACCTCCCTGAAACCTTTCTTTAAAGAAATCATAAGCTCTTTTATAAGAATCAAACCTGACTTCATCCGTAAGAGGAACACCGGAAGACGGAATATGAAATCCGACGGCAAAATCGCCGTTATGCAGTATCATCCCGTTTTTAGTAACATATGACCCTTCATCGGTGCTGAAACTGCTGTATTCAAATTGAAATCTCCCGAGAGCAAACCTGTTCATCTCAAAAAAGCCTGAAAACCAGCCGGCAACAAAAGTACCGACACAGTGTTCGCATTCCATACACTCAAGGAGTTTATACTTAAGATCTTTAACGGTATCCCAGTAAATATCCTCGCTTATACCCTTTTGATGATATCTGTTGAGCAGTTCCTCAGTACAGTTCATAAGGAAAACAAAATGAAGAGTATAGTGGTTTTCTTTGAATTTCGGAGCGATAACTTTCTCAATTTCTTCAAGATATTTTCCGAGATCTTCGGGTTTTGGGAACATATAATCATGACAAAGCCTGTCCATAGTTTCGCCGAATTCCGGCTCATCATCAAGCCTCTTTTCTACCCGGGAAAGCTCAATAACAGCCTGTTCAGGGTACTCACTCTTTTCCATGAGCTTAATAATATGATCATTAAGATGTTTCATTTTGAACCTCTCTTATACATTTCAAACCAATTCAAGTCATTATATTATAAAACATATAATCAATCAAGAGATTTTTGGAATTTTGACCTGTACAAATCAAAAAACCGGTCAACCTTTTGCAAAGTGACCGGCTTTTCGTTGTATTTTCTTTATATTTTCTCTTGTATGGTCCGGATAAATTAAAGCTGTTTATACTGCGCATTTTTAATAACAGAAAGCACGGTA
>JAILFM010000051.1 GCA_024697575.1 Clostridiales bacterium
GAGCAAAAACACTCCGGCGCTGACCCCGGCGGCAACGCCGCAGAACAGCCGGGTTAACTTCTTTTTTGAAATCGGAACATTGCCTATAAAGGCTCCCGTTTGAGCGTTCATTGCAAAGGTGTAGATTTTGCCGAGATACTCCGTCTTCAGCAGCCACACGGGGAACAGGGCATATGTTGTTTTTTTCGGTAGAATCTGAATCCTGGATTTTTCAGAAAGTATGCCATATCCGCCGGGCAATGTTGCTGACAGTTCGGCTGACGCACTGTTTTTCATGCGGTTATGCGCGTGTTCCATACATTTATTTTTGTCAACATCAAATTTATCCGCAAAAAAGCCGGATAAATATGCGGTATTGAAATCTACCATATCCTCGGCGTTATAAGGTTCAAGCGAATCCATCAGATCGTCCGGCATTTTTTCTGAAGCGTCAACGGGAACATTGGCAAAGCTCATTTTACCCGAACGCTCCATCTCATAAAATGAAGTTTCGGTATAATCATAGTTTTTATCTGACCAGTGACGGCTTTTTTCCGTGGTATAGCTGACGTCGGCATCCACCGAAGAATCAAAAAGCCAATAGGGGACATAAACGTCCTTTATCTCTTTGAGATTATTTTCGCTGTAAAACAGGGTGGGCGCGTATGTTTTGGCTTTGATATACCTTTTCATAGTGTCAATTGCCTGCTGTTTTGTAATCTTAAACGGAATAACGGCGTCCGGACGAAGCGCGCCGCTGACACGGTCGGTCATAACGACGGGATTGCCGCAGTAAGGGCAATGGGTTGCCGCCGTTGTTTTGTCTGTTATAATTTCGCCGCCGCAGGATTTGCATACATAAGATTGAAGGTCCTGCGCTTCTGCGTTTTCAATAGTCCGTTTGTTTTCCGGAATAATTGAACTGTTTTCAGAGCTTTCGCGCTGCACGGCTTCCGGGTCAAAGCTGCTGCCGCAAAAAGGACATTTCATTTTTTGAGACGCGGCGTCAAATTCCAGCTTTCCGCTGCAGTTCGGGCATTTGAATTCCTGAATGCTTTTATCCATTGTTGCACCTGCTTCTGATCTGCGCAAACCGAAAGACGGCTTGAGCAAAATGATGTTGTTTCAATACTAAACCAATAAGCCGTGATTGTCAATATCTGCAAAATGCGGCAAAACGGTACAACTTCAAATGACATAAAAAAGACCCCCTTTTCAGAGGATCTGTCTATTTAGCACCTTATGCAATTCGTTTTTAAGATTTATGATATCTTCCCCAAAATCCGTAATCCGGTTCTTTATGTTTTGAAAAAGTTCTGATGCTTTGATATAAAGTTTGTAAAACGGTTCAATAATGCTGAATATAATCTGTTGCCATATTGTTGGCTGTTTTCTGTTTTCCTTTTGAGCTTCATATTTCTTGATAGATTCAACCCCGGGTCCGCTCAGGTCGTCAATAGAAACTTGAAATGAAGATTCAGTGCCGATGTTAATGACATCATTATAGGCAGCCTTTACAATAATATTATCGTTACTATCCTTTCTGTAACCCTGGATAAACACAGTAGCGCCAAAGGGAATAACTTTGTCCGGGTCATTTACATCCGCAGCGCCGGACGAATTGGTTACCACAGCTTCACTCTCTCTACCGTTAAACGAGGGGCGATAAGGCAGCATATCCGCAAAAGCGGTTGCGGAAAAGCCTGCGATAAAAGACAAGACCAGTAAAACGCAAATAAGCTTTTTCATAATGCATTCCTTTCTTAAATCATTTAAAACCGGGAAATTATATATGGAATTATTTTGTATAAAGATTCACCTATACTGACAAGCATTCCGATTATATTCACTTGTTTAATCCAATCAAATGATTGCTTGATGCTTTCCCCGGCTCCCGCCCAATTCAGCGCCAGAATTGCTTTTATTAATTTTATAAACCAACAATCGTTATCAGGCTTAACAGTCTTCAGAGTGATTGTATATCTGCCGCTTTCATAGATGCTGCCCTTTGTCACCTTGATATAATAAGTTCCGTCGTCAAGCTTTGCCAAGCTTTTTGACGCGGGCTTGTCTTTCGAGAATGTGAAGGGGCTGCCTTCAACGGGCGTTGTTCCGTCATCCTCAAAAATCGCAACCTGCCATGAGCCTTGTGAAACAGTGTCTTTATGCGCATTAAAAGTGAGCTCACATGATGTAATTTTGCTCGTAACAACCTTGAACATATCAACGTCGTTTTCCGCGCTGAGAGTTGCGGTCATAACCTCGCCGTCATTCATCGGAATAAGGTCTGCCGATTCTTTGTTATTATTGAATTCGGTTTCGCGCTTTGGCTCTGTTTTGTAAAAAATATCAACAGCGTAGCCGCCGTATGTTGAGTCTTTGGGAGAAACAATAACATAGTAGTTGCCCTTATCAAGGTTAACGGTTGTGCTGCTATTGACGGTATCGCCGCCTGTTGAAACGGTGAACGAGCAAAGAACGCTCTCTTCAAGAATATTTGCGCCCAAAATCTGAACGATTTTAACATCATAATCGCCCTGAACACCGTTATCATTTATGATATCAAGCTGCATATAGCCCGGCGCGGGTGAAACAAGCTTATAGTAGTCAATGTCACCGATCGCGGCAAAACCGTAAATCTTACAATTTGTCGCACCACTGATGAGATTAACCGCCGTAGCGTCAGAAGCCGTGTTATTCGGCTCAACTTCGCAGGCAGCGCTGTTATTGATAATAACATTCACTCTGTATGTCAGCGAGGGGTTTGTCGCCTGACCTGCCGTCACCTTGACATAGTGGACGCCTTTGCCGGCCAAGAA
>JAILFM010000161.1 GCA_024697575.1 Clostridiales bacterium
CAACATTATTCAAAACATTATTCAATAATGTTGCAAACGTAGTTATAATTTGATAAAATGTGAAAAAAGCCGAAAGAGACTGTAACTGCTATGGATAAAATCAAAAAAGTATTTCTTTATACCGACGGAGCGTGTTCCGGCAACCCCGGTCCCGGCGGTTGGGGAGCCATATTGGTATACGGCAGCAATGAACTTGAGCTTTCGGGCGGTGAAAAAGAAACAACCAACAACCGTATGGAGTTGACAGCCGTTATTGAAGGTCTCAAAAGGCTCAACCAAAAATGCTTTGTAACCATTGTTACAGACTCAAAATATGTTGCCGACGCCTTTAACAAAGGTTGGATTTGGAACTGGATGGAGAAGGGATGGAAAAAATCCGACGGCAAACCGATTTTAAACCCGGATTTATGGCAAAAACTTATACATGAGATAAGTAAACATGAATATAAAATCGAATGGATAAAGGGTCACGCAGGCTATTCCTACAACGAGAGATGTGATAAAATGGCAGTTGAAAACTGCAAAAAATGTTTGACCGGAGGCACAGTATTATGAATATCCCCGAGATTTTCGGCAGCATGGTTTTTAATGACAAAGCTATGAAAAAATATCTTTCGCCCGATATATATGCTGCTCTTAAAAGAACCGTTTCCGACGGTAAAAGGCTTGACATCCATCTTGCGAATGATATAGCAAAAGGAATGAAAGACTGGGCGGTTTCGCTCGGCGCTACCCATTATTCCCACTGGTTCCAGCCGATGACGGGCATAACTGCCGAAAAACATGACAGCTTTATTTCCCCCGACGGCAGCGACGGTGTTATAATGGAGTTTTCGGGTAAAGAGCTTGTCAAGGGCGAGTCGGACGCTTCATCCTTCCCGACAGGCGGTCTTCGCGCAACATTTGAAGCGAGGGGCTACACAGCATGGGACCCTACTTCATATGCATTTGTTAAAGAAGATGTGCTTTATATACCGACGGCTTTTTGTTCATACGGCGGTCACTCGCTTGATCAGAAAACACCGCTTTTAAGGTCAATGGAATGTCTCAACAAACAGGCGGTCAGAATTTTAAAGCTTTTCGGTCAGGATTATACAACAATCAAACCGACTGTCGGCGCCGAACAGGAATATTTTCTTATTGACAAAAATCTTTACAACAAAAGAAAAGACCTCATATATACCGGCAGAACTCTATTCGGCGCAAGGGCACCAAAAGGGCAGGAAATGGACGACCACTATTTCGGCACCATAAAGCCCAGAGTTGCTCAGTTTATGAGAGAGGTAGATGAGGAGCTGTGGAAACTCGGTGTTCTGGTAAAAACCGAACACAACGAGGTTGCTCCATCACAGCATGAGCTGGCTCCGATTTTTTCAACAACCAATATCGCGTGCGATCACAACCAGCTAATTATGGAGGTCATGCAAAAAATCGCGGGCAAACACGGACTTGTGTGCCTTTTACATGAAAAACCGTTTGAAAGTGTTAACGGCAGCGGTAAACACAACAACTGGTCAATTTCCACCCCGGACGGAAGAAATCTTTTGGAACCCGGAGAAACTCCGTATCAGAATGCGCAGTTTTTACTCTTCCTGTGCGCTGTAATAAAAGCCGTTGACGAATATCAGGACCTTTTAAGAATAAGCGTAGCTTCTGCAGGCAACGACCACCGACTCGGCGCCAATGAGGCACCACCGGCAATTATATCAATGTTCCTGGGTGATGAAATCAGCGGCATTCTTGACGCAATTGAAAACGACAGCGACTATGAAGGGATTGAAAAAGAGCAGATGAAAGTCGGCGTTCATGTTCTGCCCAAATTCCCTAAAGACACTACCGACAGAAACAGAACATCTCCCTTTGCCTTCACCGGCAACAAATTTGAATTCAGAATGCCGGGTTCGTCATCTTCAATTGCAAGAGCTAACACCGTCATTAACACTGCCGTTGCTCAATCGCTTAAATCATATGCCGACCGTCTTGAAAACGCCGAAAATTTTGAAGATGCGCTTCATAAGCTCATTAAGAAAACCATAAAAGACCACAAGCGGATTGTATTTAACGGCAACGGATATGACGATGAGTGGATCGCGCAGGCAGAAAAACGCGGACTGCTGAACCTTCGCACAACTCCGGAATGTCTGCCGTATCTGCTGAAAGAAAAAAACATTGAGCTTTTTGAAAGCAACAAGGTTTTCACAAGGGAAGAACTTGAAGCAAGGTATGAGGTTTATCTTGATAACTATGTTAAAACGCTGAATATCGAAGCGTTGACAATGGTAAACACCGTCAGCAAAGACATTCTGCCGGCCATATCCGAATTCACATCACATCTGTGCAAAAACTTTTCACAACAATTAAACTTAATGCCCGATTTGGTCGGTTCATATGAAAAAACCACAGCTCAAAAGCTTTCGGATATTTCGGAAACCGTGTGGTCTCTCGGAACAGAAATAAAAGCAGCAATGGTTGAATTGAGAACGCTCGAAACAAATTATAAAAAAGCGATGATGTTTGTCGATAAAATAATTCCCGCCATGAATTCACTGCGTGAACAGGTTGACAATGCAGAAGTTTTAACGGCGAGGGAATACTGGCCGCTGCCGACATACGGTGAAATTCTTTACAGTGTTTGAACAGTAGTATTTTCAGTCAATCATCTGAAAAAACTTGATTTTTTTGTTCATAAATACTATAATTCATTTGTATTTTTTATTTCTTCCAATCATAATTTGGGGGTTGTTTTGAAGCTTTTAGAGAAAGTTATAGCTGAAAAAGGCGAAATAATCGGTAATGACATTGTCAAGGTTGATATGTTTTTGAACCACCAAATTGACATTCACCTTTTGCAGGAAATCGGAAAAGAATTCAGGCGTTTATTTACGGAAGATATAAACAAAATCGTTACCATTGAAGCGTCGGGCATAGGTGTTGCCTGCATTGCCGCGCAATATTTCGATGTACCTGTTGTCTTCGCAAAAAAAGGAAATCACAGAAATGTCGGTAACGATATTTATTCCGGTGAAGTTTTCTCTTTCACCAAAGGTATAACAACAAAGATAGGCATCTCAAAAAGATACCTGACGAAAGACGATAAAATATTGATAATCGACGATTTTCTTGCCAACGGCGGCGCCGTCAAAGGTCTTATAGGCATAGCGGAACAAGCAGGTGCAGCTGTTCAGGGCATAGGTATAGTTATTGAAAAAGGCTTTCAGCCCGGAGGTAATGAGCTGAGAAAAGCCGGATATCACCTTGAATCACTTGCGATAATAAATTCCATAGAAAACGGCCGTATAACATTCGGCTGATTTTTGAGGAAAAATATAATTTTTCGGAGGTCACAATGAAAAAACTCAGCAAATTTCTCGCAATCATTCTTACACTCGCGCTCGTATTTACGCTTGCA
>JAILFM010000172.1 GCA_024697575.1 Clostridiales bacterium
TACCGCACAATACGCGGCACGCGTCTTGCGCGAATATTATTTCGTCATATTTCACAAAAATCCCAGTCAATGCACAAAGTATCAACTTCGATTTTTGTATCATCTGACGAAAAATCTTACATCGCAATCCGCATACCTGAATTGTGCGGTATTGCCTTAAATTGCTATAAATCCGGTATTTCTTTGGTCTTATTACTTATTATCTGAAAGCGCGGTAAATCTCAACAATGATATTAAAGATCTTTGTTCCGCGCAGGAACATCATAATTTTTTCTGCAAATGTCGGCGTGTAATCTTCGGCATGGAATGTAAGAGGCTGACTTCCGTCGTCAATAACAAGCGCCTGTGTAAGGCAAATTCCGCCTTCGCCCAAAATTTCGGCTCTGATATAGCTGAAATCTCTGCTGCCTTCAATGGTATCAAGATCCAAAACAATTGGGTCGGCGCCGACCGCGCTCTTCATAATCACTTTGCCGTCAGCAATCCACTGAATTTCACTTGCGTTTTCAGCTGTGACAGTAACTTTATGACCGCTGACTTCAACGCTGCCGAACATCGGATAAGGAATGCCTTTACCTCTGACATCAATATCCTCTTTTGGTCCGATTTCATAAACATCATTCCCGGGCAGGCACTTTGACACGCAGAAGAACGCGCCCGACTGCATAGTTTTTTTGACTTCTTCCTGAGTGTTCTCTTTCATCATAAAGACGCTGAAAGAGCTGTCACAGTTTAAAAGAGAATGCGCGTCTGTGTTGCTGAAGCCGATAACAGTTTTGCCGTAAGGCAGGCAGTGCATCAGAAGCTGATCCCACAAAACTCTGTCATAACGCGTTACGGTATTGACTTCATTGAGAGCTTCAATGCCAAGGCAGCTTTTATATTTCAGTATAAGATTGCCGTAAAAGCTGACTGTTTCAGGGTCTGTAACAACCTCCGGATGTCTGTTGGAATCAAGCACATCACCCGGATGGTTAATGTGAGAAAGAGCACCGTTATTTTCCACAAATCTTAACGCATTTTCAATACCCGCTTCGTTTTCACCGACATAGCCCGAAGGATTCAAGATGTCTTTTCCGGTATAATATCCTGCAAAACCGTTGCCGACATTTGCGGGCAGAAAATACCCGTTCACATGGTTCTTAGAGAGAGTAAGATGGTTAAGCTCGTTTGCGCCGGTGATGCAGGTCATCCCGTAGCCTCTGCCATTGTATGTGCCGGAAGTGATCGCTTCATACTCTTCATCGGAAAGGACGCTCAACTTTTTCCCCAGAAAATACTGATACCAATAAGGGGTTACAAGTTTGGGCTTTTTGTTCCACTCAACTCCCGTAACAGCGTGATCGCTGTTGGCAAGGAAATCATAACCCAGAGAATAATATTCCTTGACCATTGTCGGCAAATCTTCATTGGCGTCGCTCCAGGTTGTATGCGAATGAAGAACACCCCTGTAAGCGCCCCAGGCATTGTCTCCGCTCCATACAACATCGTCATACGGCGATACTATTGTATAGTCGGAAGCTGCATAGGCCGTAAAGCAACTGAAAAGGCTGCACATCATAACGGCGCAGAGTAAAACACTTAAAACTTTTTTCATATAAGGCTTTCTCCTTTGTCAATGATAACTCTTATCGCAAACATATATTAATGAAAAAGACCTGCTTTGTCAAGGAACAGGTGTGAATAAATCAAAACTCCAACTTGTTTAATTTATAAACAGCATCTCGAGTTCGCCGTCTTTAAGTTCTCTGCAACCGCCTTCCGGCAAATCCGTGTCAAGCTTCAAAGCGCCGATTGCAATTCGCCTGAGCCTGACAACCTTGTTGCCGCAGGAAGCGAACATCCTTTTAACCTGATGATATTTCCCCTCTTTTATTCTGATTATTGCGGCGGGCGCTTGCCCGCCGTTAATTTTTTCAACAAAGGCTGGCAGGCACTGAGTGCCGTCGTTCAGGATTATTCCGTTTTCAAGCCGCTTTATGTCGTCGGATGTAACTTCATATTCAAGCTGAACCTCATATGTCTTGTAAACGTGGTGAGACGGGCTCATTATCCTGTGCGCCAGATCGCCGTCGTCGGTAATAATCAGCAACCCTGTTGTGTCGCGGTCCAGCCTGCCGCAGGGGAAAAGCGAACGGCGCTTTAATTCCGGAGGAATAATGTCGATAACGGTTTTTTTGTTCGGATCGTTAGTGGCGCTTATCACGCCTTCGGGCTTATTGAGCATAATGTAAATATGCTCCTTGAGTGAAAACTCATGCCCGTCAACTTCGATAGTGTCTTTTTCAAGGTCAACGGTTTCCTGCGCGCGGTAAACACGGTTGCCGTTGAGCCGTACAACGCCGTTTTTAACCAGTTCTCTCGCCTGTTTGCGCGTAACGTTGCAGTTGAGAGCAATCATTTTGTCAATTCTTTCAAGGTTCATACTCTGTGACCGTCTTTGAGTTCAATTTTACCGAAAACCGGAATAACAGCATCGGCGGTGAAGGTATCGCCGCTGAAAACGGCGTGGATTTTAACCTGAAACTTTTTCATTGACGGCAGAACAACAACTGCGTCAATCACATTGCCGCTTTCAGTCAGCGAAACAATCTCAATCTCAGGCGTTGCGATTTCAGGCTCAACAACCGAAAAAGAATATTGACCGTTTTTTTCAAAAACATCAATAACCGGGCTGCCTCTAAAAACAAAAGTGTCAACGGTAAATCCCCATCTGCCAAGCGCAATCATTATTTCAAAAGCCTCCTTAACGAAAGGGATTTCATAACATCCTTTTCAAATTCATTAGCCGTTAAACAGCCCGCTCCGCCGTCATACACGGAGTTTTTGAAATACAGCGCCGTTATATTATTCTGTTTATCAATCCAGAAATGCGTTCCGTACGCGCCGCTCCAGCCAAAAGAGCCTTTCGGCAGACGGTCGCCGGTTTTAACAATAACACGCACTGCAAGACCCCACTGCCATGAAGAGGACGGCATAATTTTTTTCATTTCGGGAACAGGTGTTGACAAAAGCTTAATTGAGTTTTCACTCACAACCCTGACACCGTTTTCCCCTTCCCCGCCGTTTTGCAGCATAAGAGCAAATTTAAGGTAATCGGCTGCGCTTGAAACGAGCGAGCAGCCTGCGCCGAAATATGTATTGCCGAACCCTGCGAAGTTGCACCCGTCATCTGTCGGGTATTCGTAGGATTTTTTGTTTTCATCAACCGCGTGCATTCTGACAAACCGCGCCTTTTGCTGTGAATCCGGCATAAAGGTTGTGTCTTCCATTCCGAGGCGGTCGAATATTCTTTTTTTCAGATATTCATTAAAATTTAATCCGCTTTTTATTTCGA
This sequence comes from Clostridiales bacterium, assembly GCA_024697575.1. GTDB lineage: Bacteria > Bacillota > Clostridia > Oscillospirales > Acutalibacteraceae > CAG-177. Next base: position 3,338 of record JAILFM010000172.1, read on the forward strand.
TTATTCTGGCAACAATATCATACGCCGATGTGCAGTAAAGCTGTTCTGTACCGGGTTCAAACAGAAGCGGCTGTTCTGAAAGGTAACTGACCGCCGATTCAAGGTTTTCCTCGCCGTTTTCAAATGCTTTTTCGCTGATTTCAGGAAGCCCCGTAATATGCGACACACACTGATAAACCTTTATGCTGTTGACAGCCTTTTTATCCTTTATAAAGTTGCCGGCTTCGTCTTTCACAAGCTCGCCGTTTTTATCGCGCAAGGCAAGGTACATTTCACCGAATTCGGGCAGATAATGCGACACTTCTTCATAAATGTCGATAAGCCCGTCCTCATAAGCTGCTAACATCGCAACAGCTGTTACAGGCTTTGTCATTGACGCTATCCTGTAAATTTCATTGCCGGAAAGCGGCGTTTTCATTCTGTCGCTAAACCCGTAAAGAGCGTTTAAAACCTCCTTATGATTCTGCCACACGATAATATGCGAGCCGAATATTTTTTCACTCTTAAGCCTTGCGCGCTGACTTGATGAAACACGGTCCGACAGCAGCCTTTCATTAAGCCTCAGCGCCGGCAGTTCAAGACCCAAAAGCCCTGAAATCAACAGAACCGCAGATGTGAAAAATGACATTATTCTTAACAGCATTGTTTTTTGACCTCTTGTTTTCAAGTTTATCCGAGGTCAATTATATTTGTATACGGCAAAATGTCAATACATAATACTCCATTTAGGGCGGCGATTTAATCAGCGTTTCCTTAGAAAAATACCGCGAATGCGGACAGTACCAGCGCAACTTCAAGCGCGCCGAACAGCACTTTCAGCGACACTTTTGTAACCCACCACATCAGTTTCAGAAACAAAACAAAAGCTCCGATATAGATTGCCAGTAAAAAAAGTGTGATCATCTTCTTTTCTCCTTTCGTTTTTCAAAATTTCCTATTGACTACGCTCATATTATACGGTAATCTCTTGCTTTTTAACAGGCAGTAAAAAAGCGGAATAACCTGAGCTATTACCGCTTAAAATGCGAAATAAAAGCCACAAAAAGTTAAGGCAATACCGCACAATACGCGGCACGCGTCTTGCGCGAATATTATTTCGTCATATTTCACAAAAATCTCAGTCAATACACAAAGTATCAACTTCGATTTTTGTATCATCTGACGAAAAATCTTACTTCGCAATCCGCATACCTGAATTGTGCGATATTGCCTTAACGCCCGGTAAAATAAAAAGAAACGCTCCGGTTTAACCGGCGTTTACCTAAATGAATATTTGCACTCAGCCCGATGCGAACGCGACATACGGGCGTGGCAGACAATGACAAGTGTCAGCTTTTGCTTTCACAAGTCAGAGTCTGCCTTTTTTAATGCGGAATTCGGAATGCGGAAGGCGTAATTAATCTTTATACTTTTGAGATTTTGTGATTGAGGTAAGTATTCTGATTATTTCATCACAGTCAGAATGAATGCTTTCAAACGAATTGCTGTCGATGTAATCGCTTTCATGAAGCAGTTCAAGCCAGTATTCCGTTTCGGAAATCTCTTTAAGCGCTATATTCATTTTGGCATAGAAGTCAGCTTTGCTCTGCCCTCTTTCCGCTTCTCTGACATTCGCACCGACACTTGTTCCGCTTCGCAGAATTTGTTTTGAGAGAACATATTCCTGCTTTTCGGCACTTAAATATCTGTACAGTTTTATGATTCTGAGTGCAAAAGCCTTGCTCTTTTCGACGATGATGTTTTCATCTTTCACATTAATCACCCCTTTTAAAAAATAATACCAAACAAATCAATGAAAAACAATTCTACAAAAAAATAATTCCGCATTCCGCATTCCGCATTCCGCATTTCAAATATAATTCCGCATTCCGCATTCCGCATTCCGCATTGAATTAAATTCCGCATTCCGCATTGAATAAAGTTCCGCATTCCGCATTCCGCATTCCGCATTGAGAAAAAACCCGGAGGTTTTTATGGATACCATTACAGCTTCAATCAGCGAAAACAGAGTTCTTACCTTCGCTCCCTTCACGGGCTACACCGGTGAAAGCGGGGCGGCGAGGTTCGCCGTCAGCCTCGGACCCATGGCGGCGGGCTTTGACAGCTACACCCTGCGGTTTCGTACGGGCGGCATGGACGAAATCTTTTCGTCAAACATTATCGAGGATGAAAATTCAGATCCCGCATATGTTTCGCACGGCGTTATCTACTGCCCCGTGGGTGATGAACTGACAAAAACCGGCGTTCTCTTTGTTCAGGTTGCGGGCTACGCCCTTGACGATAATCTTCAGACGGTGGTGTGCGCGAGCAGCGTAGCGAAGCTCACATTCGGAGAAAGCATAGGCGAAGGGGGAGAAAAAAGCATATTTTCGTCAACAGATGAAAAGGTTATCGCTTCTCTGACTGCCGGGCTTTCAAGGGCGAACAGAAGGCTTGACGAGCTTGAGGACAGCCAAAGGGCGGAAAGGTTCGTTACCTGCGTAATTAAAGCGCGGAAAATCACCATTGACTGTGACGGCAGTCGGGTTACGGCGTGCAAAAACGAGGAGCAGCTGCGTCAGAGCGCAACCGTTGCCGCAGGGCGTTTTGACAGCGACGAAACCGAAAAAATCGTTCTTATCTGCCCGCCGGCGGGGGATGATGAAACGGCGATGTGCGTTATCAGCGAAGGGGAAAACGGAGTCAGCACACAATATTTAACTTATGAGGAGGTGACACAGCTATGAAAAAGAAAATCGCAATTTCTGTCGGCCACGGCAAAAACTCCGCCGGCAAATATGACCCGGGAGCGCTCAGCAGCGACAAAAAGTATCACGAGCACAAGATAGCAAGGGAGATAGCGAAATACGCGGCGAAATACCTTCACTGCGACCTGATTAACTATGACGGAACGCTTTCGCTGAGCGAAAGGATAAGAAGAGTCAACAGCGGCGGCTATGACTTCGCGGCGGAAATTCATCTTAACGCCGGCGGCGGCACGGGTACGGAGACCTTTTATTATCACAATTCGCCGACCGGCAAAAGGGCGGCTAAGGGGATCTGCCGGGAAATATCGGGCTCTCTCGGGGTAAAAAACCGTGGCGATAAGGTAAGGCTCAACAACGCCGGGAAAGACTGGTTCGGTTTTATCCGGCAGACAAAGCCCTGCGCCGTTCTTATTGAAACGGTGTTTATCGACTGCGACAGCGACCTTAAGAAGGTTAAGGACCCGGCGGGGCAGAAAAAATGCGGCGAAGCCATCGGCAGAGCACTCAAAGAAGCTCTCGGGCTTTGAAAAGAGCAAAAAGGAGAAAAAGGAAAATGGAAAAAATCAGGCAGATCAAAAAAAGGCTTTCGCTTGTGTCCACGGGAACGTGGCTGCGGCTCGGTATGCTCATAACAGGCGCTATGAACGCCTATGTCAAAAACATCGGACCTATGTCCCCGGCGTTTGACAAGACGCAGAAAATCGTGTCGTTCATTGTGTTTGTTATTGCCGCCGCCGTCGCCTACTGGAAAAACAATTCTTTCACACAGGCGGCTCTGGACTGCGACAAGATGATGAAGGTTCTGAAAGAGGGAAAGTATGACAGGCAAAACAAAGAAAACTCTTAAAAAGCTCGCTTACGGGGACGGCAAGGACGCGCTGCGGCTGCTGTTCGGCTTTGTGACGGAGCAGACGGTTGAGGATGTTGATATAACGGATGTGGCGCAGATAAAAATCAGCGAAAAGGGCGGGGGAGAAATCCGCTTTGTTGACCGTATCGCCGCGCTGAAAATGCTTGAGGAAGAGCGTGAAAAAACCGCCGCCGGCAAAGATAACGGTTTTATCGAGGCTCTGAAAGCGTCGGTGAGCTGATGCGCTTTGACCGTTTTTCACCGAAACAGATGACGGTGCTCAACTGGTGGGTGGGCGGCAGCGGCTATGAAAACAGGGACGCGATTATCTGCGACGGCGCGGTGAGGAGCGGCAAGACGCTGTGCCAGAGCATTTCGTTTTTCACCTGGGCGGTGTGCGCGTTTGACGGGGCGGCGTTCGCCCTTTGCGGCAAGACAATTCAGTCACTGAGAAGAAATGTGATTTTGCCCGTTATGCCGGTTCTTAATTCCCTCGGCTTCGGGGTGAGCGAAACGCTTTCGCGCAATACACTAACCGTCACCCTTGCCGGCAGAAAAGCGAAGTTTTACCTTTTCGGCGGCAGGGATGAAAGCTCCGCTTCTCTCATTCAGGGAATGACCCTGAGCGGCGTTATGTTTGACGAGGCGGCGCTCATGCCCCGCTCGTTCATAGAGCAGGCGATCGCCCGCTGCTCCGTTGAGGGCAGCCGATTCTGGTTTAACTGCAACCCCGAGCACCCGAAGCACTGGTTTTACACCGAGTGGATTGAAAAAACACAGGAGCGTAACGCCCTTTACCTTCACTTCACAATGCGCGACAACCCGTCCCTGTCGCCCGGGATGATAAAAAGGTATGAAAAAATGTATTCGGGACCCTTTTATGACCGCTTTGTTTTAGGCAAATGGGTCGGCGTTGAGGGTATGGTCTACCCGATGTTCAGTTACTCAAGGCATATTGTTTCCTTGCCCGAAAACTTTGACCTTTATTATATCTCCTGCGATTACGGCACTGTAAACCCCTGCTCATTCGGGCTTTGGGGGAAATACTGCGGCGTATGGTACCGGATTGACGAATACTATTTTGACTCAAAAAAAGAGGGCTTTCGCCGCACCGACAGCGAACACCTTGAAGGGCTTAAACGACTTGCGGGCAAAAGAAAGATAGAGGCGGTTATAGTCGACCCTTCCGCCGCGTCGTTCATAGAAAGCATAAGGCGCGAAACGCCTTTCAGGGTGATAAGGGCAAAAAACGATGTTCTTGACGGAATAAGGCGCGTGAGCGAAGCGCTTTCAAACGGGAAAATCCTTTTTTCAAGGCAGTGCGAAAACACCGTCAGGGAGTTCGGGCTTTACCGCTGGAAGGAAAACAGCGGCAAAGAGGAGGTTGTTAAAGAAAACGACCACGCCATGGACGACATAAGGTATTTTGTCACGGGCGTTATTGAGCCGCAGAGAACGGAAAGCGTGTTTTTCGCTCTGGCTGCCGGCAGAGACTGAACGAAAGGGGGGAGAAACTATCAGAAAGAATAAAAACCGGGGAAAAGAGGGGAATTTTGCCATCTCGCCCCCGGCGGTGAGGGAAAATCCGCAAAGAGCTCTTATTGACTTTGCGCCGTGCGCAAGCCGGGTTGACTCAAAGCTGTATTACGCCCTGAGGCAGAATGTGCCGGTTATCGATGCCGCCGTGACAAAGCTTGTGCGTCTTCTGGGCGGCTTTAAAGTCGAATGCTCCGCTTACCAAAAGCAGTGCGACGAAATCTTAAGTGAAATTCCCGTGGGGGGAGTTTCCGCGGGGCTTCATTCTTTTGTTTCTCAATATTTTGAGCAGCTTCTGACAGCCGGCACGGCAGTGGGCGAAATCGTGACGGATACAGCCGGCACGCCGAGGGCGCTGTTTAACTGCCCGACCGACCCGCTCGAATTCAGGCGGAACAAAAACGGCTTTGACGTTGATATTTTTGTCTGCCGTGACGGCTTATCAAAGCCCGTTCCCCACCCCGAAAGGTTTGTTATGAGCGCACTTAACCCGCTGCCCGGCGCAGTCACAGGCACTTCGCTTTTGAGGACGCTGCCGTTTGTGAGCGGAATTCTTATGAAAATCTTTGAAACCGTGGGCGAAAACTGGGAGCGCGCCGGAGCGCTGCGCTACGCCGTCACCTACCGCCCCGGGAACGATCCGGATGACAGGGCGTTCGCGCTTGAAAGAGCGCAGCAGATTTCTTCCGCCTGGCAGTCGGCAATGAAAAGCGGCTCTGTCAGGGATTTTGTGGCGGTGGGCGACGTTGAAATAAAGGTTATCGGCGCGGACGGCGCAATCCTTGACCCGCAGGTGCCCGTGAGTCTCATACTGGAACAGATTGTGGCAAAAACGGGGCTGCCGCCGTTTATGTTAGGGCTTAACCGCACCTCAACCGAGCGTATGAGCAGCCAGCAGGCGGACCTTCTGACAAGCGAAATTGAACATTACCGCCGCATACTGACCCCCGTAATTGAAAAAATCGCCCGCGTGTTCCTGCTCTCAAGCGGAATATCCGCAAAGCCGCGCGCTGTGTGGGAGGATATTACCCTTCAGGACGAGGTGGAACTGGCGAAAGCGAGGCTTTATAACGCTCAGGCGGAAAAAACAGAAAAGGAGATTAATTTAATTGAAAGAAATAACGGATGAGGAGTTTAAAAAAATCGCCGTTTATACCGGCGAAGATTACGACAGGGAGAAGCTTTACACCTTTTCTCTCATCCTCTGCGATAACGACATTGACCGCGACGGGGAAAAATTCACTTCCGAGTCGCTCGAAACGCTCGCAAAGCTTTTTACCGGCAAGAGCGGCGTGTTTGACCACGATGTGAGCGCAAAGAACCAGACGGCGCGCATATACGAAACCGAAGTTGTCACCGACGGCGAAAGGAAAACCGCCGACGGCGAAAAATACACATATATTCTCGCAAAGGCTTATACCGTGAAAACGGACGGAAACGACGACCTGATTGAAAAAATCGAGGCAGGCATCAACAAGGAGACGAGCGTGGGCTGCGCCGTTGGCAAAATCGAGTGTTCAATCTGCGGCGAGGATGTCAGAAGCGGGGTATGCCCGCACGAAAAGGGCAAAACCTATGACGGCAAAAGCTGTTTTTACCTTCTGAAAGAGCCGACGGACGCCTACGAGTGGTCCTTTGTTGCCGTGCCCGCCCAGAAAAACGCGGGCGTTATCAAGACCTACCGCCCGTTTGAAAGCGAAGATATCGGGGAGCTGAGCGAATACAGGCAGGAGCTTAAAAACGACATTGTCAAAAGCCTTTACCGCCTATTGGGTGACTTTGACGGCGATATAGCCGACGCTATGTGCGAAAAAGCGGGCGTTAAGCAACTCAGAGCCTTAAGCCGCTTTTTTGCCGAAAAGGCAAAACAGAAAAACACGGTAAAGAGCGAAATCTTCCCGCAGATTACGTTTGAAGAAACGAACGCGGAATATATCATTTAACAGGAGAAAGGAAGTATTATGGAAATTTCATTTGCCGGTTACGGCGAAAAGGTCGCTACATTCAAAGTGGCGGCAAAAATCGACGAAGGAACCTTTGTCAAAATGAACGGCAACGGCACTGTCGCAGCCTGCACGGGCGAGGAGGAGATAGCCGGCGTTATCGTTTCATCTTCGGACAGCTACGCCGCAGTTCAGCTCGGCGGCGTTGTCACCGCGCCCGTTGCAACGGGCGTCAACGGCATGGCGGCGGGTTACAGGGTGCTCTCCGCCGTGGGCAAAAATCTTGTCATCAACGATGACGACTGTTCAATCAAAAGGCTTGTGCTTGCCTGCGAAAACGGCAAAGCGACCTTTATACTTTAAAAAGGAGGCAATATCTTATGTCATTTGACAACATCAGACTTGAAAAGGGGCTTTATTCGGGCGCGGGTTTTACCGAAAACCTCAGAAACGCCGACCCGGATTCGGGCTACAGGGGCACAAATCTCGAAGGGCTTGATGCGTTCCAGCGCCAGCTTAAAAGGTTTGACATCAAAGTCAGCGGCGAGAGCGGCGACAGGGTCGAAAAGTTTTTCCGCACCTCCGAGTCGTCCGTTCTCTTCCCCGAATTTGTCAGCAGATGCGTTCGCCAGGGGCTTGAAAAAGCGAACATTCTGCCTCAGATCGTGGCGACGGTCACGTCGATTGATTCAACCGACTACCGCTCCATTGCCGCCGTGACAAGCGCGCAGGATAAGAGCCTGAAGGTTGTGAGCGAGGGTGCGTTCATACCCGAAACGGGCATATCGACAAAGGAAAACATCATCTCTCTTCAGAAAAGGGGCAGAACACTTGTCGCTTCATATGAGGCGATTAAATACCAGAGGCTGGACGTTTTCGGCGTTGCGCTGAAACAGATAGGCGCAATGATAGGCTCAACCCTTCTGAGCGACGCTATCAACGTTATTGTCAACGGCGACGGCAACGCTAACCCTGCCGAGGTTATCGGCAAGGGCACCTTCGGCTACGGCTCCCTTGTCGATTTCTGGAACAGCTTTGACCCGTATGAGATGAACGTTCTTATCGCTTCGCCCGATATGACGGCTCAGATCCTGAAACTTGACCAGTTCAGCGACGCCGCCGCGGGGCTTGACTTCCACGCCACGGGCAAACCCGTCACTCCGCTCGGAGCGAAGCTGTTCAAATCCTCCGCCGTAAGTCAGGGCACGGTTATCGGGCTTGACAAAAACGCCGCGCTCGAAATGATTAAGTGCGGCGACGTAACAACGGAATATGACAAGCTTATCGACCGCCAGCTTGAGCGCACGGTTATCAGCTGCACGGCGGGCTTTGCCAAGATATTTGACGACGCGAGCAAGGTTCTGGGGTGATAAAGTGATTGACTCTAAAAAGGTTTTGCTCGTAGCCAGGGAGATGTACGGCATAAGCGGGGACGACAGCGAGCTTTTGCCCATAAGCCGCTACACCTGCCTTTGCATTGACTCAATGCTCAAAGACGGCGTTGACCCGGACGACGTCAGGGTTGTCTGCCTTGCGGCGTGCCGGCTTGCGATAGCGTCGCTTTCACGCAAGGGAGCCGCCGACGACGGGATAATAATCCTGCGAGTGGGCGACGTTACGGTCAAGAGCAATTCCGACGCGGCGAAAAAGAACCTTGAAAATGAATACGCCCGGCTTAAGGTGCACTGCGTGCCCGTTATGAAGGACAGCGCCTTTGCCTTTGCCGGGGTAAGTTCAAGGTAGAAGTAAGAAGTAAGAAGTCAGAAGTGATTATATATGAACTTTGAAGATTTTTTCAAAAAGGCGGGCAGACCCGTCACGATAAGCGGCGACGGGAGCGAAAGGACGGTTTTCGCCTTAGTCACTCCCCTGAGATATAAAAACAAGATGTATTTAAGCGGAACCGACACGGATATAGGCTTTTCGGGCGGGGGATATTACCTTTACCTCGCCCCGCCGCAGGGCGATTTGACGCTTGAAACAGGTGAAATCACGGTAACGTGCGGCGAAAAAAGCTACAGCGTTGACAGGGCGGAGAGGGTGTACGCGGGCAGCAGCGTATATTACTGCTGGGCGGTTCTGCGCGAAAGAAATAATCTGACATCTAACATCTAACATCTAATATCTAATGTCTAATGTCTATTTGGATGTCTGTTTGGAGAAAATAATATGAGTGAAATCAGCGCCCTGCCGGGCAGTATAGCGGCTCTTCTGAGCGGAAAAGAGAATTTAAGCGACCTTGTCTTTGTGACCGAATACCCCGCTTCGCCCATGCCCGTTCCGCTTGAAGAAACAACCGTTTCCGTGGGCTTTGACTCCCTTTCGATAACCGATTCTTTTGAAGAAAGCGGAAATGAAAACGCCGCGGCAGGCGGTAACGAATACTGCCGCGCGGCGGATATTAACCTGAAACTGAATATCCACGCCCCGTTTTCAAAAGGCGGGCGCGAGTGTCACGAGGCATTCGCAAGGATAGTCGACACCCTTATCTTTGACACCGACCTTGAAATTATTTCCTCCGGCTGTGAGGATGTCAGAGAGGACCGTACAACACGGTCCCTGAGCCTTAAAGCCTGTGTCAGGGTGAGAGCGAATGTATGCCCCGCAGAGGACTGCGACGGAGCGTTCACTTCCTTCTTTGAAAAAACGTTTTACTGTGCTAGCCATATCGACAACGCCTCAATTCACCTGACCCCGGGCGAAAAAAGCTTCCTCGCCCTGCCGGTCAAAAGCGGAGTGTATTTCGGCACGGGGGAAGCGTCATTAACCGTGCCGCTCGGCTCACAGCCGCTGTTTGTGCTTGTTTTCGCGCCCGGGTGCCCGCTTCAAAGCGCTTCAAATGAAAGTTTCTGCGCCGTCGCTTCAAATGACGGCGGCTCGGCGGGGCTTACAATAGGAAACGGCTTTTTCACCGTCACAAACGGGTCGGAAACGCGCGGCGTTACGCCCGCGCTTAATAAAGCGGGGATGAGCTATTGTTACATCTATGTTTAATGCGGAATTTAATTTAATGCGGAATGCGTAATGCGTAATGCGGAATTATACGAGCCGACGGCATGGGACTGTAGGGACGGTTATTAACCGTCCGGTGGTTCCCGAATGCACCGCTTTTATGCGGGAGCGGGAGGGAAACATTACATACTGCGTAATGCGTAATTGGTTTTTGTATAAACAAAAACGGCGATTGCGTAGGGCACGCATACATGCGCGCCGATGGGCGATGGTTGACAGTGATTGACGGCGGGACTGTAGGGACGGTTATTAACCGTCCGGTGTCTCTCCCCGCCGTAACGGTTGAACCGAAATAAAATCAAATATAAAAACGCAACCGGGCTGACCGTCAAAGTCAACCCGGTAGTTTAACATAATACACTCTTTTGCTTTTTCAATCAGGCAATTCATACCTAACTCCATAATTTCAGCTGTACTTGTTATCATTTCTGAGCCTCCGTTTCCCTGATAAATTCAGTTGGGTCAACTGTTTGTCAAGGATAAAGGAAATAAACTACGCAATTGACAAGAAATATCTTGTTGTTAAATTAAAAATATGATATATTAATTTTGAAAGAAATACGCTAAAGGAGTCCGGAAGATGCCTACGATATCAATGTTTTACGGGATTATAGTCAGAATGTATAACAATGGGGAACATAATCCTCCTCATTTTCACGCAACATATCAAGGGTACAATGCTGTCTTTAATATGGAAGGTGAGTTAACAGATGGTGAAATGCCTAAGAAACAGATTAAATTGATTTCAGCCTGGGCGGAGCTTCACAAAGATGAACTTTTAGCCAATTGGGAGCTTGCAATGAATGAACAGCCGCTTTACGGTATTGACCCTTTGCATTAAGTTTATTGCTTTGTTCGTTTTTTTGAAAGGAGCTGATAATGCCATGAAAAGTCCGGCTTGGGTAGTTAAAGCGGTACAGCCTAATGATGATTATACGCTTTCTATAACTTTTGCGCATGGAGAAAAAAAGGTTTATGATGCGCGACCTCTTTTAGAAAAGGCTATCTACGCTCAGCTTAGAAATCCGGCTTTTTTCCTTTGTGCTAAAGCCGATTGCGGTACGGTTGTATGGAATGATGATATTGACATAGCGCCGGAGCATTTATATGAATGTTCCGAACCTGTATGCAGTAATTATGAAGACTGACATAAACTGCTGCAAGTTAAATTTTAATGAAACGAATTTCACCGAGGTGCTTTCAAGGCATGTCTCGGATTGCATAAAACTCACAGGCGCATGGATAAATTCAGACAGAAAGCGGCTTTAACCAATGTGTAATGCGTATATTTATTTAATTACGAATTACGCACTCCGCATTCCGCATTAAAATAAGGGGGAAATATATGAAGGAATTTAAAAAAGTGTTATCAACAGTGCTTTGCTTGATTATGCTTTTCGGCATTGTTGCTGTGGGCGGCGACGGGTTTGCCGATTTGTTTGAAGCAATAAGTGTTAAAGCGAGCGCCTCGTATTCCGTTGGTGACATTATTTTTTACGGCAACTATCCGCAAAGTGAAGTCAAAGACGCTGATTTGATTGCTAAACTCAATGCTCAAGAAGGTACATGGAAATCTTATGGTTATTACAGCGGTACTGGAAACATGTATGACGGTCAGATGACAGCTTCGGACTATATGCGCTATAAAGATGTAGCATATAACGGACATAAGTATAGAGCTGTAACTTTTGACAGCTACAGACCTTGTTATACGGGATACACATCAAGTGCCGATAATGCTTATCAGGATGATAGAGGCTACACAACAGGCAATGTATATTGGTTCAAATATGATCCCCTTAAATGGCGTGTACTTGATTCGACAACAGGACTCGTTATGTGCGATTCAATAATCGACTCTCAGCCATATAACAACTATTTTTTGAAAAGTGGCAAGGACAGTCGCGGATACAATGCGTTCTGGGGTGACAGTTCAAAGACTTATTACGCGAACAATTACGCTAAGAGCAGTATCAGACAGTGGCTCAACAACGATTTTTACAACACCGCGTTTTCATCATCTCAAAAATCAAATATCAAAACTACCGCTCTGGATAACGATAGTGCTTATACTTTGCATGTCGGAAGTGGATATGAGGAATTTAACGCGCCTTCCACAAACGACAAGATTTTTCTGCTTTCATATGACGAGGTTCAAGAAGAAAAATTCGGCTTCAATTCAGATGAAGAAAGAATAGCTTTTGGAAGCGACTACGCGTTAAGTCAGGGACTTTTGTATTATGCAAAGTACTATGATGAGGAAGACATTTACTACTACATTTCACCTTGGCGTTTGCGCTCGCCCGGCAACTCTCGCGGTACATGCTGTGTCTCCCCCAACGGCGGTGTCGACTGGGACAACTTATGCGGTACTTACGACACTAGCTACGGCGTTCGTCCCGCTTTATGTTTACAAAATCTGAAATCCGATACTGCCGGTAGCGATATCGAGGAGCCGGGTTTATTTGAAACAGGAATTACATTAGAACAAGAAAAATATAAGACTACACTTGGCGACTCGTTTGATATAAAAGTTACAAATCTTTCTCTTCCTGCCCATGAAGCCGGAGAACTCATATGGGAATCTTCAGATCAGTCTGTTTCCATTGTTTCTCATGATAAGTATGCTACAGTAACCGCAGAAAAGCCCGGATATTCTGTTATTACCGTTTCTTCTCACGGTGGGGGATACTCCGCTCAATGTATTGTGTTTGTGGGCGATCGCTCCCTTGTTATCGGAAAACAAAGCGGTTTTCTCGAAGTAGGTAAAGAACAGGGGTATATGTTATCGTTATGTAATGCGGATTTTGTTAATATGTCCGATAATAAGACGGTCAGCATCGATCAAGCTTACGCCTCTTCTGAAGAAATCTCGGAAATTTCGTTTGTGATTGCCGATCAATCTGTCGCGACCATAACATCAACTTCTATTGACAAAGGTGTAATCGAAATCAAAGTTAAGGGCATCAAAGAAGGCATAACATATTTTACAGTTACCTATAATGAAACCGGAGAGGTCAGGTACTTCCCGATTTGCGTAACCAACTCAGAAAATACTTATTATATCAATAGCATTCCGGCGAAGAAATATGACGATGACAAAGTATACAACTTTTATCAAAGCGGTATCTATATTTATAATTTCAAAGCGGAAAGCGGCGGAGAAGACTATTCAAACATTAGTTTTGATGCCCACAATACAACAGGAATCATAGGAAGCGTTGACATTTATGACGAAAACGGTAACTTGGTCAGAAATGAAATGATCAAATCTTTTGACTTCCAACCAACTGATCCCATTAAAGGCCTGAAAACGCTTTATTATTTGGTTCCGGCAATCTGCACTTTAAGTTACAATGACATTACGAAACCGTTTAATTCATCGAAAACCTCAATCAGCTTTAAGTTGCCTCAAAACGGATACTTTAAAATCAACAACGACATCAGTGCATCAACGCCATGTCTTATCTATAACACGGTAAATTTGACAATAGATTCAATCAGTAAATTTTCAGGTTTGAAATCCACCTTGAGCAGCAAACAAAAAGAAGAAGCGGAAAAAGAGATAGCCGAACAGATTCTTGACTATATACTAAAAGCAACAGGTCTTGGTTCCGAATCAGGGGCGTTTTTAAAAACGCTGTCAAAATTAAAGGATGAAATGCTGAAAGATGCTGAGCGATTTAATATGAAGAGCATTTACAGTATTATGGATGAACTGTGTACTCATTTGAAACTGAATATCGACTATGTTGAACTTGCAAAATCAACATTGGTCAATATATTAAAATCTACGGCAAATAATGTGTTACTCAGCTTAGATAAAACGGGTATTGCCAAACTTCTATACAAATATCAAGGCTGGGAAAACTATTGTACAACACTGACGGATTTGAATTTACATAATGGCGATGGATCGTCCTTTGTCTACAACATACAAGGCGGAACGAAGCGAATTTCCAACGGTATTATGTTTGAAGGCTCGGCAGAGGATGTGACGATTTTCAGAACATATGAAGTATCATACGGCGATGTGGTCGATTCACTGAACAAAGAGTTTACAAAAGCAAAGCTTTATGATATTTCAATGGTCAAAAATAATGAACTCACTCAACCAAACGCGACTGCTAAAATCCTTATACCGATTCCGTTTGGTTACAACAAAACCGGTTTAAAGGTTTACCGGATAAATGACAACGGATCAAAAACAGACATGAACGCACGAATTGAAAAAAATTATTTGGTGTTTGAAACAGATCATTTCAGTTATTACGCGGTCGTGGAAAGTAATCCTACATCCTCCTCAAAATTAAAGATTCCATCAAACACCACGGTCGAATACTCCTCAAAAGTAACAATAAAAGCCACGGCAACTGATGTTCCGTCAGGTTATTATGTCGCGCTTTATGACGGCAGTACTCTGCTTGAAAAAGGCAGTAACACAGAAGTGAGTTACACATTCCCCGGAGAATTCAAATCGGAAAAGAACTTAACAGTCAAAATCATTGACGGCAGCGGAAATGTTCAAAAGGACGGCAACGGCAAAGACCTGACCGCAAGCTTCACGGTTAAAGCCAAAACCGGCTTCTTTGCAAAACTGATTGCCTTCTTCAGAAGACTGTTCGGCTCTCTCCCCGCTGTAACGGTTGAACCGAAATAAAGGCAACACCGCACAATTCGCGGCACGCGTCTTGCGCGAATATTATTCCGTCATATTTCACAAAAATCTCAGTCAATACACAAAGTATCAACTTCGATTTTTGTATCATCTGACGAAAAA
>JAILFM010000179.1 GCA_024697575.1 Clostridiales bacterium
TCTTACTTCGCAATCCGCATACCTGAATTGTGCGGTATTGCCCTTGAAATAAACAAATTATTTCTGCAATTTTTCGACTTCATCAGTCGAAAAACCTGCTCGCCGTTCTAAACACCCCGATTTAATCAGCGTTTCCCTAAATAATTTGGGGCTTTGCCGGCTTAAGCCGATACGCATATATCTTTCAATAATAGTTTATGGGAGTGTTATTTGTGAAAAAGAAAAAATTTTTATTTGGCATATTTGTTTTCGCCTTAGCAGTTATTATTTCAGGGTCTATTTTGGCATTTGCCGATGTTAATAATACCGAATTGGCTGCCGGCAGTTCAGTCTCTGAAATTAAAATAGAAAAAGGGGAAGACAATGTTAAAAGCAAAATTAAAGATGCTTTGTCTTCTATTTATAACAGAGTAATCTTTAGCATAGATGATATTGTAGGTAAAATATCTGCTAATGATCCGTATTTTAACCTTAGCGTGGGCGGACAAGGCGTTGAGCTAAAATTAAGAGATAAAGCATTAGAGGGATCAAAAACAACATATCAATGGTATTCATGCAGTGACCTTAAGAAAAACAACGCAGAAGCTATAGAAGGAGCAACTTCGAGCTCATACACTACGCCTGATTTTGAAAGTCCTGAAATCAGATATTATTATTGCTTAATAAAAACACCGGTCAGCGCAGTGAAAACTCGAGTGTATCAAGCAGCATATACAGGCATTCCGGTTGTCTATATAGAAACTCCCGATGGAAAAGCTATATCAAATCATAATAGCTGGCTGGAAGGTGCATCTATTACAATAGACGGCAACGGAACTGATTATGATTCTCTTGAAAAGACTACAATAAGAATTAAAGGCAGAGGCAACAGCACTTGGATTTTCCCTACTGCCAAAAAACCTTATACATTTAAGTTTGAAGATTCTACCAAAGTTCTCGGAATGGGTAAGAATAAGACATGGGCGCTTATGGCAAATTTCAGAGATAAATCTTTGCTTCGGAACTGGTTTGCTTCGGAACTTGAAAAAACCGTATTTGCGCGTGATAAAATGTGGAAAACAGAATTTGTCTGTGTAGACCTTATACTTAACGGTCAGTATCATGGCAACTATAACGTTGCAACAACTATAAAAATAGGCAGCAAAAGAATTGATATACCTGACATTTCGGATATTCTTTCAGGAAAATTGAAAGATACAAATAAAGACGGCGTGATTCAATATGATGACGGCGGATTTATTGTTGAATTGAACAGGTTTAAAAATGAGCCATATAATTTTACAACGTCAAGAAATATTATTTTCAGTTTGAAAGACCCGGATCTGGATACTCCTAATGACGGTAATTTGGATATAGTAAAGTATATAGCGTCGTATATTCAAAGCGTAGAAGACGTTATTTATTCCGATAACTTTGCAGATGCAGAAACCGGTTATGCGTCATACATAGACGTTGATTCTTTTGTTGATTGGTATATAATGGAGGAACTTTCTAAAAATCATGACGGTGTCTTTGACCTTTCAACGTATATGTACTATAATCCGAAAGATAAATTGCTGCATATGGCGCCGGTTTGGGATAATGACATAGCTTACGGCAATTTCATGGGAGAATTAACAAAACCCGAGAACTTCCACGCTAAGGCAGGTTGGTATGTGAGTTTGTTAAAGGAAAATAAGTTTAATAAAAAAGTTAAAGAAAGATGGGCCGAAAAGCGTGATGCTATTTCTGATTTTGCAAACAATGATTTACAAGAAAAAGCGGATGAGATAAGAGTATCTGCGCAGCTTAATTATCAACGTTTCAGGACTTTGGGACATTATATTTGGCAAGAACCGAGCGGTTTCCGCAAGAGAAAAACGTTCCAATCTAATGTTGATTACTTGACCGATTTCATTAACGGAAGGATAGCGTGGCTTGGCAGTCAATGGCTTGACTAAGAAAGTAAGATAAACATTGACAATCTTGAAAAGCAATATATGATATGCTCAAATGGAGGAATGAATTATGAAGAAAAGAGGGATACTTTGAAAAAGTTTTTAAAAAGAATATTGTGTGTCGGATTTATCGCAGTTTTTCTTATGAGCGTTTTCCCGTTTGGCGCAGTTTATGCTAAAGCTAACGGCAGCAGTGCTGTCGCAAGTGAAAGCCTGAACGGAAAAAACTGGATGTCAGGCATTGCGGACGGCAGGTATATCTATGAAATCAATTTGCCCGGCACGCACGACAGCACAACGGCTTATTGCAAAAATGCGACGGACAATTCCGTAAAGCTCTTTGGGATTCCTGTTTTTCATTCGGGGGAATATGCAAAAACACAGTCGCTCACGCTGATCCGGCAGCTCGAGGCAGGCGTACGGTATCTAGACTTGCGCTTTTCCCCGAAGCAAGGACAGCTTCTTCTTTGCCATGGGAATAACGGGAAAGTCGCAGCTGTGAACACAGTCATAAAAATCCTGAGTTATTTAAACCCGATCCAGATTTTGCTCGACCGCTTTAACCGTCCCTTTTTAAGCCTGGACACAGAGTTTTATGCTTATGAGAACGAGGCTTGCACCGTTCCCGTTACCTGTGACCGTGTGTTCGCGCATGTGAAAGTCTTTTTAACGGAAAACCCGACCGAAACCGTAATCATCACTGCCAAAAAAGAAAACGGTGATACAGAAGCGTTTTTAAAGCTCTTCAAAGAACAGGTTCAAAAGCTGCAAACAGAAATCAATCCCTCCACCCAAAAGGAATATTTATATACCGATCTATACAAAAATGCCTACGCTTTCAGAAGTGAGAGGACAGATTCTTCTCATGACCCCCTTTTACGAGGAGCTTCAGACCGGCGATATGCTGGACGCCAAAAACAGAGCAGGACAAACCGAGTATATGGGCATGACGTTCCGGTATGAAAACCACTGGAGCGTTACGGCAAACAGAAAAATACGATATAGAACGCTTTATTGAAAGCTATTCGACCGAAATGAGCAAGGATCCTGAAAAGCACTTAGCGTATGCCAATGTGCTGAAAACCAACTCCAGCGCAGTTTTAAGACAAACCCCTTATGAAATTGCAATGAGGGTCGGCGAGAGCCTTTATGCTCAAAACAGATTTGTCAAAGGATGGTATTACGGCTGGATCATGGGAGACTTTATGACTGAAGATATCTGCAGCGAAATATGGCAAACAAATTATTTTATCACATTTTAACCGCTAAGACTCCTTTCTTTAGATATGGGGATACAGCGGCTTTCAAAAAAATTTAGAAAAAACTTAGCTTTTCGTTCTGACAAAGCTTTCTCCTCCAAAATCTTGCATAGTTAATCAAATATGAGAGAAAG
>JAILFM010000124.1 GCA_024697575.1 Clostridiales bacterium
TTTCATTTCCGGTGAAAGGTATGAATCCATCCCGTGAAGCTTTGAAAATGAAAATGCCGGAACTTTGACATAATAACGGCATGAAGTGTCACCGTTAAAGCCGGTAAGCCCCTGTTCATTCAGCGAAACTCCGAGCATAACGAACAGAGCAATATCAGCCAAATGCTTCCCGGTTGCTTTTGACAAAAACGGAACCGTTCTTGATGAACGCGGATTGACTTCGATAATATAAACATTTTCGTCATCATCAACGATAAACTGAATATTGAAAAGGCCTATAATACCGATCCCCTTGCCGAGCTTTACGGTGTAGTCCCTTATGGTGTCTTTTACTTTTTCCGAAATGCTGTAAGGCGGATATACGCTGATTGAATCGCCTGAATGAACGCCGGTTCTCTCAACCAGCTCCATTATGCCGGGAATAAATACATCTTCTCCGTCACATACAGCGTCAACCTCAAGTTCTTTACCTTTGATATATTTATCCACGAGTACCGGTTTATCTTCATCAATATGCACGGCGGTTTCAAGATAATGCCTTAAATCCTTCTCTTTGGATACAATCTGCATTGCCCTTCCTCCGAGAACAAATGACGGGCGAACAAGAACCGGATAACCTATTTCTTCCGCCGCTGCGACACCCGCCTCGATATTTGTTACGGCGGTGCCTTTCGGGCGCGGAATATCGAGCTCGGTAAGAAGCCGGTCAAACAAATCGCGGTTTTCCGCTTTGTCTATCGCTTCGCAATCAGTGCCGATTATCTCCACTCCGTTATCATAAAGCGGCTTTGCAAGGTTAATGGCAGTTTGACCGCCAAGGGTTACTATCACGCCTTTCGGCTTTTCAAATTCAATAATATTCAGCGTATCTTCAACAGTCAGCGGCTCAAAATAAAGCTTGTCGGATGTAGTATAATCGGTTGAAACAGTTTCAGGATTGTTATTTATTATTATTGCCTCAAAACCGCTTTCCTTTATCGTTTTAACCGCGTGAACAGTTGAATAGTCAAACTCAATCCCCTGACCGATTCTTATAGGCCCGGAGCCGAGAACTATTATTTTTTCTTTATCCGAAACCCTTGATTCATTTTCATCTTCATAAGTTGAGTAAAAATAAGGCACATAACTCTCAAATTCAGAAGAGCAGGTGTCTATCATTTTATAAACCGGGAAGATTGAATTATCAGTTCTGAATTTTCTTATTTCACTTTCAGCTTTTCCCCAAAGAACAGCAATTTCACGGTCTGAAAAGCCGATTCTTTTTGCTTTATAAAACCATTTCACATCACCAATGTTTTCTTTAAGTTTATTCTCGGTGTCGATTATTTTTGCAAACTTTCTGAGGAAAAACATATCGATCTTTGTTTTTTCAAAGATTCGCCTGCAATCAACACCGCGGCGGAGAAGCTGCGCAATTGCGTAAATTCTGTCATCTGTTCCGCCTGCGATATAATCAAGCAACATATCCGTTGATTCACTGTCAAATTTCGGCATATGAATATGAAAAACGCCGTTTTCAAGCGAACGGATTGCTTTGAGCAGACTTTCCTCAAAAGTCCTTCCGATACTCATTGTTTCCCCGGTGGCTTTCATTTGCGTGCCGAGCCGGTTGTCGGCGTTTGAAAACTTATCAAACGGGAACCTCGGCATTTTTGTCACCACATAATCCAGTGCGGGTTCAAAAGAAGCGAGAGTATTTGCGAGGTTTATCTCGTCAAGCCGCATCCCCACGCTGATTTTTGCCGAAACTCTCGCTATCGGATATCCGCTTGCCTTTGAAGCAAGCGCCGAGGAACGCGATACCCTGGGATTCACCTCAATCAGATAATAGGTAAAAGAGTCCGGGTCAAGGGCAAACTGCACATTGCACCCTCCCTCGATTTTAAGGGATCTGATTATCTTAAGAGCGCTGTCACGCAGCATGTGATATTCCTTATTCGTCAGTGTCTGTGACGGGCACACCACTATGGAATCACCCGTATGAATACCGACAGGGTCAAGGTTTTCCATATTGCAGACAGTGATCGCGGTATCAGAGCCGTCTCTTATGACCTCGTATTCAATTTCCTTGAATCCTTTTACGCTTTTTTCAATAAGCACCTGATGAACCGGGGACAGTTTGAAGGCGTTGACAGCTATTTCTCTGAGCTGTTCCTCACTGTCGGCAAACCCGCCGCCGGTTCCGCCGAGAGTGAAAGCCGGACGAAGCACAACAGGATAACCGATTTTTTCTGCCGCGGCAACGGCTTGCTCAATTTCATATGTTATCTGTGAAGGGATAACGGGCTCACCAATTTCAAGACACAGTTCTTTGAAAAGCTCCCTGTCCTCCGCTTTCTCAATACTTTCGCTTTTTGTGCCGAGCAGCTCAACCCCGCACTCTTTCAATACACCACCTTTTTCAAGCGCTATTGCAAGGTTAAGCCCTGTCTGACCGCCTATACCCGGCAGAATTGCGTCAGGGCGTTCTTTCCGGATTATTCTCGCAAGGAACTCCTCGTTCAAAGGCTCCATATATATTTTATCCGCAATAACAGAATCCGTCATGATGGTCGCGGGATTGGAATTGCAGAGTATAACTTCATAGCCCTCTTCGCGCAGGGCAAGGCAGGCCTGTGTGCCGGCATAATCAAACTCTGCCGCCTGCCCTATAACAATCGGGCCGGAACCTATGACAAGTATTCTTTTTATATCAGTTCTTTTAGGCATAGATTCCGCCGCCTTCGATCATATTAATAAAACAGTCAAATAAATATCCGCTGTCCTGCGGACCCGGAGCGCTTTCCGGATGATACTGCACTCCGAATACTCTGTCCCTTTCGCACATAACACCTTCAATAGTATCGTCAAGCAGGTTTATGTGAGTGACAGAAAGAGGAGTGTTTTTAATGCTTTCCG
This sequence comes from Clostridiales bacterium, assembly GCA_024697575.1. GTDB lineage: Bacteria > Bacillota > Clostridia > Oscillospirales > Acutalibacteraceae > CAG-177. The sequence goes on from JAILFM010000124.1 coordinate 2,899, forward strand.
GCAAAACAGCGTATGAGTGATTCTGGGATGTGATTTCGATTTTACCGGTAATTGCATTTTTGACGGGATGATTTCCTCCGCGGTGGCCGAATTTAAGCTTATATGTTTGCGCGCCATAAGCAAGGGAGATTATCTGATGCCCCAGACATATCCCGAAAACAGGGTATTTGCCGATTAGCTTCCTAACCGTTTCAATCAGTTCTTTCACATCGGCAGGATCGCCGGGCCCGTTTGAAAGGAAAACGCCATCCGGCTGCAGTCTGCAGATTGTATCGGCATCTGTATTCCACGGCAGGCAGGTTACGAAGCAACCTCTTGCGTTAAGTGACCTTATGATATTCTGTTTAATCCCGCAATCAATTGCCGCTATGTGCAGGCGCGGATTTTCCACGGGGAATTTTCTGATTTCTTTATGAGAGACTTTACTGACGGCATCTGTCGGCAGGGAAATGTTTTTAAGCTTTTCAACGCAAAGACTTTCAGGACAGTCAGCGTCAGTAAGAATGACTTTACAACTGCCTTTGTCACGTATTCTCCTTGTTATCGCTCTTGTATCAACACCGCTTAAACCTGCAATATCATATTTTTTCATTATGTTTCCGAGTGTATCCGCACTTCGGAAATTAGACGGCTCATCATTATATTCTCTGACTATCAATGCGCCGATAGTAGGTTTATCAGTTTCATAATCATCAACTGCCATTCCGTAATTGCCGATAAGCGGGTAGGTCATACAAACCGCCTGACCTGTATATGAAGGATCACTCAGAATTTCCTGATAACCCACAGGGGATGTGTTGAAAACAAGTTCAAGAACCTTCTCTGATTCAGAGCCGAAAGAATAGCCGTAAAGCGCTGTTCCGTCCTCAAAAACCAGCTTTTTATTTTCATCCGTAATCATAATATCCGCCCTTTCGGGAGAAACCCGCAGATTTTTTCTGCGATTCCCTAAGTGTGTTTGAGTCAATGCACAAAGAATATCAAATCAGCACACGCCCTGCTCAAGCATCGCTTCAAGAACCTTCTCAAAGCCGGCAATGTTCGCACCGGCAACATAATTTTTGCCCATACCGTATTTTTCAGCCGCGTCGGACATATTGTGAAAAATGTTAATCATAATGTTTTTAAGTTTTGAGTCAACCTCTTCAAAAGTCCAGTTAAGTCGCTCACTGTTTTGGGACATTTCAAGTGCGGAAGTTGCAACGCCGCCGGCATTCGCGGCTTTTGCAGGTGCAAGAAGAACTCCGTTTTCCTGAAGATATTTCACGGCATCGGCTGTTGTTGGCATATTTGCGCCTTCAGAAACCGCTATGCATCCGTTTGCAACAAGCTGTTTTGCATCATCAAGATGAAGTTCATTCTGTGTTGCGCACGGAAGAGCGATATCAGCTTTGATCTGCCATACGCCTCTGCCCTCGTGATACTCGGACTGCGGACGGTATTTTTTGTATTCGGTAAGACGCGCTCTGTTTTTCTCTTTTATCTCTTTGACTGCCGCTAAATCTATGCCGTCCGGGTCATAAACCCAGCCGTTCGAATCGGAGCAGGTAAGAACCCTGATTCCGAGTTGCTGAGCTTTTTCAATAGCATAAATCGCAACATTGCCCGATCCGGAAACCACTGCAGTTTTCCCGGCTGCTTCTATTCCGTTACATTTGAGCATTTCTTCAGTAAGGTAGAGAAGTCCGTAACCGGTCGCCTCAGTTCTTGCCAAAGACCCGCCGTACGCAAGACCCTTGCCTGTAAGCACGCCCTCGTGAAGGCGCTTTATACGCTTGTAAGCGCCGAACATATATCCGATTTCTCTTGCGCCTGTGCCTATGTCACCCGCAGGAACATCGGTATCCGCGCCGATGTATTTATAAAGTTCAAGCATAAAGTTTTTGCAAAAAGACATTATCTCTCTGTCGGTTTTGCCTTTAGGGTCAAAATCCGAACCGCCTTTTGCGCCGCCGATGGGAAGACCGGTAAGAGAATTTTTGAAAATCTGCTCAAAACCAAGGAATTTTATGATGCTGATATTTACCGAAGGATGAAGGCGCAAACCTCCTTTATACGGACCTATCGCATTATTGAACTGAACACGGTATCCGGTATTAACATGGGCATTACCTTCTCTGTCAATCCAGGGAACGCGAAAAACTATCTGCCTGTCGGGCTCAACAAGTCTTTCAAGAATGGCGTCTCTTCTGTAAGCGTCCTCATTTTTTTCAATAACCGGGCGCAGAGATTCAAGAACTTCCGTCGTTGCCTGAAGAAACTCCGGCTGATGAGGATACTTTTCCCGGACCTTTTCGATGATTTCATCAACATAGTTTTTACTCATAACAATATCTCCTATCAAATAATTCTTTGTAAAAAAAGCGCACTATCCCTTAGGGAAACGCTGATTAAATCGCCGCACTCATAACGGCGGCATCTTTTCCGCCTGATTTTGTCTCAAATCTTGAAATAAACAAATTATTTCTGCAATTTTTCGACTTCATCAGTCGAAAAACCTGCTCGCCGTTCTAAACACC
>JAILFM010000150.1 GCA_024697575.1 Clostridiales bacterium
AATGATATGAAGATGCACTGCGGTTACCCCGACGACCTTCAGAAAGGGCTTGACAGCGGCGTTATTACGCCCGACCATTTGAAGGTGTGCGTTATGAGAATCCTCGATATGTTCACAAAGCTTGCCGAAAAAGACGGTTAAAAGTAAGGAAACGCTGAAGGTGTTTTTTTATGACAGTTATATCATCCGTTCAGAACGATAAAATAAAACACGCGGCAAAGCTATCCCAAAGCGCTTCTTTTCGCCGTGAAAACAAAGAGTTTATTATCGAGGGCGCCCGCCTGTGCTCAGACGCCGCAAAGAGCGGGGTTGAGATTATAACCTGTTTTTTCACTCCCGATGCCGCGAATAAGTATCCGGAATATATTGATGATATTCTGAAAACAGACTGCGAAGAGGTTGAAATCACCGCCGCCGTGTCGTCAAAGCTTTCGGATACCATGAATTCCCAGGGGATTTTCTGCGTATGCGGAATAGATGAGAATAATTCAGGTTTCGATTATACCGGCAGATACATTGCCCTTGAAAACATACAGGACCCGTCAAACCTCGGCGCAATCAGCCGCACAGCGGAAGCTACGGGTCTGAGCGGCGTTATAATCTTCGGCGGATGCGACCGTTTCAACCCAAAGGCAATACGCGCGTCGATGGGCTCGCTTTTTCGGTTGAATGTTTTTACTTTTGATGACGCAGCGGATTTTATCCGCCGCGCCGGTTCTGAGAAAATGTCAACTTTTGCCTGTGTCCCCGACAGAGCGGCGAAGGATATAAGAACAATAGATTTTTCCGCCCCTTGCGTCAGCTTTATCGGCAACGAGGGGAACGGACTTTCAAAGCGGGTTATTGACCTGAGTGACGAAAGAATGACCATCCCCATGAAAGGACGGGCGGAATCGTTCAACGCGGCTGCCGCCGCCGCCATTATCGCCTGGGAAATGACAAAATGAGTGAATTAAAATACTGGCTCTGGCTGTCGCAGGCTTTGGGCGCCGGAGCAAGGGTGGACGAAATTGTCGCGGCTTATCCCGACCCCGGAATACTCTATTCCGAAACGCGTACCGGCCGCGCCGCGTCGGGCGTTTTTACAAAGGCTCAGCTTGACCGTCTTGAAAAATGCCCATTGACAAATGCGGAAAATTCTATTAATCTTTGCAAAAGGAACAACTGGGGCATTTTAACGCCCATGAGCGCGGACTATCCCGAATCCCTTCGCACATTGCCGGATATGCCGCTTGCTTTGTTCTTTGACGGTGACGCCGGGTTTATCAACAAAACCGTATGTATAGGCGTTGTCGGCACGAGAAACCCCACGCCGGAAGGTGTTGAGCTTACGCGCTCAATCAGCTTTGACATTGCTTCGGCAGGCATTACCGTTGTTTCCGGCGGCGCAATAGGCATTGACTGCGCTTCGCACGAGGGCGCGCTCTCGGCAGGAGGTAAAACCGTTTGCGTAATGGGCTGCGGCCTCGGCACAAGGTATCTTGTCCAAAACGAGCATTTACGCTCCCTTATTTCAAAAAACGGCGTTCTTTTAACCGAATATCCTCCCTTTGCGCCGGCAGGCAGAACAACTTTTCCGCTCAGGAACCGCATTATTTCAGGTTTAAGCGAAGGGCTGCTTGTGGTTGAAGCCGGTGAAAAAAGCGGCTCGCTCATCACCGCGCGCTACGCTTTGCAGCAGGGCAGGGATGTTTTTGCCGTGCCCGGCAGTGTTCTGTCGGACGCGTATGTCGGCACAAACAGGCTGATTAAGGATGGCGCAAGGGTTGTTACAGGCGCCGGCGACATCATTTTCTCCCTTAAACTGCGTTTTCCCGACCTCATCGGCGAAATACCGCGGGAAGGAGCAAAGCCGGTACCCGCATCCGAAAACCCGGTTTTCGCCGTAACGGCGCAAAAGGAAGAAAATAAAGTTAAAACAGAAAAAGCCGCAAAAAAACGCGAAGCGCCTTTATCTCTCGGCGAGAAAGAAAAGAAGGTCTATTCCTTTATCGACTGCGAGCCGGTTTATTTTGACGACCTTTGCGCTTTGACGGGCTTTAATGCCGGGGATGTCTCCTTCGCTGTGACAGTGCTTGAAATTGAGGGGCTTATCGAATGCTCCGGCGGCAGAGCGTATAAAGCGAAAGCCTGAATTTATCCGTTAATATTTAAGGATTGAAAAAATGAAACTTATTATCGTCGAGTCGCCAGCAAAGGCGAACACCATCAAAAAATATCTCGGCGCCGGCTATGATGTCGTCGCTTCAAAGGGTCATGTGCGCGATTTGCCCGCCCAGTCGCTCAATGTTGA
>JAILFM010000001.1 GCA_024697575.1 Clostridiales bacterium
TAAGGAAAAGCTGATTAAATCGGGGTGTTAGAACGGCGAGCAGGTTTTTCGACTGATGAAGTCGAAAAATTGCAGAAATAATTTGTTTATTTCAAGATTTGAGACAAAATCAGGCGGAAAAGATGCCGCCGTTATGAGTGCAGCGATTTAATCAGCGTTTCCCTATTTATCCAAAAGCCCGAGCCGGTCCAGAAGCGACCTTCTTTTTTCTATTTGGGAAGTGGATTTAAAGGTGCCTGCAAAAGTGTGCTCCCTTTGACTGCTTTTACCGGCTTTTATCATAAAAACAAATCGGCGAATCCATGCAAGCGGCAAAAGATACCTGCGATTGACGAGAAATCGGCACCCGGGATAACCTGTCATTTCATCATAAGGGGGGAATATTCTTCTGAAAAAGAATCGAATTCTGTTTTTTGTTAAGCTGCCGCCGGAGTCAATCAGAATGTTCCCGACCCAGTTGTCTTTGTTTGACTCGTCCTCATGACCGAAGACACCGTCGTTAAGGATTTTTGCAGTAACCTCATCGGCAAGAGAAACATCAATTATGTCATATTCAACCGGTATCTTAATCCCGAACCAATATTCAATCAATGAATAGCAGCTGTGGGCAAAGCGCTTAAGTTTGAGCATTTTAAGCTGTTTTTCAATCAGGTCCCAATCAAGTTCTTTGTTGCCCTTTGCGACAAGCGCAATATCCATAAATTGCCTTATGCCTACGCCGCCCAACATAAAATGCTTTCTCAAATGCATAATTAAAAACAAAAAGTGAAAATTCCAATCAAGCTCATTGTTTTTAACAAACGGCATAAAGTTTTCAAAAAAGCTCTCCTGCTGTGAGTTTTGCGTATCGCCGTCGGTGAGTTTATCATGCACTTCAAAATGCATTCCCCGGTAGTCACAGCTCCAGACATGCTCGCCGGAATCCGCAGCGTCGTTAAAGCCATGTTCTTTCAGCGCCCTAACTGCGTTTTTCAATTCACCCGGCTGAACAATAATATCATTGTCCCCCATTGTGCGTAAAGCCGGGCATGGGTAAAACTTTGCCACTTCCAGACCTTTAACCGGGAAAAAAGTTATACCTGCCGCTGTTAATATTTCAGAAATACTTTTCATAGCCCTGACACGGTTGGAATAGTAAAAAAGAGCCGTGGCGTAAGCCTTTTTAAAGACGGGCGCATATTCCGCCGGAATAAAATCTTTACACTGATATTGAATTATACCCGTAACTTCATGACTGCGGGATAGTTTTCTTATATTCTCCCAGTCACAGCTGAGATTAACGCTTGTTTTTTTCAGCTGAATATGGTCACTTAAAATATTTATAAAAGCGTTATCCATCGCCATCCCTCACTGACTGCTGTTTTGCGCCGAGTGCTTTGACTAAATTGTTTCTTCTTTTTCCGGCTTCCAGACTGTATTTCAAATCATCCGGCTTCAGACCGCTTTTAATTCCCCGGGTAAAATACCTCCCCGCTTGATAAAAGCCTGCAAGCGGCTTAACTCCCGGCCATTTCATTAAAACGCTCCAGTTTTCTTCACCGCGCTTTTGAAGATTTCCTAAAAAATGTTTTAAACCTATACTGCGGCTCAAGGCAGTTTCAACAATGTTTTTGTCCCCGAGTTTAACACCGAAATCGCCGCAGGAAAGCGCATAGTCCATAAACTCTTCGCACAGTTTTACATCCGCGCTGCGGCACCACCTGTAATCCGGATAAGCGCCGAAATATTTTTGCCCGGCGAATGCGGCAGTCTCGGCAAGTTTTGTCAGCCCCAATATATCGGTTAATTCTTTGAAGTTATGCCATTTTTCGTCATCAAGAGCTTTGTCAACATACATAACGAAGTCAAGAATATGCCTTAAACCCAGCCCGCTTTCAAGGTGCTGACTTATGTGAGCAAGCAGCGAGATACCGCTGAGCGGTTCCGGAAGCATAGGAAAAATATGACTGTCAATTTTACCTTCAACCGGTTCAGCCTCAAACAGCCATGTATCGAGCATCTTCTCCTGCTCAAGGCTGTTAAGCTGAGCAAATCTTCTGTGAAGTTCAACTGTGACACCGTTAATAAAAAACCTTTCATGGCGGTCACCGCCGTAAACAGAACTATCCTTCACATAACCGGAAGATATCAAAGCATTATAGGCTTGCTCAAAATACTCCGGTTTTACAAGAATGTCAATATCGCCGAGAGTGCGGCGAAGCGGCTCCGGATAATAGACAGCGGCGGCTGTGCCTTTAAGTATGACATAAGGAATGCCTTTAAAAACGGTTGCCAATTGACACTGCTCATAAATAACCTGAATGTTTCTTGTGATTACGGCAAGAGCGTCAGCGTCACTGCCTATGAGAGAGTAAACAGATTGAATAACAGCTTCTTTTTTTATTTCATCAGTGATGTCGATTTCTTTAATTGTAAATAATGAGGACAAGACGGTTAATAATTGCTGATTCATTTTTGTTTTGAATGCTTCTTCAGTTTGCAAATATGCGATTTTGCATTATTACTTGCGCTAATTTAAAATCGAGGTCGGTATCTATATCCACACTGTTTTCGGGTGCCATAATATAGGCATAACTCCCGCGCTGATATAAAAATCTGTCAGTTTTGTATTTTTCAATATTTGCAATATAAAGCGCACCGTTCAGTCTGTAAAACTTACCCGCGGTCTGGCGCTGTTTTATGCTCTGTTCATCAATAAAATCTACAAATTCGCCGCTGTCCGGCAGGTGACCGCACCACAGCGGCGAATGCTCCGCCTCGCAGACAGACACTACGGCAAACGACGCTTTTTCATGATAAAGCTTATATGCTTCTTTTATATCACCGGATGTTCTCAGCGGCGATGTAGGCTGCAAAAGGCAAAAAGTATCAAAGAATCGATTTCTCTTTTTATGCTTAGCCAAAACCTCATCAATCATATCCCATGAACTTGCAGTGTCAGAGGCCGTTTCGCTGCTTCGCAAAAACGGAACACTTGCTCCGTACTGCCTTGCAATACCGGCATATTTCTCGCTGTCGGTTGACACCATTACCTCTTCAAAGCACCCGGATTCAAGCGCCGCTTCAACAGTATACGCCATTAAAGGTTTGCCGCATAAATCCTTTATATTTTTATCTTTAATCCCTTTTGAACCGCTTCTTGCCGGAATAATTGCGATATTTCCCATATCTAATCAAGATCATAGAACTTCTTCTTAAGATCTATCCTCCCGCACATCACAGTCTCTGTAATTTTTCTCGCTATTTTTGAACTTGCATTTCCGTCACCATACGGGTTTATGACCGTTTTTGACAGTTTTTTATGTTCTTCACTCATTGCTGTCTTTATCGCTTGCGCAATTTCAGCCGCACTCGGACCGCAATTGACAGTGTTTACCCCTTGCAATCTTCCCTTTTGTCTGTCACCGATATTAACAGCGGGGACTTTAAAGGCAGGCGTCTCAATAATTCCGCTTGAAGAATTGCCCAGGACAAGCTGCGCATATTTCATCAAAGACAAATATCTGCGCACCCCCAAGGAAGCATACACATGAATATTCCCAATTTTGTTTTCTGCTTTGTCAAGAAGTTCGTTTATCCTTGCGCCGCCTTTATCCGCGTTTGACTTTGTAACAATAAACTGCATATCAGGGTACAAAGTGATTGCTTTCAAAAAATTTTCAATCTGTTCGTCAACGCTGCCATCTTCCATAGTAACCGGGTGATACGTGCACAGAACATACCCGCAATCATTAAGACCTATACTGCTCAGCGCTTCTTCTTTAGTCATATCCGCCATCACAAGAATATTATCGACTCCGGTTGAACCGTAATTAAAAACCCTTTCGGGGTCTTCGCCAAGCTGTATTACACGCTTTTTACTCTCTTCATTTGTTACAAAATGCAGATAGCTTATTTTAGTAATAGAATGGCGCATCCATTCGTCAAGCGCTCCCTGAGTGGTATCGCCGCCGCACATATGAAAAACCGGTGTTCCGGTATTCCCCGCGGCGATTGCAACGGCAAGAGTTTCATATCTGTCGCCAAGAAGCAAAATACCGTCAAATATTTCTTTCATAAACAGCCGGGTAAATTCCACAAGAGCTTGCGCCTGATTTTCCGAAATATTCAGTGATGTTCCGGAATTAACCGAAACCGGTATTTTATAATCTATCCGTTCACTGATATCGTTTATTGTCATACCGTATTGGTCACTCAGGTGAGTACCGGTGACAATAAGACTGACTTTAAAATCCTTTGATTCATGTTCTCTCAAGTGTCTGATTACGGGTGAAAGCAACCCGTATTCAGCCCTTGTTGCCGTTACAACAGCTACATTTTTCATATTTCAATCAGCTCATCTTCCGCAAAATCCCTGACAGCCTTCGTGCCGGTCACATTGAGCCACTCCATAGGGCTTATACCCGTTCCCGGTCGCTTGACAGTTATATTGTTTTCTGTCAGCAATTCGCCTTTTTTTATGCTTTTCTTTGCGACAATGCTCTTCCGTGCGGCGCCCCTATTCATATTTTCGGATACAGAAGGAATTTTAACGCCGGAGCCCAAAGCTTTTTCAATATTGCGTATGCTTATAACCATCTGTCTTAACTCATACGGCTCAAGGCTCGCTTTATGATCGGGACCGTCCATATTCCTGTCAAGGGTAAAATGCTTTTCTATCACAGTTGCGCCGAGTGCGACGGCGGCAATCGGAACATCAATTCCCTTTGTGTGGTCAGAATACCCGACATCAACCCCAAACATATCCTTGATTGTCAGCATGGCTTTCAGATTAACATCTTCATAAGGGGTCGGGTACTCGGTAGTGCAGTGAAGAAGCTTGATATCTTTCGTCCCGTTTTCTTTAAGAACTCTGACTGCCGCGGCAATCTCATCCGTATCACACATTCCGGTGGACATAATAACAGGTTTACCTGTTTTTGCCAGCGTGACAAGATAAGGCAGGTTCGTAACCTCTCCGGAAGGAATCTTCCAAAGCGGTAAATTTATTGAACTCAGAAATTTTATACTTTCAAAATCAAACGGAGTGGATAAAAAATCTATTTCAAGTTTGTCGCAATACAGTTTAAGCCTATTAAATTCATCAAATGACAGTTCAAGTTTTTTAAGCATTTCAATCTGTGAACCGTCGCCGGTGGATTTCTTTTGATAATCCGCTTTTTCCGCAAACCGAGAGACAAGATTCTCCGATCTGAAGGTCTGGAATTTAATACAGTCAGCTCCGGCATCTTTAGCCGCCTGTGCCAATTCACACGCAAGCTTTAAACTGCCGTTGTGGTTAACGCCCGCCTCGGCAATAATATACACACCCATTATTCTACCGCCCTGCACGGATTGCCAAACGCCTTGGCATTATCCTGAATATTCTTAACAACAGCGCTGCCAACACCTATCATAACATCTGAACCAATATTAATTGATTGCCGGATAACACTACCCGCTCCGATGTGGGTATCATGACCGACATTAACATTGCCGCAAAGTATTGCTCCCGGGCTTATGTGTGTAAAATCGCCTACCCTACAGTCATGCTCAATAATACTGCCGGTGTTGATTATAGCGCACAAACCTATCCGGGCTCCGGAATTAACAACAGCCCGTTTGCCGACAAAAACACCTTCTTCAATTATTGAGCTGTTACAAACACATGCGGTTTTATCTATAATTGTCGGAACAATAAAGCCGGCTTCTTTCACAGAGCGGTACAGCTTTCGGCGCAATGCGGTTGAACCGATACTGCCGACACAGATGAACGCATAGTTCCAGCCTTCACTCTTAAGCCGCGGCAAATCTTCGTCTGTACCGACCGCTGTAATACCCGGTACTAATGAGGATAAACCGTTATCAATTATTCCCGTCTGACTGTATTCACCCAAGGATAAAACGGTGTCCGCTACCGACCTGCAGTGTCCGCCGCCGCCTATAAGCAACAGTCTCTTTTCCATACGCATTTTTATTCTCCGTAAAGCTTAGCTCTCATTTTTTCAAGCTCGGAAATCTGCCCCATATCCATCCAGTCATTTTCACTCACAGGGAAAGCGGCTATCTTTTTGCCGCTTAACCTTTGTCTTTCAACAACATCAGGGAAACCGACGGCTTCACCGTCAGCCATACTTTCAACTATTTCAGGCTCAACAATGTAAATCCCGGTATTTGTTAAAAAGGACATCAGAGGCTTTTCTTTCATATTTACTATTTCGCCGCCGGCGCCGGTCTCAACAACTCCGTAAGGAATACTGATATTCTTATGAGCGCATATCATTGTGATATAATTGCCGTTTCCTTTGTGAAAATCAACCATTTCCTTATAATCGGCAGTCAGCAAAGCATCGCAATTGGCAAAAAAGAATGTAGATGAAAGCTTCCCTTTAAGTAAACTGAGGCCTCCGCCCGTCCCGAGAGGCTTTTCCTCATCATACCAGGTGATATTATAGCTGCGCTCATTTTCGGCAAAATATGCCTTCATCAGTTCTTTCTTATAATTCACTATGATATGAAACTCATTGCAGCCGTAAGACTGAAATTCCTGCATTATAAGCTCAATGACAGGCAAGTCGCCGACGGGTATCAAAGGTTTAGGCAAAATGCGTGTGAACGGGTCGAGCCTCGTTCCTTTTCCACCGGCATTGATAACAACAGGAATATTTACAAAGCCATTCTTTTTTTTACGCCGGTCAGCTTCACCGGTAAAAAAATCAACAATATGTCCGTCTTTATCAATAATAGGTATCACAATGTAGTTTTTTTTATGATACAAAGCCTTTGCCTCATCGGATGTAAAAGCCACTTTCGGGTTCTTATTTGCGGCTTCAAAAGCGTAATCTTTCATATTGCCGCCGGAAAGAAGGCACCTGCGGATATCTCCGTCCGTAATACAGCCGGCAAGGGTCATATCTTCATTCACAAGAAACAGTATTCCGAATGTGTTTTTATCTATAAGCCGCATTGCTTGTGAAATTGTTAATTCTTTTTTGCCGATTAACGACTTAAAATCATCCATTTGCAAAGTTCCTCAGTATTTGCTTAATTTGTTGCGCGACATACTCAATCTCCTCAACTGTAATCTGAGTGGAAGACGGAATATTCAGTATTCGTCCGGCGTAATACGGAGCTTTTTCCAACTTGTAAGTTTCTTCAGATTCATACGGCTTTTGCTCATTTATAAGTCCCCAAATTGCCCTGGTTTCAAAGCCGTGTTCCGCGCAGACTATTATAATATCACGCATTGAGGCGGAAATGCTTGAACGGTCGATATTTAATGAATAAAACCAGTGGTTAGACTGAGTGCCGGGGCGAAAAGGCATCAAAGAAGCGTATTCAAACCCATCAAACAAGCGGCTGTAATGCTCATAATTCTCTCTCTTGCGTCTGATAAACTCCGGCAGTTCTTCCATTTGCGCAACGCCAAGAGCCGCCTGAAGGTTGGTCATTCGATAATTATAGCCGACTTCATTATGAATGTAATAATGAGGGTCGGTTTTTGCCTGAGTTGAGAGAAAGCGGATATGGTCAACCGAATCAGAATTTTTGCCTGTTACAGCTCCGCCGCCGCCGGTTGTTATAATCTTATTGCCGTTAAAACTGAAACACCCGAAGTCACCGATAGTTCCGGCATATTTATCCCTAAACTTGCCTTCGGTATACTTTGTCCCGAGGGCTTCTGTTGCATCCTCTATTACTTTAAGATTATATTTTGACGCCGTATCCATAATGGCTTCCATATCCGCCATATTGCCGAAAACATGCACAACTACAATGGCTTTGACTTTAGCCCTTTTATATCGCAGATGCTCCCCGTCGTATTGACACTTTTCTTCGCAGAATGACTTTAGCTTTATCGGATCCATACAGAAACTATCGTCGCAGTCAATGAATACAGGAACAGCAAACTGATACTTTACGGGGTTGACAGCGGCAATAAATGTAAGCGGAGGGACAAGAACTACATCCCCGGGATTTACGCCGGCTTCAACCAAAGAAAGATGCAATGCGGATGTTCCGCTTTGACAAGCTGCCGTGTTTTCAACACCGAGAAAAGCTGAAATATCCTCTTCAAAATTTTTTATATAAGCTCCGCCTGTAGAAACCCAGCCCTGACCAATTGCATCATCAACATATTTTCTTTCATTTCCCTCAAAATTGGGAATTGATAACGGAATATAGTCTCTCATTCTCTCAGTGTCCTTTATTTCACATCTTGTTATCTAAAGATTTGCCGGTTTCAATATGATCAAAATTCGGGAGATATGTCTTCATTATAGCTATAATTTCTTCTTTTGTGGTATCAGAAGAAAACGCTGAATTCAATTCATTGAAAAGCTTATCTACCTTTACTTTATCGGGAATTTCTTTTCCCACGATTACGCCAAGCGAAGAAAAACGATTAAAATCCGCAGTCTCTGTTTCAGTCACAAACTCTTCAAAAGGCTTTTCACCCGCTGTATCAGAAACGGAGAAATGAACCGGATATTTATTGCTACCCTTCTTTAAATCCTCCGCTTTCTCAATCGCTTCTTTATCAGACCCGCATTCCAACACCTCATAGCCGTGAACTATTAACAGACTCCTTGCTATGCTGTCAAAAGTCATCATCTGCGCTTTATCCAGCTTCGGGAAAAATATCTCACGGTTTTCACCGAGCACAGCCGCAAGAAGGCAGATTTGACCGGACTCTTCGGGCGACACAAAGTACCGTCTCACATCAGTCGGCGCTGAAATCGGCTGAAGCTTTGATAAGCGGGCAATAAAGCCTGCAGGCAGCGATCCGTTGGAAAAAGCAACATTTGCAAACCGCGCCGTTTTGACTGGGAAAACACCTGAATATGAAAAAATCACATCCTCCATAATCCGTTTTGACGCGCCCATAATGTTCACAGGATTCGCCGCTTTGTCGGTTGAAACGCAAAAATACGTTTGCGGCGGATACTGAGTCAAAAGGTCAAGAAGAATCTTTGCGTTGAGAACATTGTTTCTTATCAACGCTTCAACAGAGTAAATATCTTTTTCAGACCTGACATGTTTATGAGCGGAAAAATTGCCGACAATATCAAATCCACCGCGAGAACGGAACATTTTTTCAAAAACAGGTGAGGCAAAATCGGCAGGGTAAGTAACATAATCATCCGGAATAAACATTCCTTTTGTTGAGCGAAGGTCTCTCGTCAACTCCGCAAGCGCGTTCTCATTATAATCAACAACAACAAGACAGGCAGGCTTAAATGGCAACAAAGCTTTTATAAAAGATGAGCCTATTGAACCGGCGCCGCCGATAACAAGAACGGTTTTATTGTTGACACGGTTGCTTATTTCGGAATAATTCGCCTCTATATCCTGAATAAACATTGACGTTTTCCTTTTTGTCACATAAGACGAAATAAAATCTTCCAAAATAAACATATTGTTTTTCTCCATTTTGTTATGAAAGTTTTTTTGTTGCCGCCTTTACGGCGCGTTCGGATACAAGATTTATTAAGAAAGCCGCCGCAAAATTAATCAGTAAACCCCATAGAAGAACCAACAGCGGATTTCGGGGGGAAAAGAGTATTCTCTGCAAAACTTCTTTGTTTCCGCCGAAAAAAATCCCGTGCAGAAACCACATAAGCAGAGAATATTTGCCTATCATCTTCAGCGGAATAAGATATTTTTCTTTTATCATGCCGAACAATTCAATAAGCCCGAATACAAACAGAGGAATCGACACAATTCTGATAAGCTTACGAAATGCTGAAAACGCAAAGCCGTCAAATGGCAGAGAATAAAGCCAACCTGGCTCAAAAAAAACGATAATAACCATAGCTAAGCTAACCGGGATAATGACTGCTTTACGCTTACCGAGTAGCAAACTGATTCTTTCAAATATTCCAAATTCCGCAGACATATATCCGATTATAATTATCGGAAAATAAACTTGATATTTGTCAAGCAGTGAAATCAAAATATCATTAGGGAAGAAATGTGTAACAGCGTAGTATAAAAAAACAGGCCCAAACACTCCGAGCGCACAAAAGGCGGCTTTACTGCCAAAGCTGACAAGTTTAAGCACAGGCAGCATCAGCATTGACAAAATATAGAAACTGACATACCAGCAAAAACTCATAACAGTCGGTTTAACCGCACTGATTTCAAGAAGGAACGATTTAACGGTAATGTCGGCTGTACCGAGAACCAAGGAAACAATTAAGAAAAGAATATACACAATCCAGTAAGGAATCAGTATGCCGATAATTTTCTTAACAGAATACCTGAAATTCTTTTCTTTTAAAAAGCAATAAAAATATCCGGTCAAAAAAGAAAAACCCGCAACACAGATTTGAAAATGACCCTGCATCCCACTCAAAAAACCGAGAGCCGGATAACTTATGCCGTCAACATACCAATCCGGGAAACAGAAGAAATGCAAGATATACATCAATATAAGCATAACGCCCTTGATGTACAATGTCATATTTTTATCAAAATAAGGCTTATTCATTTTCACTTTCTCCGAACAATCAGAAAAATCATGGGTTGCAAGCCACGGTACATTTTACGGCGCAGATAAAAACTTTTGAATACATTCATTCAGTTCATCAACAGAATACACAACCGCTATTTTATCGGGATTCTGATACATTATCCGCGTCTTGGTGACAATTTCTTCGCTGACTTTTATAAATCTATGTTCAATATCTTCATATAAAGGGTAAGTGAAAATCAAATAAGGTTCTTTCCCGAAAAGCCACTTGGGCGAAGTCTGTGCAGAAGAGCACGCGCCGATTAAAATATGACTGTCAGTTATATACTCGGCGCAAATCATTTCCCAAAGAGAACTGCTGTGATCAATTATCCCTTTAATGCACAGGTTCTGACTGTTTCTGGGATGCAGGCGGGAAATAAATTGAACATTAATTCCCTTTGCTATTCGCTGTGTCACTTTTTCAGACACCGGTGCGGGCTGGGATAAAAACACTGTCTTCACTCCCGCATAATCGCATTCCGGTTTTCCGAAAATACGGTGCATCAAATCCGACTTAACAGCGTCTTTCATCGGCGGCAATTTGCAAACATCGGTTTCCCAGGATTTCATAAAAAAGGATGGATTATATAAATAAACCCTTTCGGGAAGAAGCTTTTTATACTGACCGGTAATTTTCAAGATTTTTTTGCTTAACGGCGAAACTTCCCGCTCAATCCAGTTGACATTACCGTATGACAGAGCGCCGTCCTCATAACAATAAACAACGGCTTTTTTGCAGCATAAAACAGAATATTTAAAAAACTGACAGCCGTTGGGAGTTAGTATAACGTCATATTTTCGCGGTCTGAATCTGATTGAGCATGCTCTGCCAATAATTCGCGAAGCGAAAAGAATATCAGAAACATGCCGAAGGTGATTTATAAAATTGAACTTTGAATAATCCTTAAAGGAATACCGGTTAACGGCGCTGAAAATCCGTTCCTTAATTATTCTTTCAAGATAAACATCTTCATTGGCAAAATGACCTTTTCTGACAAAAAGGTCAACTTCCGCTTTTGACATTTCCGGGTCATTAACAACAAGGTTAACGGCGTTTATAAGCTGATAAACCGTCTCCGCTATACATAACACTTTCATTTTTTATTTTCTCACAGCTTTATGTCGATAACACCGTGAGTCGGATGCTGATATTTTTCAGGTGGAATTTCCATAGGTGTTTCATAGTGTTTATGAAGGTACCACATATGGCAAACGGGAATGAGCACCTGTTTGCCGTGGAATGTCCCCGGTTGAAGCTGAGTGAGCATTCTTCTGGGCAGCGGAGGCTTTGACGATATTGATTCACATAGAGGATATATATAATCCGTTTCTTCTGCACTGTATTTTTTCATCAGCTTTTCCGCTTTTAACCCGAGTTTTTGAACGGAAAAAAGAAACAGCGGCAGATACAGAACATGGCGCGGACTGAATTTTTCAATTCCGAGTTTAATGTATCTCACCGTTCCCAGCGCCGCGACTGCCCTGCTGTGCAGTTGTTTTGTCTTAAAATGAATATTATCTTCGACAAAAATATCAAGAAATATTCCGTGCTGTATGTCAAGGTGTGAGGTTGCTTTCTCAAGGTACAACGTTGACGTGTCGTAGCATTTACCGAACAGAAACGGGTAATCGGGGCGCGAATGCATATCCTCAAAAACATAAGGTTCAGGCAGCTCTGAGGCGACAGAGCAGAACTTTTCGTATTCGCTTCTGAGCATAATGATATCCATATCATCGTCCCACGGGATAAAATCGCGATACAGCACCGCACCCAAAAGCGTTCCGCCTTCAAGGGTGTAAGAAATATTATGTTTTCTGCAAAGCTCGTCAAAAGCCAGAAAAATGCCGAATATCTTTTCCTGCACTTCCTTCACATCATGACCCAAAACTTCAAATTTTTTCATTTTTTCCCCGCAATCTATCGCAAAATTACATTTTACCGACAAGAAATGTGCCTTTGCCCGTAACCAGATTAAATTCGTCCAACGGATTTTCAAAAACAGAAACCGATTTCAATCATTTCGGATTTTTGAATTAAAAATACTTTTTGCTGTACTCAACAAATAATAAAAACTGTCAACTCTAAAAACAACAGATAAAACACCGTATATCAGAGCGCCGCTCAGAACCTGCAAAACCAAGGTAATCACATTACCAAAACTCAAAAACTGAATACAATATACCGGTATTGCCATTACCGCCGAAAGAATAATCCCGGGAAACATTGCTTTTAACTGATCTGTCGCACCGAAGCCTAAATCCTTTTTATTCTGATAGATATTAATGCAGATATAGGATACCGTTGCCAATAACAAACTGACGGCTATTCCTGTAATTCCCCCAAACCACATACCCAAGATCAAAAGCAGCAAATTTAACAGCTTTTTGATTAAATCAATTTTCAGGAACAAGCCACTGTTTCCCGTTGCCCTGTAAACATTTTGATTGAGGACATTAATTACTTTAAGATTATTACAAATACAGAAAATATACATGAATGGCAGACACGGCAACCATTTATCAGTCAGAAGCAGCCTAACAAGAGGCTTACCACATGCGATAAGGCCAAAATTTACGGGTGAAAGAATGTACATTGACAATCGGATAGATCTGTCAAGCATTGACTTTAAATCTTCCCTGCTATCCTGAACCGAAGACAGCGACGGTAAAATGACACCGTTTATCGCCGATTCTATACTGCTGGTCATAACATCGGGAAAAAGGTTGCCTTTATCATAAAACGCAAGGCTTTCAGAAGAATATGCCTTACCGATAATAATTGAACGTATTTTATCGACAATGCTGTTAGTCAAACTAACTGTTAGATACTTCCAGCCGGACTGCAACATATCCTTGAGTCTGACAAAGGAAAAAGAAAACACAGGTCTCCATTTAACAACAATCCACAACACAAAGGTGTCAATAATGTTATTCAGCAGATTCTGACCAACCAATGCCCATACGCCAAATCCTTTGTACGCCATAAATACGCCAACGGCCGCCGCGCATACGG
The DNA here is from genome assembly GCA_024697575.1 of Clostridiales bacterium. Classification (GTDB taxonomy): domain Bacteria; phylum Bacillota; class Clostridia; order Oscillospirales; family Acutalibacteraceae; genus CAG-177. The sequence goes on from JAILFM010000001.1 coordinate 13,509, forward strand.
TACCCCAGAGCGTCGCGAAAAAAAACTTGTGAAACTCCATGTTCCTTGACACATATGCACTCTGCACGCCTTTAAGACCGTAAACAAGAACATTAAGCCCTATAACCCTGATAACCGGTGCGAGCAATTCTTTATCATAATACCTTGCGATGAACGGTGCGGTAAAAAAAATCAACAGATACAAAGCCGAGCTTACCGTAATATTAAAATAGAAAAATGTCGAAAAATCCAGATTGTCGGCGTCTTTTTTCTGAACCAGCCTCGTGGTCATGCCGCTGTTTATGAAAGGCTCAAGCAGCCCGGAAAACACCGTGGCAAGTGCAATTATTCCGTAGTCCTCCGGCTCAAGAAGGCGGGCAAGCACAACGGTCACAACCATCGACACACCATGTGCACCGAACCTTTCAAGTAGCTGCCAAACCACTCCGGTCGCCGCTTTATTCCTTAAACTGTGTTTCAAATCGGTTCCCTTTCCACAATTAAAAATCAACACACGCTGAGAATGTCAATCCATTTCCGAAGAAAGCTTTCAGCTGAAAACTTGTTAAGATTATCCCCGGCATGCCGTGCAAAAAGTGCTCTTTTATTTTCGGTTTCGATAAGAAAGCATATTTTGTCCGCCATTTGTGAAACATCAAAAGCCGGCACCAGATATCCGCTCACATTATCCTCTATTATCTCACGCGGTCCGAACTCGCAGTCAAATGCAACGGTCGGCAGAGACTGCGCCTTCGCCTCAGTTAAAACCAGACCGAAGCCCTCCGTGCGTGAAGTCATAACATATATTGACGCTTTTTTGTATTCATCGGTAATGTTTTTTTTGCGACCGCAAAAAATGACATTGTTTTCAAGAGCGTATTCTTTCACTTTTTCTTTGCATTTTTCACACTCCGGTCCGTCGCCGTAAAAATTCCACCGCCAGTCCGGGTGACGGTCAAAAACAAAGCGCGCCGCTTCAATCGCAAGGTCATAACCCTTGGTGAAGAAAAAGTGCCCGGCGGTCATCAAAGTTTTTGATGTCAAATCATACTGCGGCTGGACATCGGGTTTTTCACACGGGTTATGGACAAAAGTCAAAAGGCATTTCACCGGCATTTCATTTTGAAAAGCCTGCATATCTCCCTTTGTCTGGGTGACGTAATATGCACTGTACCTGAGGCAAAGCTTTCTAACAGTGCCGGTGTGGCGGCTGCCGATATCGTTACGGATGTTGAACATCTCCCATGAAACAATCTTTGTTTTTGTGAAAAATGTTGCCGGTATTGAATAAACAGCAAGCATAATGTCAACATCAACAATGACTCTGATTTTTTCTTTTTTTAAAAATTTCCTCAGTTCAAATATCTTTTTGGGTATACCCTTTGAACGAAGGGATATATGCCTGACCCGTGAAGAAAGCGGAAAAAACGATTGATTTGTCTCATTATTCAGGCTGACAATATAAATTGCCCAACCGGTATTTTCAGCAAGCAAATTCCCCAAAACCGCGCTGATTTTTTCCGTTCCTCCGCCGCGGGACATATTGCCGTTAAAAATACAGATTTTTTTTATATCAGATTCCATAGAATTCAAATACTCTTTCGACCCAGGCAGAAATCGAATATTTCTTTTCAATGATATCTCTTGTTTCTTCTTTGAACGCGTCAAACGCCGAAAGGTCTTTCATAACGCTTTGCATGGCATTTGCCACAGAACCGGCATCACCGGTTTTTGTCATGACAACTGTCGGCATAACAGAAGCAAAACCGTTTTCCGGAATATCGCTGCAGATAACCGGAAGACCGGCATAAAGCGACTCCAAAAGAGCGTATGAATGCCCCTCCGCGCGGCTTATATGGAGAAAACACTTGGTCTCGGAATAAAGAGAGTTGACATCCTTAACGGGTCTTATCTTAACGACATTACCGGGCAAATCCGTCAGGTTGTTGTTTGTTACTATCGCGACAGAGTACTGCAAACCATATTCTTTGACCGCGTTGAGGCAGATATCAACGCCTTTTATTTTGTAATCCCAGCCGAAAATCAGAAAATCAAATTTTCTTTCACCATAAGGCTTTTCAGCCTTTAAAATACGCTCCGTATCAATACCGTTCGGCAGAACAAATGCGTTCTTTTTCGGAAAACCTCTTTTGGTAACATAATCGCGATTCTTGTCCGACACAGCAAGAAGCTTCGCCCTTCCGTGCAGAAAGCCATACTGAACAAAATTAATAAAACGGTTTCTTAAATCGGAATAAACTTCAAGCGCATCATGCAGGTGCCAGAAAACCTTAACTCCCTTCGGCGCTGTGATCTCAAGCGGAACATCGTAAAGTTCAAAATGTGAATGAGCTGTTACAATGTCAGGATTTTCTTTAAATATTGCGCTGAGCGCTTTATACGTTCCAAGCCTTATTCTTGCCTTTGAAAGCGGCAGAAAATAAACCTTCGCTGTCTTGGCAAGCTCAATAACCCAGCTGATTTTTTCAGCTGTCTCGGGGAAAGCATAAATCTGCCTTATCCCCTTTTCACTCAATTTTGCCGAAAGTGCCTTGAGCGATTTTATAAAATTGCCTTCATACGGCGCTGCGTAAGCGCACACTTGCAAAACTGTCATTTCTTTATCAATTCCTCAAACAAATCCTGAACAGCGTTAACGGTAGATTCCGTGTTAAATGCTCCACCGCGTTCTTTGGCTTTATCAATGTATTTTTCAAAGCATCTGTCTGTGAGAAGATATTCCAGCCCGCTGTACAGCCCCTGAGTTGAATTCTCAACAATAAGACCATATTCCCCGTTTTTACCCAGCAATTCCGCTGCACCTGAACAGTCGGTGCTGAGCACCGGCGTGCCGACAATGAGCGACTCCGTCACAGCGGTGCTGAAACCCTCTCTTCTTGAAGAGCACACATAAAGATCAGCAGCTTTGACATATTTATACGGGTTTTCTTTAAATCCGGCAAAGGTAATACAGTTTGCCAATCCCAACCTTTGAGCCAACTTTTCGAGATTTTCTTTTTCTTCACCAATACCGACAAGGAATAGGTGAAACGGTATTTCCGGTCTGTTTTCTCTCAGTGTTTTCAAAGCCTCAATCAGTCTGTCATATCCCTTGACATATTGGAGCTTGGCAACGGAAATCAGGTTGATTTTATCCGCAGAAAAAGATAAATCCGTTATCTCTTCCGATGATTTTTCCGATATTATTTTGCTTTCAACCGTGTTGTACAAAACCTCAGGTTCGGCGCAATAGGGAAACAGCGAAGAAAAATCCTTTTTGACAGTCTCTGAAACACAGACAGTTTTATCAAACCTTTTGTAGCAGCGTTCAGCCTCTTTCCCGGACCTGAAAACATATTTTGCGCGTGAGAAAGTTCCCTGTTCAACATGAATCCAACAAACAAGTTTTGCCCTGCTGTTTTTCGGACAGCCGCCGACAACGCGCGCCGAAGGTCCTTCCAAGTATGAAACGATAATATCATAATCGTCCTTAATGTAATGCCTGAATAACCGCTCCGGACTGAAAAGCTTAAATACCTTTGTGTTGCCGGGAAAATACCAGAAAAAGCCGCCCTTATAGCGGATATCAGAGTTAAGCTTGTCTTTATATATCCCGGCGTCAAACATGGTTTGCACAGTGATGTTGAACCTATTAGCATCCATGTGATTGACAAGGTTTACAAGAACACGTTCGGCGCCGCCGTGCATGAGGTTCGGTATTAAAAAAAGCACTTTGACTTTTTTCATCAGCACCACCATTCAATATAGAAATTATGCAGCGAATCGGAGCTTGCGCCCGGAAGCCCGCTGTTTGCATAAATGTTGTAACAAAAATACAGGAAATAAAGAATCGTCATGCCCATTCTTATGCCTCCGCGGTAGAAAGAATATTCACCGAACACCCCTTCGGCAAGCTTTGGTATCATGATATAAGTCGAAAACATCGTATAAAAAGCAAAGCGGTTCCAATACTGCATATAAGTTCCCATCAAAACAAACATCGTGTTGATGATAACAATGTTCAGCATCATTGAATCAGACCTGTCAAGAACAACGCCGTTTCGCTTTGATTTATAATAAAAAATAACTGCGAGTGCTCCGGGTATAATCCCGCTGACAAGCGCCCTCGCTATTCGCATGCCGCCCTTTAAATCAAGATAACTATTATACTGATTGTCCACAGTAACGCTGTCGAGAAATCCCGTAACCAATCCGGGAACAAGCAGAAAAACCAGCCCCAATAAAAGAGCGAATTTTGTTCTGATATTCATTGGTTTGCCGACAACCGCAATTGCGATTAAAACCCAAATCGCCGCAGTGTTGTGAAGCTGATACGCAGCGGCAACAAACAAAGCGAACAGAAAATAACGCCGTTTTTCCAATAGCGGAAATGCTAAAATAACAATTGCCGCCGCTACCATCTGACGCAAACCGTTGTTTGTATCCATATACATAAGGCAAAAAAACAAAAAAAACGACAACACAGGGTCAGAGGAATATCTGCGGGCAGATTTCATATAAGCAAGGTTAATCACAAGCGCGGAGAGAAAAAGCATCA
>JAILFM010000023.1 GCA_024697575.1 Clostridiales bacterium
AGATTTTTGTGAAATATGACGGAATAATATTCGCGCAAGACGCGTGCCGCGTATTGTGCGGTATTGCCCAAGATTTGAGACAAAATCAGGCGGAAAAGATGCCGCCGTTATGAGTGCGGCGATTTAATCAGCGTTTCCTTAGGTGATTATTGCTTTTTCAGAAACTCATTTGCGAGGTCGGTGTAGGCGAGAGCGCCTTTGGAATTCTTGTCATAGTACATAATCGGCTGACCGTAGGACGGCGCTTCGCTCAGGCGGACGCTCCTGGGTATGAAAGAAGCGTAAACCTTTTGGGGAAAGCATTTTTTTACTTCCTCCACCACCTGACGGGTTAAATTCAGCCTGCCGTCATACATTGTCAGGATAACGCCCTCAATGTCGATATACGGGTTATAGAGTCTTTTGACGGTTCTGACGGTTGAAATAAGCTGTGAAAGCCCCTCAAGAGCGAAAAATTCACACTGAATGGGCACAAGAACCGTGTTTGAGGCGCAAAGAGCGTTAAGGGTTATCAAACCGAGGGACGGCGGACAGTCAAGGATGATAAAATCATAATCGTCATAAACGGTGCCCAGAGCGTCCTTGAGGCGCTGTTCTCTTTTTTTCATATCGACCATCTCAAGCTCAGCCCCGGCAAGGTCCATACTTGAGGGCAGAACGTCAACGTTTTCAAATCCGGTGTGTACAACGGAGTCTTTGACGCTGCTTTCGCCTATCAAAACGGAATAAGAGGAGTTTTTGAGTCCCCTTTTGCTTATTCCGCAACCGCTGGTTGAATTGCCCTGGGGGTCAATGTCAATAAGCAGCATTCTTTTGCCCAGAATACCGAGCGCAGCCGTCAGGTTAACGGCTGTTGTGGTTTTGCCCACACCGCCCTTCTGGTTAACGATTGAAACAATCTTGGCCATTATATATCCTTATTTGATTTTTCCCGGATTACGGGGGTATTTTTTCGGCGTTTCACCGGATTTTTCAACAATAACAAGGCAGCGATGCGCACCGTCGGTAAGATTAATATCGCGGATTTCTTTGATTTCGCCGCCGAGGGTTTTTATCATTTCTTTCGCTTCGTCAATTTCCTGACCGGCTTTTTGACTCTTCATAGCGATGAAAACTCCGCCTTTTTTCACAAACGGCAGGCAGTATTCGCTCAGAACCTTCATATTCGCCACCGCTCTTGAGACAACAAGATCGAATTTTTCGCGGTACGCGGCGTCTTTGCCGGCGTCTTCGCACCTTGAGTGCAGGGTTTCGGCGTTAAGTCCGAGTATATTGAGCGTTTCAGAAATAAAATTCAGTTTTTTCGCGGTGCTGTCAAGCAGGGTGAGTTTTATACCGGGTCTCGCAATAAGAAGCACAGCGCCGGGAAAACCCGCTCCGGTGCCCAAATCCATAACCTTTAAGCCGTCTTTAAAATCAAAAGCGGTCAAAAGCGACAGACTGTCCGCAAAATGCTTCACGGCAATGCCGTCATCATCGGTAACTGCGGTAAGGTTAATAAACCTGTTTGTTTCTTTCAGACGCTCGGAATAAACTGCAAGCCTTTCAAACGCCCTTTCATCAAGGTCAATACCGGTTATTTCAAGGTTTTTTTTGAGTAAATCTTTGTTCATTTGTTTATTATACAATAAAAATCATATTGTTTCAAGATAAATCAGCAAAACGGTTATATCCGCGGGGGAAACGCCTGAAATTCTTGACGCCTGACCGACGGTTTCCGGCTTTATCTTTGTCAGTTTTTCGACAGCCTCAAGCCTAAGCCCTTTTATTTTCGAATAATCGGTATCTTCGGGAATTTTTTTGACTTCGAGACGGCGCATTTCTTTTATCTGCCGCATCTGCCGGTCAATATAGCCCTCATATTTAATATCAATCTCTACCTGTTCAAATATTTCACGGGGCAAATCGGGTCTGTCGGGATCAAAGGGCTTCATACAGTCATAGTCAACGACGGGTCTTTTGAGAATTTCCGTCATTTTCATCCCCTTTTCAAGCTCGGTTGTTCCACGTGAAACAAGCATTGCGTCAAGAGCGGGTGTTTTTTTGATTGAGAGCGAGTCGATTCTCTGCCTCTCATCTTTTATCATTTCAAGCTTTCTTAACAGCTTTTCGTGTTTTTCCTTTGAAACGATACCTGCTTTGTAGCCGATTTCAGTCAGACGCCTGTCTGCGTTGTCCTGCCTTAAATACAGGCGGTATTCGCTGCGCGAGGTCATCATACGGTACGGGTCGGTGCAGCCCTTTGTTGTCAAATCATCTATGAGCGTGCCTATATATGAAGTTGTTCTGTCAAGAACGAGCGGCTCCCTGCCGAGGATTTTAAGCGCGGCGTTCGCTCCCGCGACAAGCCCCTGCGCCGCCGCCTCTTCATAGCCGCTTGAGCCGTTGAACTGCCCCGCGCCGTAAAGGCCGGGAAAGTCTTTAAACTCAAGGGTCTGCCTTAACGTGAGCGGGTCCACACAGTCATATTCAATGGCGTACGCCGTTCTGAGAAACTCGGCTTTTTCAAGCCCTTTGATAGAGTGCACTATTTCAATCTGCACCTGTTCGGGCAGTGAGGATGAAAGCCCCTGAATATAAATCTCGTCCGTTTTTTCGCCGCACGGCTCAAGAAACAGCTGATGGCACTCCTTTTCCGCAAAGCGGACGATTTTATCCTCAATACTCGGGCAGTATCTCGGACCGACACCGTCTATTTTGCCCGAATACAGCGGCGAAAGATGAAGATTGTCAAGAATCACCTTTTTAGTCTCTTCACCGGTATAAGTGACATAGCACGGCTGAGTGTTTTTGACTTCAACATCTTCGGTATCAAATGAGAAGTGAGTCACTCTTTCGTCGCCGTACTGCGGTTCAAGGCCGCTGAAATCAACGCTTCTGCGGTTGATTCGGGGGGGTGTGCCGGTTTTAAAGCGTCTTGTGACAACGCCGAGCTTTTTAAGAGCCGAGGCAAGCTCGGTTGACGGGAACATACCGTCGGGACCGCTCTCATAGTCAACATCGCCGATAAATACCCTGCCCGCTAAAAATGTGCCGGTAGCGATGACAACAGCCTTGCATTTATGAACGGCTCCGAGCCTTGTTGTCAAAAGCCAGAAGTCGCCGTCTTTTTCAATATCCGTAATTTCAGCCTGACGCAGAAAAACATTCGGCGTTTTTTCAAGCTTTGACTTCATATAGTCCGAATAGGCGCGCCTGTCGATCTGAGCCCTGAGCGAATGCACCGCGGGACCCTTGCCGAGGTTGAGCATACGGTTTTGAATTGTATTATAATCGGCGGCAATACCCATTTCACCGCCGAGAGCGTCAATTTCACGCACAAGGTGACCCTTTGACGTGCCGCCGACGGAAGGGTTGCAGGGCATATTGCCGACCCAGTCAAGGTTAATGGTAAAAACAGCGGTACGGCAGCCGAGCCTTGCCGAGGCAAGCCCCGCCTCAATGCCGGCATGACCCGCGCCGATGACGGCAACGTCGAAATCTTCGGATATATACGACATATATTATAAAACTTCCTTAATCTTTTCCCTGAGCGCTATAAAATCTTCATAGGCAAGGGGCTTGTTACCGGGATTTCTCAAAAGAGCCGCCGGGTGAAAGGTTCCCATCATGAGAAATCTGCCTTTTTTGAAAAATTCGCCGTGCTGAACGGTGACTTTGAAATCGGGCGAAATCAACTTTGTCGCGGCAATTCTGCCAAGGCAGACTATAATCTTCGGGTTAATCACCCTTGTCTGTTCCCTGAGCCAGTGAATGCAGGCATCCTCTTCATCCGGTCTCGGATCACGGTTCTGAGGCGGTCTGCACTTGACGATATTGGCAATATAAACGTTTTTTGTCCTGTCAAGGTCAAAAGCGTCAAGATAATAATCAAGCAGTCTGCCGCTTCTGCCCACAAACGGTCTGCCCTGAAGGTCCTCCTGTTCCCCGGGACCTTCGCCGACAAACATTATCTTTGCGTCGGGAACTCCCTCGCCGAAGACAAGATTGTTCCTCGTGGAACATAATGCGCACCTTTCGCACTTTAAACAGTCGTTTCTGACTTCTTCAAGTGATGAATACATTAAAAATCCCCCTCAAGGCTTTCACTTAAGCTGATTCGGGTGTCCATGACTATGCGCTCCTTCAGAGCGTCAATGCTGTCAAAGCGGCTTTCACCGCGGATATAGTCTATAAGACTTACTTTTATATCTCTGCCGTAAAGGTCGCCGTCAAAATTAATTATATAAGTTTCGCTCCTTAAATCCTC
>JAILFM010000042.1 GCA_024697575.1 Clostridiales bacterium
GTTTCGATAAAAATCAGATCCGGGCTGTGCTTCAGGGCGCATTTTATGCCGAACTTAAAGCTGTCAACCGCTTCTTCAAAATCCATTGTGCCGTATGGCTTTAACAGCCTGCCGGTTGGACCAATGTCAAAAGCGATGAATTTTTCACCCTTGTTTGTTGTGAGTTTCCTCGCTTTTTCAGCGCATACAAATGCGGCGTCAATCAGCTGCGTAACTTCGCTTTCATTGTATTTGAAAATGTTGACGCCGAATGTGTTTGTGCTGACAACATTGCTCCCTGCATCATAATAGGCTTTTTGAACTTTGATGATTTCTTCGGGGTGAGTTATATTCCACGCTTCGCTTCCTTCGCCGCTTTTAAGCCCCATTGACTGCAAAAGTGTGCCCATGCCGCCGTCAAGCAAAACTATGTTGTTGTCAAGATATTCTTTAAAAGTCATCTTACCCTCATGAGTTGAGCTGTATTATTCTGTCCGCGATTTTTCTCAAATCGTCAAGGCTGCCGATTGCGCCGATTTCGCGTCTGAGACCTGCCGCGCCGCGAAGACCCTTTGTGTACCACCCGGCGTGCTTTCGCGCTTCTTTTGTTCCTACATCGTTTCCCTTATATTCGCACAGCTTTTCAATATGACCGAGCATAATCCGCATTCGTTCTTCAACGATAGGATCGGATATGATTTCATTATTTGTAAAATATTCGTTTATCTGTTTAAAAATCCACGGTCTTCCGAGTGCACCCCTGCCTATCATGATGAAATCACAGCCCGTGTATTCATACATCCGCTTTGCGCTCATTATGTCCGTAATATCGCCGTTGCCTATAACCGGGATCTTAACGCTCATTTTAACCTGTTTTATAATGTCAAGGTCGACGGGCGGGGCGTACATCTGTTTTCGTGTTCTGCCGTGAACCGCTATGGCGGAGGCGCCTGCTTCTTCAAGTCTCTTTGCGAAATCAGCGGCATTGACGCTGTTTTCATCCCAGCCGGAACGGATTTTGACCGTTACCGGCTTTTTAACGGCGTTCGTTACTTCTTTAACTATTTTAAAGGCAAGCTCCGGGTTTTTCATCAGCGCGCTTCCAGCGCCGTTTTTGCTTACCTTCGGCGCAGGGCAACCCATATTGATGTCAATGCCGATACATCCCTGTTTTTCACTCTCAATTGCGGCGTATCTGAGCGATTCCGGGTCGCTGCCGAAAATCTGTATTTCACTCGGGTATTCGTTTTCGGTAAGCGACATTATCATTTCCGTCTTTTTGCTGCCGCATTCAAGTCCTTTTGATGACACCATTTCCGTTACTGTGTACCCGGCACCGTATTTTAAGCATATTTCGCGAAAGGCTCTGTCGCTTATCCCCGCCATTGGCGCAAGGCAGGCAAAGCCGTTTATCTGTTCATCACCGATTTTCAAAAACAGTCACCTTGCTTTGTTCAGCGGCCTTCGGCGGCCCTTTTTTCGTTGAGCGCCAATAACATTTCTTCTTTCTTTTTGCCGCTGATTTCATAAAAGAACATCGGTATCGCGCACAGCAGCATGCTCACTCCCGGGATAACCGAAACGAGCGAAAAGACGGCAAAATTCTGCCCTCTTGTCAGGTCTGTCGCCGCCATAATGACAGATGATGACAGCATTTCAGACGGCTCAAAGCCGATTATCATATACATAACAATAATTCCGCATGTTGACAGCGCGCTGCCGATTTTGTTGACAAAGCCCTGTATTGCGGCGCCAAGGCCGTTATCGCGAAATCCTGTTCTGACCTCAAGCAAATCAAGGCAGTCGCATATGAGCGCGCCCGTGATAACATTAATAACGCCAAGCGGAACGCACTGAATAATTATAAACGGTATGCAAAGGTAAAGATTCATTGTGAACCAGCCGATAAGCGTTGTGAAAACGCTCGCTCCCGCGCCCAGAAGGCAGGTTGTTATTAACAGTTTTTTATAGTCAAATCTCTTTACAAGGAACGGCATCAGAAGTGTGGAACCGAACATACCCACAATGGCGCAAACCTGAAAAATCGTTTTAACGCTTGAAATGCTTGCGTCAATGGCGGCAAGGCGTTCGCTGTAGCTTAAGCCCGCAAGGTCGGGACCGATGTAAAAAGCGTATCTTGCCACATGGATTGAAGCCGCCTGAACCATATAACGCCCGCTTGAGAGAACGCCCATGGCAAGCACCAGCATCAGAGGTTTAAATGTGAAAATTCTTTGAAGCTGTGATTTTTCGCCGGGGGCTGGCTTTTTATATTTCGGAACGTTGCGTTCCTGGATGAAAAAATAACTCATCACATACAGTGTTGCGCCGATTGCGACCGTAACGCAGGCAATTATAAGGTATTTTTTCTTGCTGTATTCAATAACATCGGCGGTATCAAGAATTTTCGGCAGTGTGAAGCCGGCGATAAAAAAGAAAATCTCCGGCATAGCTGAACCGATGGAGTTGATGATTTTCGCAAAGGGGATAAGATTATTCCTCTCTTTGGAATCGGGGGTGATAACATTAGGTATGCCCCAGAACGGAACGTCCGCCATGGTGTAAAACATGCCCCAGGCAACGTAGACAACCGCCGAATAAACCATTGTTTTTGTGGGTGAGAGCGAAGGGCTCAGATACATCAGTATTGTCAAAACGGCGATGGGACCCGCGGCGAAGATGATATAAGGCTTCATCTTGCCGAGCTTTGTGGTGTTTCGGTCAACAATCATACCCATAAGCGGGTCGTTTACAGCGTCCCAAAGTCTTGCAAGAAGCATAAGTAAAAGCACGAATATAGGCGTCAGCTGCAAAACATTCATATAGTAGTCGCTTATGTAGCTTGACATCATCGCATATATCATGCCCTGACCGCCTGCGCCCAGAGCGTACATCCACATCTCTTTTTTCTTAACATACCTTACATCCGCCATCGGCTCACCTCAAAAATAAAAATCTCAATATCCGCCTGTGATTATAACATACGCATTCAGTGTCGGTCAACAAAATATTAACCTTAGTCTATTTCGCTTTTTTTCGAGTTTTTTTTCGGCTTTTTTCTTGTCTTTTTATGAAATATCATCACAGATAGATTTCAGTACGACCATTAAATCATTCCATTCAATCGTGTTCGTATAATCATGATTTTCTTATATCGAAGCCAAAGATTCTTAAGATCATTATCATTAATTAAAGATGAAATTATGCTATCGAAACATTTTACTTCTTCATATGTATTTCTTTTAGTTGCAGTGTTTTTAAATGCTTTCTTCAAAATCAAAGCGTCATATTTACATGTGTTTTGAAGAATATAAATGTCGTAATAATCACGCATTCTGGTGTTTAGTATGCCTCTGGAAAGGATTGTTTCAATTTTTTCAGCAATAACGGTTTCGATGTTATATACATGTATTGAAATTGTCGAATCTCCGAACATTGTCCGATATTCATAATCAATTGCCCCCGGAGTTATTACATCATCGGTAGAAACATCAATTTTCATGGGAATTATTGTGTTTTCGAGTTTTGCTTCAAGCATAAATCTGAGACCAGGATAATCCATGTCGTCCATTATTTCAGAAACATTAACCACTGCAAAATTCATAGGATCCCCGTTGTCAATGGCAATGATATCATCAAAACATTTGCGGATTTGAGCTTCGCTTAAAGGCAGGTTCTTTACAGTTGTGTCTATATCCATAGTGCCGCGTTTATCAAGTCCGACCATTGATGAAACAAGCATACCTCCCTTTAGAATGAAATGCTCTTTGTAATTCGATAAAGAAAGCTTTGCAAGGAATCTTTCCATGGCATAATTTCGAATAAGAATCTGCGCTTTACCGCTTTCCCCGTTAGATAAATTACGGATTTTGTCCTTAAGTTGTCTTGAAGTTTGAATCATAACAAAATCTCCAGTGTGTTTCTTACAGATTTTTCAATATTCATTTTTTTAGCATAATTCATTAATGTATTAAGCCTTTTATCGCCGGATTTAGCATACTCACGAACTGAGTAATTAAAAACAGATATATCGATAGTTTTGCGTTTTCTGATAATATCGCATATAGTCCGCTCTTTATCATAGACTCTCAGCATATTACCGTAATTTGAAGCAATATCTGACAAGCCGATATCATAAAACTTGTTTGTGCAATGAATTATATTAATTCCCATTTTATCAAGGTTAACAGAGTTATACCCGTTCGGAACAGTTACCGAGTACGGATTAGGTTCCATTTCCGAAAGGGAATGAAGATAAAGTGCGGTTTCGTGAGAAAAAACAATTTTTGGGAATCTCATTTGAAGCAAATACATTTCATCTGAAAAAAAGTCGGGTGATGTATAGATACCATGATATGCCCTTTCAAAACCATTGTTTTTTACAAATCTGAAAAAAATCTCTTTTGAAATTCCCACTTTTTCCACATCGGAGTATTTAATTACTCCGTTATTTTTTTTTGTAACGGAAATCAGAAAATCATAGTCTTTTTGCATACAATTATCACCACTTTCATACAACAATATTATATTAAAATTTGTACAAAAGTCAATATTATTTGCCGGTATAAAAATAAACTCTCTGTAATTATAACTCTCTTAAACAGAGGGCAATCAGTAAAATTAATAACATAAAATCATATTGTATTATACCGG
>JAILFM010000015.1 GCA_024697575.1 Clostridiales bacterium
TAAAACCTGAAAAGTTGTTTTTTGTGCATTTTTCGTTGTGCGCAATGTACAAAATCACGCCTAAAATTTTGTAGGTTATTTTGATAATGGCGAGATAAGAAAATTTCAAAAAAGCAAAAATTTTTTCAGCTTTTTTGTTTAAAACTCTTCAAAACTCTATTGAAATGCAACATTGTTTTTCATATAATTATTGCCGATGAATAAAGGCGGCGTTGCGCTGCGATTGCACAATGCCGCCGGCAAGGAACGGAGATGATATGTTGAAGGCAGGAGCCGCAAAAACCGATATAACACCGCCGGTCGGAACAGAACTGTTCGGTTACAGACCGGGGCTTGTTTCAACATCGGTTCATGATAAACTTGAATGCGCAGCATCTGTTTTTTCGGACGGCGAAACAACGCTTGTTTTAATCAGCGTAACAGTGTGCGAAATAAGAAATGATATAGCCTCGCTTATCAGGGAGAAATGCGCCGAGGAACTGAAACTTTCCAAAGAGAATATTATACTCGCGGCGACTCATACGCACTGCGCCCCGAATGTCGCCGGCATGGAAGGATGGGGTGATGTCAATTTTGAATATCTGAATTCCATTCTTCTGCCCGGATGCGTCAATGCTGTAAAAAATGCATTCGTCAGACTTGAAGATGTCAGTATGAGCATAGGTTTCTGTGAAAGCCTTGTCGGCATAAACCGGCGCGAAATTTTCAGAGACGGCGGCATAGGTCTGGGGCAAAATCCTTGGGGCAGTATCGACAAAATCATGACCGCTGTTAAATTTAAAAGTGTGAAAAGCGGCGAATACCTTTTTCAGTTTATTCATTACGGCTGCCACGGCACGGCGTGCGGTGCCGGCACCGAAATAACAAGGGACTGGCAGGGCGTTATGCAGGATATTGCCGAAAAAGAAACCGGCGCGATGACGATATTCCTCAACGGAGCCGAAGGCGACGTCGGTCCGAGACTGACGAACGGTCAGACGGTCGGCGATATCGGCTATGTTGAAAGGCTCGGCGCCGTAGCGGGGAGCGACGCACTGAAAGCGCTCTCAAACGCGGTGACCGCTTCTTCCCCCGATATCTCCTTGTTAACCGGAATGATTAAAATTCCTTATAAACCCCTGCCCTCTCTGAGTGAAGTTGAAGAAAGACTTTCAAAAATTGAAAATCCTCAGAATCTTATCAACTGTGAAAGGCTCACTTACGCCGGACTTTGCGAAATCAGGGATTATCTCAAAGCAGGTAAAAACGACCGCGATGAGGAAATGACGATTGAAGAAAATATATTCAGAATCGGAAATGTTCTGTTTATCCCCTATCCGTATGAAATCTTCAGCGAAATTTCACTTCGTCTGAGGAAATATCTGCCGGAATTTATACCGCTCTGTCTTTCATGCGCAAACGGCTCAAACGCATATCTGCCCAGCGAAGATCAGATTTGCCGCGGCGGGTATGAAGTTGACGTATTCAAAGCGGCGGGGCTTAAATCACTGCCGGACAATGCGGATCAGATACTGATTGAAAAAACAATGGAAATTATTGAAGGGAAATAAATCTATGTACAGAATAGGTAAAGAAGAAATTGACGCCGTCGCAAAGGTCATTAACAGCGGCGAGCTTTTCAAAATCAACAACGGTTCCCACGAGTGCATGTATTTTGAAGAGGAGTTTAAAGAAAAAATCGGCTCAAAGCACGCAATTCTCATGACAAGCGGCGCCGCCGCCATTGAAAGCGGACTCGCCGCCATGGGCATAGGACCGGGGGACGAGGTAATCATACCGGCATACACCTACATTGCCACGGCAATGGCGGTTCTGGGTACGGGAGCAATCCCCGTTGTCGCCGACGTTGACGAAACGCTGACGCTTGACCCCGATGATTTTAAAAGAAGAATCAGCCCCGCTACTAAGGCGGTAATTCCCGTTCACATCATGGGCTTTCCGTCAAATATGGCAAGAATTACGGAGATCGCAAAAGAAAACAGCATTCTTGTTCTGGAGGATGCCTGCCAGGCGGACGGCGGCTCATTCGGTGGCAGAAGGCTCGGAACATGGGGCAAAGCGGGCGCATTCAGTTTCAATTATTTTAAGATTATCACCGCCGGTGAGGGCGGAGCGCTTGTAACGGACAGTGACGAAGTATTTCACCGCGCGCTGATTTATCACGATTCCTCCGCTATCGCCTATTTCGGCGACCAGCTTAACGGCGTTGATGAAGAGCAGTTTTGTGCAAGGGAATACAGAGTGTCGGAGATAACTGGCGCAATTATGCGAAAACAGCTTGAAAAGCTTGACGGCATTCTTGAAGACCTGAGAAAGAATAAAAAGCTTCTCTCTTCTCTCATAAGCGATAAATTCGCCCTTGCTCCGTCGCACGACATTGAAGGCGACTGCGGAACAACAATCCCTCTGCGTTTTGACAGCGAAGAGGAAACATTGAAGGTTCAAAACGCCCTTGCTTCCAACGGCATCGATGCTGTCAGACCTTTCGACACCGGCAAGCATGTTTACATCAACTGGACACCGATTGTCAACAAAAAAGGCGCTCTCAACCCGAAATACGATCCCTTCCTGTTTGAAAAAAACAAAGGTCTGAACACCGACTATTCACCCGCTGCCTGCCCCAAAACGCTGAATTTGCTAAGGCGTACGCTCTATATCATCGTCAATCCGGATTGGAACGGGGAGCAGATAAAAGAACTTGCCGACAGAATAAAAGCAGTATAAAATGCATAAAAGCAGACCCGTGAGTCATTAACGCTCACGGGTCTGTTTTTATTTATGATATTTTGCGCCGCTTTGTATCATGAACGCCCTGTAAACCTGTTCAAGCAGCATAACGCGGGCAAGCTGATGGGGAAATGTCATTTTGCCGAAAGAAAGTCTGTATTTGCCTGCGGCTTTTACCCGGTCTGACAGCCCGAACGAACCGCCGATGATAAAATCGATATTCGACGCACCGTCTGTCATAACCGAAGAAAGCAGCTTTGAAAAAGCTTCGCTGCTTTTTTCTTCACCCTCAATGCAAAGGGTAAATACAGCATCTCCCCTGTTTATTTTCGATATTATCCTCTCCCCCTCCTCTTCGAGGGCGGCGTTTATCTGCGCCGGGTTGGGGTTTTCGGGCAAACGGCAGGGCGTGAGTTCAATAATATTCAGTTTACAGAACGCTCCCAATCGTTTTTCATACTCCCTGCATGCGTTTCTTAAATAGTCCTCTTTAAGCTTTCCTACACAGATGATATTGACATTCACGGCTTTGCTACCTCTAACAGATAGTCCGTCCCCTCTTTTGCTCCGCGCTCTTCAAGGGCGTTTCTTGTTGTTTCGCGGGCAAGTGGGGGCAGATTGTTTTCACGGCTCAGATGCCCTAAGATGATTCTTTTTGTGCCGCAGGCAATAAGTTCGGACGCAAACTCGGCGCACGCATCATTTGATAAATGGCCTTTGTCTGAAAGGATTCTTCTTTTAAGAAAAGGCGGATAACCGCCGATTTTAAGAAGATTGACATCATGATTTGATTCAAGAAGAACCTCGCTGCTGCCGGAAACGGAATTTTTCACTTTGTCCGGCACAAAGCCGAGGTCGGTGCACACGCTGTATTTTGCTCCCGATAAAAGGGTAACGGTGTATCCGGTCGGCTCTGCGGCGTCGTGGCTGATTTCAAAGGGCTTTATAAACATATCTCTTTCTTCAATGCCGCCGGGCATAAGCTGCATAACCTTCATGCCGGGTTTAAAACAGCCCGCTGTGTTCATACCCTGTAAAGTGCCGAGCGAAGCGTAAACGGGCACATTGTATTTTGAAGCAAAAACCTTGATTCCCGCAATATGGTCGGAATGTTCGTGGGTGACAAAAACCGCGCTGATACCGCGCGGGTCAACGCCGACAGCTTTCAGAGCGTTCTCTGTTTTGCGGCAGGTTACGCCTATGTCAATGAGTATGCCGCCTTTTTCGTCGCCGATGAAAGTGCAGTTGCCGCTGCTGGATGAAAATAAAGGACATAATTTAATCATAATTCCTCTTATCTCATAAAAACAGACCCCGTTTTCTCCGAACCGGGGTCATAAACGATATTTGTGTTTATTATTCACTATATTTTTCGATTAAAGAGCCTTCGCTGCCGAACCGTCCGGGCAGTAAAGACGGCGTATATCCGCTCCGAGTTCACCGAATTTACCCACGACATCTTCATACCCTCTGTCAATATGAAGAATATCCGAAATCTCGGTTTTGCCCGTTGCGGCAAGACCCGCTATTATCATCGCGGCGCCCGCTCTTAAATCATCAGCTCTGACGGAGGCGCCTTTAAGCTGTTCAATACCGTTTATTATGGCAGTCCTGCCCTCCACGGTGATATCCGCTCCCATACGCATTAGCTGTTCGGTGTAGCGGAAACGGTTTGTCCATATGCTTTCACTGATAACACTCTGACCGTCGGCAAGCGAAAGCAGCACTGCCATTTGCGGCTGCATATCGGTGGGGAAACCCGGGTGAGGCATTGTCTTGATATTGCATTTGCCGGGGCGTCTGTCAAGCCTGACACGGACGGAATCATCATTTTCGTCAACAGCGGCGCCGCACTCGACGAGCTTGGCGGTTATCGGCTCAAGGTGCTTGGGGATAACATTTTTTATCAGAACATCGCCCCTTGTAGCCGCCGCGGCGACCATAAAGGTACCCGCCTCAATCTGGTCCGGTATTATGGAATAGTTGCACCCGTGCATATGCTCAACACCGCGGATTTTAATAACATCCGTACCCGCGCCCCTGACATCGGCACCCATGGAGTTAAGGAAGTTGGCAAGGTCAACAATGTGGGGCTCTTTGGCTGCCTGCTCAATAACGGTTGTACCCTGCGCCCTGACGGCGGCAAGCATGATATTGGCAGTGGCTCCCACGGACACAACATCAAGGTATATACCCGTGCCGCGCATCTTGTCACACCTGACGTCGACAGTCGCTTTATCCTCGGCGGAAACCTTTGCGCCGAGCAGTTCAAAACCCTTGATATGCTGGTCTATGGGTCTTGGCCCGAGGTAGCAGCCGCCGGGCATAGCGACATTCGCTCGCCCGAAGCGCCCGAGCAGCGCTCCGATGAAATAATATGACGCGCGAAGGTGCGTTGTTATACTGTCGGGTATTGTGTAAAGATTGACGCGCCTTGCGTCAATATAAAGAGTGCTGCTGTTGATAAGCTTAACGTCGGCGCCGATATATTCAAGCGCCTTTATAATATATGAAATATCACTTATTGAAGTGGGAAGATTTTCGATAACGCATATATCCTGCGACAAAACCGTTGCCGGTATGATGGCAAGAGCAGCGTTTTTAGCGCCGCTGACCGCAACCTCGCCGGTAAGGCGTCTGCCGCCGTTAATAACAAATTTTTCCAAAGTCCAACGCCTCTTTTTACATTATTCGCGTGCAAAGACGATTAATTATAACACAGAGAAAATGAAAATAAAAGTGACAACGGCTGTTTTTTAAATATTTTTTGAAATTTTCCCAAAGTAAATTCCACAGTGGAGTTAAGAAGTGAAATTTAGGGAATTAACGTTTTTTTGAAATTTTAAAATCCCGTTTGCCGTTTTTAAAAAGAATTTTCATTGTTAATCCGCAAAATTTCACAAAAGCATTGACAAAACGGATTTAACGGCGTATATTTTTAACAGGACATATGTCCCATTAATGTGAAGGAAGCGTTTTATGAAGCCTGTTAATGAAGAATTTTTCGGTTTAATAGAAAATTTCATACGCGACTACAAATCGGAATTCGACCGCTCGCCGTCTGTTCGGGAAATCGGCTCGGCACTGAATATTCCAAAGTCAACCGCAGGGCGCTACCTTGCTATGCTGAAGGAACGCGGAGTGATTGACTATGACGGTCCCCGCAGTATAAAGACAATTGAAGAAACGCGAGCCGGCGGGGCGTTAAGCCTTGTCATGATAGGCGAAACCGTGTCATGCGGAGCACCGAAAGAAAGCGAAGGAACGTTTCGCGAATATGTCAGGCTGCCCGGCGCAATCTTCGGCAAAGGCGAAATGTTTATGCTGACAGCCGACGGCGATTCAATGATTAACGCCGGCATAAACAGCGGCGATATGCTGATTTTAAAAAGAGAAAGCACCGCTCGCAACGGGCAGATTGTTCTCGCGTATGACCCGGAGTCACAGGGCATAACCCTCAAGCGCTTTTTCAGGGACGAAAAAAACAGAGAAATCATCCTTCACCCCGAAAATCCCGATCTTGAAGACATAAGGCTTAAAAATGTTCAGATTCAGGGCGTTCTTGTGAGCGTAATCAAAAGAAGCGACAGCCTTGAAACAACCTATCCCCAAGGGTGGCGTTAAGGCAAATAAATTGAAATATTAAAGGTGAAAAAATGGCTAACGGATATCGGAAAGAATATGTCGACGCCTATGTTTTTCAGACCAGAGACGGCGTAAAATCGCTCAGGTTCATCATTTTGCCCGACGGCAGAAAGGTTGAAATTGACAAGGTTATCGACAAGAAAAAAGCCCCGCTGACAAGAGTCGGCTGCACCGGAGTGCGCTACACGGTGCTCATTAATCAACGGGAAAAATATATCTATGAGGACGACACCGGCTGGTTTGTGGAAGCGTTCGGCTACGACGATTCGCCGTGCTGATAAAGATCTAAGGAAACGCTGATTAAATCGAAGTGTTTAGAACGGCGAGCAGGTTTTTCGACTGATGAAGTCGAAAAATCACAGAAATAATTTGTTTATTTCAAGATTTGAGACAAAATCAGGCGGAAAAGATGCCGCCGTTATGAGTGCGGCGATTTAATCAGCGTTTCCCTAAATCACAAAACCACCAAAGCGACAGTGCCGGCAAAAGAAAGGGCGACGGCGGCAATCTCCTTTTTGCCCGGTTTATTCGGCGTAAAAAAGCATATAATCGTTGACACTATCATAACGCCGCCGGTTATGAACGGACACTGAACCGATGCGGGCAGGTGGCTCAGCCCTATCAATGACAGATAATTGCCGATTCTGGCAAGAATGCCGTAGCCGGATGAATAGGCGAGCGATTTTATGCTGAATTTTTGCTTCGGGTCCTTGTTAAGAAGAAGCCAAACAGAGCAAATTGCAATACACAAAAGCGCAATCTGCGCAGAATAACCGGCGTCGCCGGCTTTCGGATAATCCGATTCGGTATAAAACTTTGAGATCACACCGGACATACCGTTAAGTATAAAAATCCCGGCGTAATAAAGGATGCCGGAGCCTTTACCGTCCTTTTTAACGGTGAGAAACAGCGACACCGCAATCAGAACAAAGCAGACAATTTTGCCCGCCGAAAGCTCTTCGCCCCAGAAAATTATCCCCGCCGCAAACGGCAGAGCCATACCGCCGAGCATGCTTATGACAGAATATAGCGAAAGGTTGATTTTATCAAACGCTTTGATTGAACAAAAGACAAACAAAAGCGCATCCGCCGCGGCGGCAAGAGCCACAGCAAGCGAAAAAGGCGTAAACTCAAACCTGAATTTATTGATAATAAGAAGAATAACAAGACCGACGGCATTCGCTTCAATGTTAAAGCGGATAACCGTGCGCGTTGAGGTGCCGTTCGCTTTTTGATAGCGTTCATTAAAAAAGAACATAAAGCTGAACATCACGACGGCAACCGTAACCAAACCGTAATAGAACATATCAGAAACCGATGTTAAGCGTCCTTTCCGCAAATCTTTCGACGCGAATTATATCACTGCGTAACCGGTCAGTCAACGATTCATACATAATTTTAAACTATCGTTATCTCGCGTGCAATGCCTTCATAACCGCCGCCGGTGACATACTGCATTTTGCCGCAGGGCAGCCGGCTCTCAAAGGAAAAATGCAGGTGGCCGGCTATGACCGCCTTAACGGCGGGCTGTGAAGCAATGTAATCCACAAAGCATTTTGTCGCTTCATCCGGCCTTTGCTGCAGCGCTCTGTATTCGGAATAGCGCGCAAGATGTTCTTCATCGCAACCGACAATACCGGCGCTCGCCTCATGCCTTTCATCCATACAGAAGCTGTACAGACTTTCTTCAAAAAGCGGATTGTGCATAAGCAATACAATCGGCAGACCTTTTTGAACTTCCGTTTCAAGGCGGCTGATATACCAATCCTCAAATTTATAATACACGTTGTCAACGCCGACAAAATTAACGCCGCCGACCTGCCTTGAGGTGAAGAACAAATCAACACCCAGACGGGGCTGAATTTCCATATAGCTGTTCATACGGTAAGCGCTGTCTTCCCACGCTTCGCCGACATACTGTGAATATTCATGATTGCCCGGGACAAAAAGCACCTTCGGCATTTTTACCACTTTTGCCGCCTTGTCGATATTTGCCTGCGAAACAAAATCAATCAGGTCGCCTGTGTGAACCATAAGGTCGCAGTGCTTTTTGCCATATTCAAGCGTTTCTTCAAGATAGCTTTCGGGCGAGCCGCTTTCACTGCTGAAGGCGGCTTTTCTGCTCAAAGCGAGCGACCGCTTTCTTTCGTTATCCCGCTCATCGCAAAGCGTCAGGTGCGTGTCGGTAGTGTGAAGGATGCGAACGGTTTTTTCAAGGCCTATATTGACAGTAGTTTTTATTATTTTCAACATACGGTACGCTCCGTTTTCTTTTAAAATGTAATTTTCTCCAGAGCAATGGTAAATGGCGTCGAATCCGAAGATGTGCCGACAAGAAGCGAAAAATCACCGCCGTGCGGGCCGAAGCGAAGTCCCGTGTCATAATAGCAAACAACATCAGCGGGAATCTGAATATCCGCATCGACCGTTTCACCGCGCCTGACATATACGCGCCGGTAAGCCTTAAGTTCCTTTTCCGGCAGAACAACGGCTGTATGCTCCGCATGAAGATAAACCTGAATCACCTGTGCGCCGTCACACTCTCCGGTGTTGGTAATTGATATATGAAGAACCCAGCCGTTTTCCGCTTTTGACACAGTCGGCTGTTTCAGTTCAAAAGAAGTGTAGCTCAGGCCGAAACCGAACGGAAACATCGGCTTACCGTCGTCGTCGCAATAGGCATACCCTCTGCCGGACGGCTTGTGAGCGTAATAAAGCGGAAGCTGCCCGACGGATTTCGGAATTGTTATCGGCAGTTTTGCGCAGGGGTTCGTTTCCCCGAACAAAATCTCAACCAGCGCCTTCGCTCCCTGCTCACCGGGATACCACGCTTCAATAACGGCGGGAACGCTTTCAATCCACCGGCGCATATCAATCGGCGCGCCGTTTTGCAAAACCACTATCGTGTTCGGATTTGCCGCCGCCAGGGTCAGGATGGACTGCTCCTGGTTCTCTTTAATTTTCTGCTCAGCGGTGTCAACAATCAAAGCGCCGCCGTCATTGCGGGTTTGGTGCGATTTTATACCGGGCAGGCGCAAATCGCTGCGGTCACTCCCTTCACCCTCAATTATGGAGGTGAAATACAACACGGCATCGCATTTGGGCGCGAGCGTTTTAATATCAACGCTGTCACCGTAAATCACCTGTATATCATTGCCGGATTTTGCCTTCAGCGCTTCAAGCGGCGTCGGAGCGTCTTCACCGCGCCACGGCGCTCCGTACGGACCGGAATAATTCGTACCGATGGGTATCAAAGCGGCGCTTTGCCCGAAAACTCCGATTTTTCTGATGTTTTTCTTTTTCAGCGGAAGAATGTTGTTGTCATTTTTCAAAAGAACAATGGATTCCCTTGCGGCTTCGAGCGCAAGGCTTCTGTGTTCGTCACAGCGAACAAGGGCGTTTGCTTTATCCGGGTCCCTGAACGGATTGTCAAACAGCCCGAGACGGAATTTTGCCGTGAGAATACGCAGTACATTCTCATTAAGCTCTTCTTCGGTAATATACCCTTTTTCAACCGCTTCTTTAACTGTATCAAAACGGTCATAAGGCAAAATAATGTCAAGCCCCGCTTTGAGCGCCATAGCGCACGCCTCAGCTTCAGACAAAGCCAAATGATGCGCAGTGCAAATGCCATCCACGCCGGAATAATCCGACACAACAAAGCCGTCAAATCTCCATTCTTCACGCAGAATTTCCGTAAGCAAGCGGCGGTTCGCGCTGCAGGGAACGCCTTCCCACGCATTGTACGCCGCCATAACGGACTGCGCGCCTGCATCAAAGCAGGCTTTGAACGGCGGCAGAAAGACCTCACGCATTGTGCGCTCGCTCGTTTCGGAATAGTTTGAATCGCGCCCGCCGGAACCGTAATTGTCGGCATAGTGCTTCGGCGTTGCGATAACGCCGCTTCTTTCAAGCCCCCGGCACATTGCCGCGCCGAGGTCGCTTGAAAGCTTCACATCCTCGCCGTAGGTTTCAACGGTTCTGCCCCAGCGGCAGTCCCTTACAACATTGACAACAGGGGAAAACACCTGCCTCACACCGACAATGTCGCATTCCCTGCCGATAACTTCACCGACCCGCTCCACAAGCTCAGGGTCAAATGAAGAAGCGAGCCCTATCGGCTGCGGAAAGTTTGTCCCCATACCCCACTGCGCGCCGTGAAGCGCTTCTCCGTTTTCAATCGGCGGTATCGAATGCGGCTGAGCCTCGATGCTTTTTTGTATATCCTCGTTTATCTGCCTTGTAACCTGCGCCGGAGATGCCGGCACTTCCCTGCCCTGATGCATAAAATGCCCGGGATTTCGGTAACTGCCGCAAAGCGGGTTGCGGCGGTCGTTATATGTTTTGTCAACTTCAAAAATCATATCGGACGTCACCTGACGAATTTTTTCATCAAGCGTCATTTTTTTTAGCAGTTTAAGCGCTTTTTCTTCCATTACAATTTAATTCTCCAAAATATGAATTCACGCTGCCGGAACCGGCAAACATAAATCAAGCTCAAGGTTGCGCATTCGCTGTTTTTTATATTATAATCCCGTTAAAAAGTCAAGCATTCACATCCTGTTTGACGCAGGTTAAATTAAATTAAATTAAATGAAACATCATATATAATCTGCATTTTCTGTTTTTCTTGCAGTCATTATTTTTTGCGAAAAAATGTTCTTGACAAGAAAAAAGTGTTTTGATATACTGTTGAAGCTTTTGCGAGAGCAGAAGTTTAATTTGAATATTAAATCCTTGCCGCCAAAACGGCGGCCAAAGACCGGAAGGAGGTGCTTTAGAGATGACCTACAACTACGAAACCATGGCTGTTTTCTCAGTTGCAGCAGGCGAAGAAAACGCAAAAGCTCTTATTGAGAAATTTCAGGGCATGATCGAGGCTAACGGTACTCTTGAGAGCGTTGACGATTGGGGCAAGCGCAGACTTGCGTATCCCATCAACGACGAACCCGAGGGATATTATGTTATCTTCAACTATTCTGCAAACGGCGAATTCCCCGCAGAGCTTGACCGTGTTTTCAAAATCACGGACGGTGTTCTCCGTTCACTCATCATCAGAAAATAAGGAGAGGTTGCTATGCTTAATGTTGTTGCAATCGTCGGCAGGCTTGTCGCCGACCCTGAGCAGCGCACCACCGGCAGCGGCGTCTCAGTAACATCTTTCACTGTTGCCGTTGACAGGTCTTTTGTCCGCGCCGGTGAAGAGAGACAGGCGGATTTTATTGACGTTGTCGCCTGGCGTCAGACCGCGGATTTTGTCTGCAGATATTTCCGCAAAGGTTCATGGATTGCCGTTAACGGCTCGCTCCAGACCAGAAATTACGAAGACAAAAACGGCAACAAAAGAAAAGCCACGGAGATCGTGGCTGACAATGTCAGTTTTTGCGGTCCGAAAACCGATACGGCGAATACGGCATACCAGGGCGCTCAGAGCTATCAGCATCCCGCTGAGCCCGCCGTCCAGCCCGTTGCCGCTTTTTCAAATGCCGACGCGGGTTCATTCCGTGAAATTCCCGAGGATGACCTCCCGTTCTGAGGTTATCATTCAACATCCTGAAAGAAGGAGGATATTCTAATGGCTTACGATAAGAACGAAAAAAGACCGATGAACAAAAAGAGCCGCAGAAAGGTCTGCGCCTTTTGTGTTGATAAGGTTGAGTCGATTGATTACAAAGATGTCAGCAGGCTCACAAAGTTTACGTCAGAGAGGGCGAAGATTCTTCCCCGCCGTGTTACCGGCACTTGCGCAAAGCATCAGCGCGAGCTGACAACTGCCATTAAACGCGCGCGCCAGGTTGCGCTCATGGCTTATATCAACGACTGATTATTATTGATTAATGAAGTCTGCCGCAACGGATAAACCGGGCGGCAGTTCTTTTTGTTGGGAGTGGTATTTACGCAGATTTTATTTTGCATGGCTGTCGCTTTGGCAGCAGGGCTTTTTATGTCAAGGTTGTCAAAGCCTCTTGGTCTGCCGAGCGTCACGGCTTATCTTGTAGCGGGGATACTTATCGGTCCGTACTGTCTGGGAAGAATAGGCGTTGAAGGGTTGGGCTTTGTATCCGGCGAAAACATAGCATCTTTTTCCCTTCTCAACGACCTTGCGCTGGGATTTATTGCCTTTTCAATCGGAAACGAGTTTCGGCTCTCGCAGCTAAAGAAAATCGGCGGCAAAGCGACTTTTATAGGCATTTTTCAGGCAGTCACGGCAGCACTGCTTGTAGACGCGGTTCTGATAGTAATGCATTTCACTGTTTTAGGCGACAGGCTGCCGGTTTCTATGGCGATTATAATCGGAGCGATAGCTGCGGCGACAGCTCCCGCCGCAACGCTGATGGTTGTAAGGCAATATAAAGCCAAGGGCAAAATCACAGACCTGCTTTTGCCCATTGTCGCTATTGACGATGCAGTGGGTCTGGCGATTTTCTCCGTTTCCTTCGGTATTGCGCAGGGAATTGAAAGCGGTGAAGTGAGCGCAGTGAGCGTTGTTGTTGAACCGCTTGCCGAAATCGTCTTTTCACTTGCGGCGGGCGCTGCCGCAGGCGCTGTTTTTTCCGTTGCGGAAAAAGCTTTTTCTTCCGGCAGCAAACGCCTTGCTCTTTCGCTGATGTTTATTATCCTGACGGTGGCAATTTCAAAAATCAAGTTTGCTTTAGGTTCTGTCAATATCGGTTTTTCGCCCCTGCTTACACTTATGATGCTCGGAACAATGTTTTGTAATCTGTGTGATTTTTCAGCAGAAATTATGGAAAAAACAGACCGCTGGGCAGGTCCGTTGCTCATTTTGTTTTTTGTTATGAGCGGTGCAGAGCTTGAACTGAGTATCCTTAAGGACCTTGCCGTTATCGGCATAGGAGTAACATATATTATCACAAGATCGCTTGGCAAATACGCGGGTGCCTTCATTTCGGCAAAAATCGCCGGATGTGACAAAATTACAAAAAAATATCTCGGCATTACCCTTTTGCCTCAGGCGGGCGTTGCGCTCGGTATGAGCGTCACCGTGATGCAGTCTTTCGGCGAAATGGGCGCTGTTGTAAGGAACCTTGTTTTGTTTTCGGTTCTTGTGTACGAACTTGCGGGTCCGCTCGCGACAAAGCTTGCGTTGACGGCTGCGGGGGAAATCAGACCGAAGCCCGAGGAAAAAGACAGAAAAAACAGAACAGCCCCGTCGAAAATTTAAGGATACTATTGCTGTTTTGCACAAAAATTCATCGTTTAGCTTGTTGATATTTGACACATAAATAGAACTTTAAAAACATATTCAATTATTGTTGAATGTCAAAAGTTTTGTGATATAATTTCTCATCATAATAAATGTTAAATAAAGCTGTTTGGGGGCATATCACAATGTACGACAGAGAAGTTAAGGTTCAAAATCAGGTCGGTCTCCACGCCCGCCCTGCGACTTATTTCATTCAGAAAGCCAACGGTTTCAAAAGCTCAATCTGGGTTGAGAAAGAGGAGCGCAAGGTTAATGCCAAGAGCCTTTTGGGCGTTCTTTCGCTTGGCATAATGGGCAATACCACCATACGCATCATAGCATCCGGCGCCGATGAAGAAAATGCAGTCAACGAGCTTGTAAAGCTTGTTGAAACGGGTCTTGCCGGCTGATAACTCCCAAACAAAAATTTATAGTTCAAAGGACTGCCGCCTTGCGCGACAGTCCTTGTTTGTTTATGTGTGTTTATGTTTTATTTCCCGGTTGAGCCGAATCCGCCTGCTCCCCTGCCTGTTTCGCCTAATTCATCAGCTTCAACGGGGGTGATAAGCGACACCGGGCTGACAACCAGCTGAGCTATACGCTCACCGCTGTTTATCGTGTATTCTTCATTGTAGAGATTTACAAGCCCTACTTTGATTTCACCGCGGTAGTCGCTGTCGATAACGCCAACGCAGTTTGCAAGCGTTATGCCGTGCTTAACGGCGAGACCGCTTCTTGCAAAAATGTAGGCGACAAGGCTGTCAGACGGCAGTTCAATCGCTATGCCGGTGGGCACAACGGCGTTTTCGCCCTTTTTGAGCGTTACCGGCTTTTCAAGGCACGCATAAAGGTCCATTCCGGCGCTGCCGGGCGTAGCCCTTACGGGCACAACTGCATTTTCGCTCAGCTTTTTGACTTTCATATATTCCATATCACTGTTTCCTTATCCTGTTAATTTTCCTTACCGCCTTTGTAACAAGCGGTTTCAGGTCTAACGACATTTCGCCCATAAACTCTTCGCTGTAGGCTCCGAATTTAATCTTGAAGCGGTAAAGTCCGTCATCTTCACTCAAGCGTGACACTCCCCTGAAGTCATAAATTCTGCACCCGTCTTCAACAGCCTGCTTTATCATGGTCCACTGTATAAGGTAATTCGGCATTACCTCGCGGTGAATGTTGCGGCTTGCGCCGTAAAAATACCAGAACTTGTCGCCCCACTCAACGCTCAGAGCTCCCGCTATGGGCGTTCTTTCCCCGCCCTCGGGGGTATAGTAAGCGATGTAAATTGCCGCTGCGTCGCCGAAAACATCGACTATTTTTTTGAAATAATCCGCCTGACGCAGGGCAAAGCCGTCGCGCTCAGTCGTTTCCTTCATCATTTCAAAAAAAAGCTGAGACACTTCGCTGCCGTGTTTTTCAACCTGAACGTTATTTTTAAGAGCAACCCGGATTTTTCTGCGGTGGCCGGAGTCAAAAGATGAAAAAACCTCATCCACGGTCTTGTTTTCAATGTCAATGCGGATAACCTTCGTGCACTGAAGACCGGCAAAGCCGCCGTCAAAATGAATGATATTGAAATTTCTGCCCCGGATATTTCTTCGCCACATTTCGTTACCGGCGCTTATGTCTTTGTCGATTTTAAGCTCATGCGCCTTGAATTTTTTACCTTCCCTGACAGCGGCGTCAATAAGGGCGTTAAAAACATCCTGCCTTTCCGGCTCGCACACCGGTCCGCGTGGGGAATACATCATATGATACGGGGTATGCGCAACTTTCCTCACAAGCACACCCATGGTACCGGCAATTTCGCCGCTCTCTTCGCGGCAGATAACACCGAACCACTGCCAGTCGTCCTTGACCTTCGCCCAAAGGGATGACTGCATAAAATGACCGTATCTGCTCTTTTGAACAAAGCGGTCGTATTCGGCGGCATCATTTATATGTATAATATCCGTTTTCATAAGCTTCTTCTCCAATGGAACAGATACTGCTGCGCTACGCCTTCAAAGCCCCTTGTACACTCCGGCAAACCGCCGGGATACATTTCAGCCATTATTCTTTTGACCCATACATCAACCGGAAAGGCTTCGAACTTATTAAAGCCGTAAAGCAGGGCGCACATAGCGACTTTATCCCCGACGCCTTTGATTTTTTTCAGCTCCTCGGCTCCTTCGTCAACACTAAGCGACCGTATCCGTTCAAAATCGATTTCCCCGCTTGAGCATTTTTCGGCAGCGTCAATTATATACTTCGCGCGAAAGCCGCTTCGTATCGGCGAAAGGCCTTCAACGCCGGCTTCAATCACCCTTTCAGGCGGCGGAAAAGAAAAATCACCGCCACCGAGATCGTCGCCCAAAAGGACGCAAAGGCGCGATATTATCCCTTTTATGCGGGGAATGTTGTTGTTTTGAGATATTATGAATGAGCACAGCGCCTCCCACGGCTCCTGACGCAAAATCCGTATCCCGGGGAAAGCCTTTACCGCCCGGGCAAGGTTTTCATCCTCCGAAAAACCCAGGCAGATTTTTTCGTAATCGGTATCGAGCGAAAAATAATCAATAAGCATTTTCCGCTCCCCGTCATCTATATCGCGCCGGCTTATCAGCATATCGCCGCTTTGGTAAAGGTCAAACACCTTACCGCGAATAACCCCGTGCCAATCGCCGTTTTCCCGTTTTTCCCACCTGAAAGCCTGACCGCAGTCCGCGCTGACGGCAAGGTCAAAAAACGGGGCATATATTTCTTTTTGAGAACGCATTTTAATCCTCTTTAATGTTGTAAAGGCGGGCAATCAGCCCCGCGCCGTTTTTTCTGAGCCACGCATGGTGTATTTCATAGTCCGGCATAGCGGCATAAACCTGCCTGTAAAACCCGTCGGAATGGTCCATATGCTTTCGGTGGCAAAGCTCATGAACAACAACCGAATCAACAACCCTGTCCGGCACAAGCGCCAGAAGGCAGTTGAAATTCAGATTTCCGTTTGACGAGCAGGAGCCCCAGCGGGTTTTTGCCCTGCCTATTTTTATTTCGCCGTATGTAACGCCGATTATTCCGGCATATTTTTTTACCTTTGGTTCTATTAAAAGTCTTGTTTTTTCCTTAAGCTGTTCAATATCGTAAAGGCTGAGCGTATTTTGTTCGCCCGATGCTGTTTTGTATTTGTCAATCGCATTCCGAATCCAGTTTTCTTTTGACTCGACAAAGGCTTTTATATCCCTGTAAGGCATACCCGAGGGAGCTCGCACGGTAACCTTGCCGTCCGGACGAACGGAAATCGCAATTGATTTGCGCTCGGAATATTTCAGATCAAAACTTCTTACCATAATCACCAGTCAAACTTTGTAAGCTTTCCCTTAACCAAAAGCCCCGTATAATTCCATTGACGCAAAACCTCATAAACGCCGACAGCAACAGTATTTGACAGGTTGAGACTGCGTGCGGAGGAGTCGTTTATCATAGGCAGTCTGACGCATTTGTCCGGATTTGCATAGAGCAGTTCCTCCGGCAGACCCTTTGTCTCCTTGCCGAAAACAAGGTAACAGCCGTCCGGATAAACCACAGATGAATGAATATTTTCACCTTTTGTGGTGAAATAATAAAATTCGCCGCCGGCGTTCTTTTCAAAAAAATCGTCAAGGTTATCGTAATATGTGATGTCGAGCAGATGCCAGTAATCAAGTCCCGCCCTTTTGAGCTTTCTGTCATCTATTGTAAAGCCCATAGGCTTTACAATGTGAAGTCTTGCGCCGGTGGCGGCGCAGGTTCTTGCGATGTTACCCGTATTCTGAGGTATCTCCGGTTCCACCAACACTATGTTAAGAACTGCCATACCCGTCACCTGTTGTTATATCTGTTCATAGCTTCGGCGATATTGCCGTCTGTTATCAGCTTAATGCTGTCAAGCACCGCGTCCGCCGTTGCTTCGATTTTTTCGGCGTCCTGCTTTGAAAAGGACGAAAGCACCCATTCCACAAGGTCATAATCGGGGCGCGGCTTTGCGCCGACGCCGATTCTTATGCGCGCAAATGCGTCGGAAGACAGATGATAGATAATACTCTTCATGCCGTTATGTCCGCCGTCGCTGCCCTTGGGGCGTATACGCATTTTGCCCACATCAAGGGTAATATCGTCATATATTACAATTATTTTTTCAACCGGGATTTTATAGAACGCCGCGGCGGGGGCAATGGATTCGCCGCTGCTGTTCATAAATGTTCCCGGCTTTAACAAAAGGCAACTGTGTGAGCCTATCTGCGCCCTTGCCGTTGTGCCCTTGAACTGAATTTTTTTAATTTCCACCCCGAGCTTTTCGGCAACAAGGTCAAGGCAGATAAAGCCTGTGTTGTGCCTTGTGTTTTCATACTGTCTGCCGGGATTTCCGAGCCCCGCTATCAGAAACTCAGGCGGACCGGACGGTTCTTTTTTTCTGAAAAACATTTTTTTAAATTCCTTCCGTTCCGATTAGGGAAACGCTGATTTTATCATCGTTCCCTAATTACTTCGCGCACCATCTTTGCCCTTGCGGCGTTTCTTGAGGTGCTCGTGTCGTCAACGCCTTTGATTACGGACAGCGTTGCCGGCTGGCCGCCGATGATAAGCATATTCGTTTTTTCAAGCGGAACATCAATAACGCCGGTCGCGCTGCCGAAACGAACGATTGAAATCAGCTGCATAAACTCCTCATAGCTGAGCAGTCTTGCCGTTGAGAGAATACCGTAAGCACGGAAAATTCTGTCCTGCCACGCTTCATCCTCAATTAAAAGAGAGGCGGCGTTATGCTCCTGCGCGGCGATATGAGATGTGATCGATTTAAGGTTATTAACCGCCGTTTTTTCATCTATGCCCAGGGTGATACGGTTGCTGACGGAATAAAAATCGCCGGGAGTACGGCTGTGAACGCCGTATACCGGTCTTATCGAAAAGCCCAATGAGCGTATTGAGCGGGCAAGGCGCGGCAACCTGCCCATGTCGCTGAGCGCGGGCAGGTGAAGCATAACGCTGCAGCGCATTGCCGTGCCTAAATCTGACGGCGACTGTGTCAGGTAGCCGATGCTGTCACTGTAGGCGTATTTGACCTTTTCGGCAATCGCTTTATCAATTTTACCGGCGTATTCGTAAGCCTGCTCCGGGCAAAGACCCGGCATTATCGTCTGAAGTCGGATATGGTCCTGTTCGCACAACATTATGCCGGTATTTTCATCCGAGGACAGAATAAGCCCGTTTTTATCGTCCCTGCCGGCAAACTCGGGGCTGATTATATTACGCTCCGCCATTGACAGGCGCTGCATATAAGTCAAGGTATCAGTTTCGATATAGCAAAATTCGTCCGGGAACGCGTCAAAGACAATATCCCTCACAAGCTGAGAAACCTTCTGCCTCCCCTCGCTGTCAAGGCGGCAGGGAAAAACAAAATCTTCAATATTTCTCACAAGGCGAATGCCTGTGCTCAAAACAATGTCGCCCGCTTCGCCAACGGTGTTATACCATTTTGTCATTGCGTTTCACCGCCCTCAAGGGTTTTTATTTGGTCGCGAAGCGCCGCCGCTGTTTCAAAATCCTCCCTCGAAACGGCGGAGCTCATTTCAAGTCTCAAGGCCGCTATTTTTTCTTCTTTCGTCTTTTCTTTCTCTTTAACGGGAGAAGAATGCGAAGGAGTGTGGCGACTCTTTCCGTGAGTCTGTTCGATAATAGGCAGCAGCCTTTCATAAAAGGTGTGGTAGCATTCACTGCAGCCGACATTGCCGGTTGAGACAATTTCGCCGAAGGAAGCGCCGCATTTGGGGCAGCGCAGAGTCTCCCTTGCCGGGGCAGGCAGGTCAAAATCGCCGGCAAAGCCGCTGAGAAGCTGTGAAATATTAAGCCCGAACCCGGGCAGCATATCGCCGTATCCCAGGTGCGAGGCGCAGTCGCGGCAAAGATGATTTTCACTCATTTCGCCGCCGAATATCTGTTTTATGTGAGTTGTGGCTTCTTTTTTGCCGCAGTTTTGGCACAACATACCGTCACCTTCTTTGAAAAACTGCCAATTCAAGCGTTTTCGTCTTACTTGCCGATTTAACAAAGAGTTATTTAACAAAGAGTTAAAAATCTTTTTCCTTTAAATTCGCATCGCAATCCTTGCTCCTGACAAGAACCAGGGAAATTATGAGCGCAACGCCGTACAGCACCGCGCCGACAATCAGCACCGCCTCAAAATTGCCGGTCTTGTTGCGTATAATTTCAGCAGTGTTGTTGCCTGTGAGCCCCGCAACCGCCCAGGCGGAAAGTGAAAGGCCGTGAATACGGCTGATTTTTTTCATACCAAAGCGTTCCGAAAGCAGAGCCGGCAGTGTTGAAAAGCCGCCGCCGTAGCCCGCGTTGATAATAAGCAGAAAAGCTATAACAACCGCCGCCGGGAAAACAGTTGCGGCGCTGACGGTTGAATGGGTCAAAGCGGCAACAACCGACGAAATTATGCAGGTAATGAATATGACCTTATATACGGTATTTCTTTCTTTAAGCTTGTCGGAAATTGACGAATAGCCGATTCTGCCGAGTGCGTTAAGCCCGGCGGTGAAGGACGGAACAACGCTGACAATAACCGCAAGCGCCGCCGATGCCGCAAAAGCGGCGTTCAGAATCTGCTTTTCATAGGATATGATCATAAGACCGCAGTGGATGTTGATAAAGAACATCAGCCAAATACCAAGAAACTGGCGGCTTTTGAAAATTGAAAGAATATTGGATTTTTCTTTGATTTTCGGCTCAACCCAGCCCTCGGGCTTTCTGAGCAATATATGGCCCAAAAACATCATCACGCAATAAAAACAGCCGAGGATGATGAACATATTGCCAACGCCGCATCTTTTTTCGAGAATGTTCATAACGGGCGTCGCGATGGCTTTCGCCAGACCGAAGCCCATAATGGATATGCCCGTCGCAAGGCCCTTGTTGTCGCTGAACCAGAGCATAAGCGTTTTAACAGGTGTCAGATAGCCGACGCCAAGTCCGATACCCATGATAACGCCGTAAAAAATGTAAATGGCAATCAGCGCCGCATAGCCGGTCAAAAGCTTTATTGACAGACCGGTGCCGACCATGCCGACAGAAAAACAAATGCAGGCAATAAGCGATGACTTGTGAATATCCTGCTCAACAAATTTACCCGCAAAGGCGGCGGACATGCCCAAAAAGAAAATCGCCAATGAAAACGCCCAGCCAAGCGCAAAGGTGCTCAGCCCCAACTGAGCCGAAATGGCTTCTTTAAAAATCGACCAGCAATACACCGTGCCGACTGAGCAATGTATCAGCAGCGCAGGTATAGCGGCGCGCATCCATCTGTTGTTCATCACATACCTCTCTTTGTCATATGTTATTTTCTTTATTATATACGCAGAACAAAATATTTCAATTATTTTATTGATTTTTTTTGATATTTGTTGTATAGTACATAATGCAATAATTAAGCAGTGCCGCGCCGGTTTGAATATTGCGCGGCATAATCAAATAAGGAGGAGCTTTTATGGTAAAAGCAAAAAAATCCGTCAGCCTCTTGCTGGCGGCGCTGATGATTATCAGCATGTTCGCTGCGCTGCCGTTCTCGGCAAGTGCAATACCCAAACCACCCAAACCCGAAGCTCAGGTTGCACCTCTTGACAACCTCAACATCACCGTTGACGGCAAAGCCGTTGCTCTTGACGCGGGTTATGTATTCAGCTTCAAAGACGGCGAACCCACCGCCGCTCAGCTTGAGGCTTACGGCACAGAGCCCTGCGACTATTACATCACCTTCTCAAGCGCTGTCAAAGCCGGCGACGTTACCCTTTACGGCCAGTTCGGCGACTACGCATGGCGCGCTGTTGATCTTCCCGTTGACGTTGCCGCAAACACTCCCGTTGCTCTTTGCGGCACAATCCTCGGCGAAAATGTGAACCTTCTCGCTCTCTCACAGGGTGTAAGCCCGTTCTACTGCGGTATTGTAAACAACACTTCCGACACAGTTACCGCAGACCTCAAGCTTACTGTTGACGAAGAGACAGTTGCCGAGCAGGCAGAAGTTGAGCTTGCTCCCGCGAAGCCCGAAGCTCAGGTTGAAGCTCTTGACAACCTCAACATCACAGTTGACGGCAAAGCCGTTGCTCTTGACGCAGGCTACAAGTTCAGCTTCAAAGACGGCGAACCCACTCAGGCTCAGCTTGCCGCTTACGGCACAGACCCCTGCGACTATTACATCACTTTCTCAAGCGCTGTCAAAGCCGGCGACGTTACCCTTTACGGCCAGTTCGGCGACTACGCATGGCGCGCCGTTGACCTTCCCGTTGACGTTGCCGCAAACACTCCCGTTGCTCTTTGCGGCACAATCCTTAACGAGAGCGTAAACCTTCTCGCTCTCTCACAGGGTGTCAGCCCGTTCTACTGCGGTATTGTAAACAACACTTCCGATACCGTTACCGCAGACCTCAAGCTTACTGTTGACGAAGAGACAGTTGCCGAGCAGGCAGAAGTTGAGCTTGCTCCCGCAAAGCCCGAAGCTCAGGTTGAAGCTCTTGACAACCTCAACATCACAGTTAACGGTGAAGCCGTTGCTCTTGACGCAGGCTACAAGTTCAGCTTCAAAGCGGGCGAACCCACCGCCGCTCAGCTTGCCGCTTACGGCACAGACCCCTGCGACTATTACATCACATTCTCAAGCGCTGTCAAAGCCGGCGACGTTACCCTTTACGGCCAGTTCGGCGACTACGCATGGCGCGCAGTTGACCTTCCCGTTGACGTTGCCGCGAACACCCCCGTCGCTCTTTGCAAAGACATCCTCGGTGAAGAAGTAAACCTTCTTGCTCTTTCACAGGGTGTAAGCCCCTTCTATTGCGGTGTTAAGAATAATTCTTCAGACGACATTGAAGTAACACTCGACCTCAAGGTTGATAATGATGTTGTTGCTACCGAAGAGACAGAAATTCCGGCAGCTGAAGCAGCTTACGGCATTCATGTTTACGGCGCAAAACTGGTCCTTGAAGGCAAGATCATCATCAGATTCGGCGTTACAATCCCCGAAGACTCCAAAGCCGATACAATCACCATAGCCCTTAACGGCAGAACAAGAACCGTTAGCGTCGCTACACCTGACAGTGCAGACAGCAATTACAAATATTTTGACTTTGCCGTTTACGCGAACGAAATGGACGACATGGTCCGGCTCACCGTCAAGGACGCTCAGGGCAACAGCCTGAAGATTGAAAAGAACGACCTTTCACTTGTTGACGCTTATGAGTATTCAATTAATACTTATATCGATAACATGACAAACAATTCCGAAGCAACGCAGGACCTTAAAGAGTTTATTGCCGTTATCAAATCCTACGGCGAATATGCGAAGTACTATTTCGAAAACCGCAGCGCATTAACCAGCCTTGATAACATCACTCCCGCTGCTCCCGAAGAAGGTATTCTTGAAGATTATCGCGCCGTTGCAGAACCCGACCTCGATTATTCAGGACCTCAGTATGTCGGCGGAAGCTTAGCTCTTATTGAAGGCACATCAATCATGATTTACTTCACAGGCGATATTGACGGCTGCAAATTCTTCTATGGCGACTATGACAGCCCTGTATTAACACAGGTTACACCTGTTCAGAACGGCGAATACTACTATGTGACGATTCCCAATGTTTCGGCAAGAGACCTTGACAGAATGTTCACTGTCTATGTACTTGACGCAAACGGTTACTCATTGGAAGTCTCCTGCAGCGCAATGAATTATGTCAGAACAGTTCTCAACAGCGCTACCGCGTCCCGTTCGCTTAAGGACGTCTGCATTAAGCTTTACGACTACGCTATGGCTGCAAACGATTACTTTAACGACTGATTAAACTAAAGAGCTTAAAAATCAAAAAATAATTTCACACAGCATTTAAAAAGAAGAAGTCTGAAAGGAAGCTTTCCCTTCAGGCTTCTTTTTATTTGTTGCATTTTAGCTTATAAAAGTGTATAATTATGTTAAGGAAACACTTCGATTTAATCAGCGTTTCCATAAATCATTTCCCGGAGGGACTGAATATGACTTACGAATATAAACCGTCGGGCGTGTGCTCGCGTGCGATAGCCTTTGACGTTGACGAAAATGATATAATCACTTCTGTTCATTTTACCGGCGGATGCAGCGGCAACACTCAGGGCATCTGCGCTCTTGTAAAAGGAATGAAGAGAGAAGACGCTATTGAAAAGCTCAGCGGCATACGCTGCGGCTTCAAGTCAACGTCATGCCCCGATCAGCTGGCAAAGGCTCTGTCTCAGGTTGCGCACTGATGTCGAAGAAAGTTTCGGTTGCGCTGGCGGCGTATAACGGCGGTGATTTCATCACCGAACAGCTTTCTTCAATTTTATCCCAGCTCGGCGAAGAGGACGAAGTTATCGTTTCCGACGACAACCCGCCGGGCAATACCAAACCCGCCGTTTTATCCTTAGCAGACAAACGCATAAAATATTATGAGGGTCCGGGCAAAGGCGTTGTCAAAAACTTTGAATTTGCCATTTCAAAGTGCGAAGGCGACGTTATTTTCCTATCGGACCAGGACGATGTGTGGCTCCCGGGCAAGGTGGAAGCCGTTGTGAAAGAAATCAACGGCGGCGCTTCCCTCGTGCTTCACAACGCCATAATAACCGACCGCAATCTGAACGCCGACGGTTTAACCGCATTCTCATATTTCAGTACCAATAAATCATTTCTGCGCAATTTCATAAAAAACACATTTGTCGGCTGCTGCATGGCTTTCCCGTCGTGCGAAGCGGAGTCTTTTCTCCCCTTCCCCGAATCACTGCCCATGCACGACTGGTATATAGCTCTTAAAACTCTCAAAAGCGGCAAGAAGGTTTCACTCATTGAAGAGCCTTTAATTCTGTACCGCCGCCACGGCGGCAACGTCACCGGAGGCAGAACCTCTCTAAAAGAAAAATTACGCCGGCGCAAGGACATTGCAAAGGCTGTTTTTATGAAAGGAAATGCAGCGCATGAGTAAATCTGTTTCGGGCTGTATTGTGACTTTTAACAACATAAAAACAATTGATTCGGCGCTTTCTTCCGTAATCACCAACACAAAGCTGCCGCTTAAGCTGTTTGTCGTTGACAACGGCTCAACCGACGGAACAGCCGAGTTTATAGAAAAAAACTATCCCGATGTAACGCTTATAAGAAGTGAAAAAAATATCGGTTTCGGCGCGGGTCACAACACCGTTCTTCCGTTTCTTGACAGCGATTATCACGCAATTATCAACCCCGATATTGTTATCAAAGACGACATTATGTCTGTAATGGCAGAATACCTTGATAAAGACGACACGGTCGGCCTGCTCTCACCTGAAATCAGATTCCCTGACGGCAGGATGCAGATTTTAGGTAAGAAAAAGCCTTATCCTCACTACCTTGCTGCCAGCAGACTGCGTTCAGGCAACAACATAAATAACATTTTAAGGTCATATGCCATGCTCAATCGCGATTTGACCGTACCGTTTGATATTCAGAACGCCACCGGATGCTTTATGTTCATCAGGACTTCACTTTTTAAGCAAATCGGCGGCTTTGACGAAAGATATTTTCTCTATTTTGAAGACTGTGACCTGACAAGAGAGGTCAACAGGCTTTCGCGCTGCCTTTACTTCCCCGGCGCCGTTGTTTATCACGAATGGGGAAGGGAATCAAAAAAGAACACCCGCCTTGCGCTGATTCAGATGCAGTCAATGTTTAAATACTATTTAAAATGGACTTTCAAAAAGGATAAAATCAAAAAATGAAGTGGCTTCATAATCTCTACAGGTACAGATATCTGCTTTATGAAATTGTCCGCAAAAACATAAAGCTTCAGTACCGTGACAGCGTGCTGGGCATTTTATGGACCTTTTTACAGCCGCTGATGACAACAATCATACTTGTAGTCGTTTTCGGCAATGTTTTCGGCAAGAGCAACGCCGGCATTATTAATTACCCCATATATCTTTTGTGCGGGCGTCTGCTTTATGAATTTTATTCCCAGTCCACAAAAAGGGCGATGCGCTCAATCAGAAACAGCGCGTCTGTTATTAAAAAAGTCTATGTTCCAAAATACATTTACCCCATTGCCAATGTAATATCGAATTTTGTCACATTTTTAATATCGCTTTCCGTTCTTCTTTGTTTCATAGTATTCTTTCTGATAGTCGGCGAAAACCCGCCTCACATTACTCTTTATGCTCTTCTGGCTCCGGTGCCGGTAATCATCCTTTTTATACTTGCCGTGGGCGTGGGACTGATTCTCTCGACTATGGATGTGTTCTTTAAGGATACAGACTACCTGTATGAGGTTTTCTGCCTTTTACTGTTTTACCTGACGCCGATATTTTACAAGGTGGAATCCC
Source organism: Clostridiales bacterium (assembly GCA_024697575.1). Classification (GTDB taxonomy): domain Bacteria; phylum Bacillota; class Clostridia; order Oscillospirales; family Acutalibacteraceae; genus CAG-177. The sequence continues at coordinate 25,940 of JAILFM010000015.1, forward strand.
TCGGGATGAAAAACGAAGTTTTCAAAGTTATGCTTATGGCAAACCCCCTTTATTCGATAACCGAAATGTTCAGATGCTGTGTACTTTACGGCAAAATGTTCAACATTCACCACCTGCTGTATTCTTTTGGCTTTTCGGTCGCGACGGTACTTCTTGGCTCACTTGTATTTTACAAAAAGCAGGACAAATTTATTCTTCACATGTGAGGTCTGAATGGCGGAGAAAATAATATCTTTTATTCTCGCGGTCATAGCGGCGGTTACTTCCTTTTTTTCACAGATAAATTTTTTCGACAATGTCAGCTTAACGGTTGACACCGCCCGACCCGGGGAAGAAATAAACTTCATATTTGACAATGTCAATGTCTGGGATATGGGCACGCAGTTTATAAACGCGAAGAACGCCGAAAAAAACGATATTTATGACTTTGTCAAATATGTTCAGCTCATGGAATGCACCGGCGGCAGCTACGGACGCGACCTTTTTAAGGATCCTTATAACACCGGCGTCTTGGATGACTATGACTTTACGCGCCTTATTGAAAATTGCCGCGGAATCCTGCGCCTCGGCGCAAAGCCCCATATTAAAGTCGGCAATGTGCCTATGAAATATTCTACCGGTGCCAGAACCGGGAATATGCAGGCAAATCTTCTCGAGCCTGACGACTATGATGTTTACTATAACTACCTGACGGTGCTTTTCACTGCCCTCGTTGATGAATTCGGAAAAGAAGAAATGCTCACATGGCACTACGGCGTTATGACCGAATACGAAAACAGCGACTGGTTTGACTGCGGCGACAGTGAGAAAACAAAGCTCGCGTTTTTTAAGATATATGACTATGCCGTTGACGCCATGCAAAAGACGATAGGCGAAAGCATCTATGTCGGCGCCCACTCAATGACCGTTACAGAAGGTATCTGGGATGAAAGGGAGTTTATAGAGCACGCCGCCGTGGGCACCAACCTCAAAACCGGCAAAAAGGGAACAAGGCTGTGCTACCTTACTTTTTCATACTACGAAATTTCAGCCGGCAATGTCGGGGAACGCTTATCATTTTGCGAATGCGTTGATCTTTTAAGACAGACGGCGGAAAAATACGGACTTGACAGCCTTGATTACGGCGTTGACGAGGGCAGGGTTCTTTTCGGCGCAAAGGGTAAAAACTCAAACGAACTGCCTTCAAGAACCGTCGGCTTTCAGTGGCAGGCGGGTATGGACGCGAGGCTGATTAAAGACAGCCTTGACAGCGGCGTAAAATGGATATCATCATGGACCTTTAAATCCGACGGTTTAAACGCCGGCAACCCCACTCTCAGCTACCATATAGCCGACTGCTATTCGCGCTGGAAAGGCTCAAAGCGTTTGCCGGTCAATAAAGGCGGCGCAGGGATTTTCATAAAGAAAAACGTCAACGCAATAGCGGCAGCAAACGGCAATAAAGTTTTTGTTATGGCATATAACGAAAAAAACAAAGTCGACTATTCCCGCGGGGCCGATGTTAAAATCAGCATAATATCACCTTCAGATGCATCTTCAAACGCAAAAATCACGGTATACAGAATAAATGACGAATGTAATTTCTATGATGACTGGGTTAAAGACAAAGCTTTTTACGGTTTAAAAGATGAAGACTTCAGCTGGTCTCCCGACTGCCCGTGCATCGGTTCCAATTTTGTCAATCGAGATGCCGCTAACCTTTACAACGAAACGCTGCGTGAGAAATATGCCGGCTGTTCCCGCCTTGTTCCCGAAAAACATGAAGCCGAAATCATCAACGGCAGCGTAACAGTAACGGACAAAATCGGCGGCAACGAGGTTGTGTTTTATGAAATCAGCTTCTGAGGAGATACCAATGGCTGCTGTTGAAGTTAAAAATATGAGCATGATGTTCAACCTTAACAAAGAAAAGGTTGACAATCTCAAAGAATATTTCATAAAGCTTGTTACGGGCAAGCTTCGCTTTAACGAATTCTGGGCTCTCAGAGATATTAACCTGACGGTTGAAAAGGGTGACAGAGTCGGTATTCTGGGCTTTAACGGAGCCGGCAAATCGACGCTTTTAAAGGTTATAGCCGGTGTTTTGAAGCCGACCGAGGGCACCGTTAAGGTTGACGGGGTGATAGCGCCCATGCTTGAGCTCGGCGCAGGCTTTGACCTTAACTATTCGGGCAAGGAAAACATCTTCCTTTACGGCGCGACAATGGGATATTCCAGAAAATACATAAAGGAAAAGTATGACGAAATCGTTGAGTTTTCCGAGCTGAAAGACTTTATTGACGTTCCGGTCAAGAACTATTCATCCGGTATGAGGGCAAGGCTCGGCTTTGCTATTGCAAGCGCCGTTGAACCGGAGGTTCTTATTCTTGACGAGGTTCTTTCCGTCGGAGACGCCAAATTCAGAAAAAAAAGCGAAAACAAAATACGCTCAATGTTTGACAAAGGGGTGACCGTCCTTTTTGTGTCGCACTCTGTCGACCAGGTTCTTAACATTTGCAACAAAGCTGTTGTTCTTGACAAAGGGCGCATTATCGCTTCCGGCAGCGCTCAGGAAATCTGTGAACAATACAATGATATGGTAAAAGGAAAATAGATATGGTTTTTGCAGCAATTTTTGCCGGCGGTTCCGGCACAAGAATGGGAAATATCGACACGCCCAAGCAGTATCTCGAATTAGGCAACAGGCCGATTATTATTCACACAATCGAAAAGTTTTTTGTCAATGACAGAATCGACGAAATCGTTGTCCTTTGCCCCAAATCATGGGTCGCGCACACAAAGGACCTTATAAAAAAATTCATTCCTGCAGGGAAGAAAGTTACCGTTATCCCCGGCGGAAAAACAAGAAACGGCACACTTGAAAACGCCATTTCTTTTATCAACGAAAACTATGAGGTTGAAGACGACACCGTTTTAGTCACTCATGACGCGGTGAGACCGTTCCTGACGCACCGCATTATCACTGAAAATGTCGACTGCGCGCTGAAATACGGCGCGTGCGATACGGTTATACCCGCAACAGACACCATTGTTGAAAGCGGCGACGGCAAAACCATTTCAAATATTCCCGACAGAAGCAAAATGTACCAGGGGCAAACGCCTCAGTCCTTTATTCTCAAAGACCTTGAGAATGTGCTTTTATCGCTGACTGAGGATGAAAAAGCCGTTCTGACCGACGCTTGCAAAATCTACACTCTCAAAAACAAACCCGTTCACCTTGTCGAAGGCGAGGTTTTTAACATAAAAATCACCTATCCTTATGATATGAAGGTCGCGGCAACGCTGCTGAAAGGTAAAGAAAGCGATGATTAACCAGGTTTACAGGCTTGTCGCGCCGGGAATGATTGAAGTAAGCTGCACACAGCCGGATATCACCGGCAAAACGCTTTTAAGACCCGTCATGCTGTCAATCTGCAAAGCTGATCAGCGTTATTATTTAGGCAACAGAAGCGCCGAAGCTCTTCACAAAAAGCTGCCGATGTCCCTTATACACGAATGTGTGGCAAGGGTTGTTCTTGACCCGACAGACACTTTCAAAAAAGGCGATATTGTTGTCCCCGTTCCGAATATCCCGACTGAGGATGACGACATTATTGCGGAAAACTACCGCCGCTCAAGTCACTTTTGTTCCAGCGGATACGACGGTTTTTTAAGGGATTATATTGACTTAGCGCCGGACAGAGTCGTTAAGGTTCCCGACGGAATTGATTTAAGAATAGCTGCATTTTCGGAGCTTATCAGCGTTGCCGTTCACGCGGTAAGCCGCTTTGAAAAATTTTCACACAAAAGGAAAAACTCAATCGGCGTATGGGGAGACGGCAATGTCGGCTTTATCACGGCTCTGATTTTACGCGCCGTCTATCCCGAAAGCAAAATACTTGTTTTCGGCACGGTTTATGAAAAGCTCAATTACTTCGCGTTTGCCGATGAAACATACCATGTTGACAGTGTTCCGAAGGACCTTAAGGTTGACCACGCGTTTGAATGCGTGGGCGGCGAAGCGTCAAAATACGCCGTTAATCAGATTATTGACCATATTAATCCCGAGGGCAGCGTGGGTCTTATGGGGGTAAGTGAAAGCCCGGTCGGCATCAACACAAGGATGGTTCTTGAGCTCGGGCTCAATCTTTTCGGCTCCAGCCGCAGCGGCAAAGCGGATTTTGAGCGCACAATGGATATTCTCAGTTCTGACAAACAGATTGCCGGCTACCTTGAAAATCTTATAGCCAATGAAATTACAATAAGAACGGTCAAAGACATACATACCGCTTTTCAAAGGGATATTCATACCGGTTTCGGCAAAACCGTTATGAAATGGGAAAAATAAAAACAAAAAGAAAAAACCTCCTGCGGAAAACAAAAAACCGCAGGAGGGATGTTTATTTTAAGCCGTAAATATTTTACACCTTGATAAACTCCAAATCTTCTATCGCCTTCACAACGCAGGTTATAACATCGTTATAGACGCTCCGGGCGAGCTGAGTCAGCTTTTCGTCGCCCTGTTTTTCGCAGAGCATACAATAGCTTTTCGCCAGAGAAGCCGCGGCGTCCTCGCCCGTCTTGTAGCCCGACATGGCGTAAAAAGTGAAGGAAGAACTGTTTGATATATTAATGAAAAACCCGTTTGAATTCTTCTCTAAAGAGTCATACATTGAATTAATCGCGCTGTATGACAAAACAGAGTGCGGCAGGAAGTTATAAAACGCAAGACGCGCCGAAAAGATGATAAGCGCTCTGAGATGAAACAGCTCCCTGTTATTAAGGGTTTCAACCTCATCCGGGCAGAAATCCTCCGGCATCAGGGCGGCAAAGATTTCGCCGAGCTTCTTCGCCTTTTCAATGTTGCCGTTGCCGCGGTGAGCCAGTGTTGTCTGCGCAAGCAAAGCGAGGTCCTCGTCGCTGTCCTTCATTTTCGGTTGAAAAATTTTAATATTATCGTCATTTTCTCTAAGCATTTAATTTCTCAGCCGTTGCCTTTCTCTTTTTCATTTTAGTCTTATAGTTCATAAGCGCCTTGACATCGGCTTCGGGAGTCAGAATATCTCCGACCGACATCATACTTTTTGAATACATACCCATAAATTCAGTGCCGCCGGTCATAAGAAGTTCTTTGCCCTTGCAGAAGGTTAAGAGAGTTTCGATATCGCTCTGTGTATTAAACGGCGTGTGAATTTCAACACCGTCAAGCCCTTTGCCGCAGAGCTCTTCGAGCAAATCAAAATTGCCGTAAAGACCGGGATGCGCCAAAACCGCTATGCCGCCGGACTCGTGAATCGCATTCAAAACATCCTCGGGGGCAGCGTAACTGACTTTTGTGAGAACATTGTTTTCGCTCTCTGCAGTGAAAAGATCTTCATAAACTTTGCCGTAAAAACCGTCCGCCATGCCGCACTCGCAAAGAGCGTGCATAATATGGTGGTCATAAACGGCGGTGGCACCCGTAGCACACTTTGAAATAAGCTCCGGAGTTATGGGGTACTTTTTCGCTGTTTTGATTGTCGTTATCTGATTTGAGCGTTTTTTTGCAATAAGGTTGTTTCTGCACAGACCTTCAAGCCTGTCGGGGCTGTCGGCAAGGTAGCACAGAATATCCGCATAGCCGTTCCTTTTGGAATCATAGCATGAAAACAAAACACCCGGGATAACGGTAACGCCCTTGCGCTCGCCCGCCATCCTTGCCCTGACTATACCCGCCTGGCAGTCACGGTCGGTGATTGCGATGGCTTCGATGTTGCGCTTCTGGGCAAGAGTTATCAAATCATCAATGCCAAGTGAACTGTGTGATAATTTTGTGTAGCAATGCAAATCCGCTCTCATAAATACCTCATTCCGTACAACTAAACCCCGTATATTCGTAAAAAAGGCCTAAAATCCCCTAATATAATTATATTATGATTATACTCCGAAAAAATCAGAATTTCAAGCAAAAAATACGCAAAAACAGCGGTAAATTTTCGGCTTTTTTCCTTTGATTTTCTGCTTGACAACAGTCCCCTTTTCGCTTATCATTAGATTAATAATATAATGCGGGAGAATTGGTTTTATGAATAATACAGAGAAAACAATGGAGAAAATTGTTGCTCTCTGCAAAACAAGAGGTTTCATTTTTGCAGGCAGTGATATTTACGGCGGCCTTGCCAACACATGGGATTACGGTCCGCTCGGAGCAAGGCTGAAAAACAATGTTAAAGACACCTGGCGCAAGCGCTTTATTCAGGAGCGCAAGAACAGCTATGAGGTTGACGCGGATATACTTATGCACCCCAGAGTTTGGGAAGCGAGCGGCCATGTCGCCTCATTCAGCGACCCGCTTCTTGACTGCAAAGAGTGCAAAATGCGTCACAGAGCCGATAACCTTATTGACGACTTTGACCCCGACGCTCATGCCGACGGCATGACGAAGGAAGAGATGTTTGACTACATCAAAGCGCATTCCATTCCCTGCCCCAACTGCGGCAAACATAACTTCACGGATATACGCGAATTTAATCTTATGTTCCAGACATTCCGCGGAGTAACAAACGATTCGAAAAGTGTTATTTACCTTCGTCCCGAAAACGCTCAGGGCGAATATGTGAACTATCTGAACGTTCAGCGCACAATGAGGGCAAAGCTGCCGTTTTCAATAGGTCAGATAGGCAAGGCGTTCCGCAACGAGATAACGCCCGGTAATTTCACCTTCAGAACAATCGAATTTGAACAAATGGAGTTCCAGACCTTCTGCAAAGAAGGCACGGACACCGAACTGTATGAATATTTCAAACAGTACGGCAAAAAATATTTTGAAGACCTCGGCATCCCGTCGGAAAACTTAAGATTCCATGACCACGAAAAGCTTGCCCATTACGCAAAAGCGGCGTGCGATATCGAGTTTCTCTTCCCCTTCGGCTGGGGCGAAATCAACGGCACTCACAACAGGACGAATTTCGACCTTACACGCCACCAGGAATACAGCGGTCAGAAGCTTGAATACCTTGACCCCGAAACAAACGAAAGATTCATTCCGTTTATAATCGAAAGCACATACGGTCTTGACAGAACGGTTCTCGCCCTTTTGTGCCAGGCATATGACGAAGAAGTTTTGGATGAAGAGAAAAACGATGTAAGGGTGGTTCTTCACCTGAGTCCCGCTGTCGCTCCCTACAAAGCCGCCGTTCTGCCGCTTTCAAAAAAGCTTTCGCCCAAAGCGCTTGAAATCTATCAGTCGCTTCAGAAAAAGTTTATGGTCGATTTTGATGAAACCGGTTCCATAGGCAAGCGCTACCGCCGAGAGGACGAAATCGGCACACCGGTTTGCATAACATACGATTTTGACTCCGAAACCGACAACTGCGTAACGGTACGCGACAGAGACACCATGCAGCAGGAAAGAATTGCAATTGACGAGCTTGAAGAATACATTGCGAAAAAAATCGTTTTTTAAAATAATTTATAAAGGTGATGCGGTATGAAAGTTAATTTTACCGAAACTGTTCTGCGCGACGCAAACCAGTCTTTAATCGCAACAAGAATGCCTTTTGCCGACTTTGAGCCTGTTCTTTCAAAGCTGGACAAGGCGGGCTACTATTCGCTTGAGTGCTGGGGCGGCGCAACCTTTGACAGCTGCCTTCGCTACCTTAACGAGGACCCGTGGGAGAGGCTGCGTAAAATCAGAGCCGCCTGCCCCAATTCAAAACTGCAAATGCTCCTCAGAGGTCAGAACCTGCTCGGCTACAAGCACTATCCGGACGACGTCGTTCGACTTTTTGTCAAAAAGAGCGTTGAAAACGGTATTGATATTATCAGAATATTTGACGCTCTCAACGATGTTCGCAACATTGAGGTCGCCGTTGACGAGACACTGAAGAACGGCGCTGTCGCCTCCGGCACGATATGCTACACCGTCAGCCCCATTCACAATCTTGAAAGCTATGTAAAGCTTGCCAAACAGATTGAGAGCCTGGGCGTGAACACAATATGCGTCAAAGATATGGCGGGCATAATGAGCCCGAAGGCGGGTTACGATCTTGTCAAAGCGCTTAAGGAAAATGTGAAGGTTCCCATTGTTGTTCACACCCACTCCACAACAGGTCTTGGCTTTATGACCCTTCTTAAATGCGTTGAGGCAGGAGCCGATGTTATCGACACAGCAATTTCCTGCTTCTCCGGCGGAACTTCACAGCCGGCGACCGAGACAATGGCGTATGTTTTAAGAGAATACGGTTATGAAGTCTCCCTTGATGACAAAATCCTGAAAGAAATCAATGATTTCTTCACCCCCGTCAGAAAACAGGCGCTTGACTCAAAACTGCTCAATCCCGTTGTTATGGGCACAAGACCCGACGCGCTTTCTTCGCAGATACCGGGCGGCATGCTCTCAAACCTTGTCGCGCAGCTGACAGCTCAAAACAAGCTTGAAAAGCTTGACGAGGTTCTTGAGGAAACGCCGAGAGTCCGTGAAGACCTGGGCTATCCTCCGCTTGTAACGCCCATGTCGCAGATGGTCGGCGTTCAGGCAACTCAAAATGTTCTCGCAGGCGAAAGATACAAAAATGTTTCAAAAGAGGTTAAGGCGTATCTTAAAGGCGAATACGGCAAAGCCCCGGGCGAAGTGAATAAAGAGCTTCAGAAAAAGGTTCTCGGCGATGAGGAACCCGTCACATGCAGGTTTGCCGACACTCTTGAACCCGGAATTGAAAAAGCGAAAAGGGAACTCGGTGATAAAGCAGTCAGCGACGAGGATTTGCTCTCATACATTGCCTTCCCGTCCCAGGCGGAAGCTTTCTTCAAAAAGAGAGAAGAGCGAAGAAAGAACACCTTCTCTTATTCAATTAAAAGAATTGATTGAGGTGATTTGAAATGACATATCTGCCACTGGCTCTTGTTGACCCGAAAGCGGCTATGCCGCTCGGTCAGGCGCTGCTTATCGCCGTTATCGGCATCGCGGTGGTTCTTGTTGAGCTGGCGCTTATTACCGTTATCATTTTACTGCTTTCAAAGCTTATAAGGCTCATTGCCCCGAAAAAAGAAGACAGCGAGGAATTAACCCCCGCTGTCCCGCAGGCAGTCGCGCCGGTACCCGCCGCCGCATTGACAGCCCCCGCAGGCAGTGCTTTGCCGGCGACGGGCGTGCAGCCCAAGGTTGACCTTGTCAATGTTGATGAGCCGACTGCCGCAGTTATTATGGCAATCGTATCGGAAGAAAGCGGCATTGAGCTTGACCATCTTTTATTCAAATCGATAAAACTTGCGGAGGAAAAGTAAAATGAAATATATTGTCACTCTTAACGGAAAAAACTATGAGGTTGAGGTTGAAAAAAGCGAAGCTGTCATCACCGGCGTTTCCGACGCACCCGTTGCGGTCCCCGCCGCTCCCTCTGTTCCCGCAGCTCCTGCGGCTCCGGCAGTTCCCGCTGCGCCGGCGGCTCCCGCCGCATCCGGCTCACCTGTAAGGTCGCCGATGCCCGGCACCATTCTTTCGGTTTCTGTCGCCCCGGGTCAACAGGTTAAATCCGGCCAGGTTATTATGATTTTGGAAGCGATGAAGATGGAAAACGAAATTGTCGCTCCCTGTGACGGCACCGTGAATCAGGTAAACGTTCAGAAGGGTTCAACCGTTGAAACCGATGCCGTGCTCGCCCTTATCGGTTAACTGAAGGGAGCATAAATATGATTTTTGATATTATCAAAGGTATCTGGGAAGGGTCCGGCTTTGCCTCACTTCAGTGGCAAAACCTCGTAATGATTTTGGTTTCATTCGTTTTCCTTTACCTTGCGATTGCAAAAAAGTTTGAACCCCTTCTTCTTGTTCCGATTGCCTTCGGCATTCTGCTTGCAAATATGCCCGAAACGGGGCTCATGGCGGACCCCGCCGGCATTATGACGGAAATGCCCGACGCTCTTAAAGAACCGTGGTATCACGACGGCGTTCTTCGCCTGATATACGCGGGTGTAAAAAGTTCAATATTCCCCTGCCTTATCTTCCTTGGCATAGGCGCTATGACGGACTTCGGTCCGCTTCTTGCAAACCCCGTTTCGCTTATCCTCGGCGCAGCGGCGCAGCTCGGTATCTATGTGGCATTTGTTATTGCGATTCTCTTTGGCTTTACGCCTGCCGAAGCGGCGTCAATAGCCATTATCGGCGGTGCTGACGGACCGACTGCAATTCTTGTCGCTTCAAAGCTTGCAGGTCATTTACTCGCTCCCATCGCGCTGGCGGCGTATTCCTACATGGCGCTTATTCCCCTTATTCAGCCGCCGATTATGAAGCTTCTCACTACGGAAAAAGAACGTCAGGTTGAAATGAAGCAGCTTCGCAATGTTTCAAAAACAGAGAAAATCATCTTCCCGATCGCTGTTTTTGTTGTTGTTGCGCTTCTTCTTCCATCCGCGGCGCCTCTTATCGGCTTCCTTATGCTCGGCAATCTCTTTAAGGAGTGCGGCGTAACGGAGCGCCTGAGCGACACGGCGCAGAACGCGCTGACAAACATTGTCACCATTATGCTCGGCACAACGGTCGGCGCGACAGCCAACGGTATAGACTTCATCCAGCTTAAAACGCTTTTGATAGTCGCTCTCGGGCTTATCGCATTCTGCTTCTCAACAGCGGGCGGTCTCCTGCTCGGCAAACTCCTCTACCTTGTCACAGGCGGAAAAATCAATCCGCTTATCGGCTCCGCCGGCGTGTCTGCCGTGCCTATGGCGGCTCGCGTCTCCCAGACCGAGGGCAGAAAATACAACCCGACAAACTTCCTTCTTATGCACGCTATGGGTCCGAACGTTGCCGGTGTTATCGGCTCCGCCGTCGCCGCAGGCTTCCTGCTGCTTATGTTCGGTAAATGATTTCAAAAGGGATTGTCGCATATAAGCGAAAAACAAACAGATAAAGGAAAACTAAAAAAGGCTCGCCGGATTATGAAAAACCCTGCGAGTCTTTAATTTATCTTTATTTCGGTATTTTTATTTTGTTTTTTAATACAATAAGTCCTGCGCCCATTATCAGCGGAAAAACCAGCGCCGCCAGGATACCGATGCGCATATTGTCCCCAAAAGCGCCGGCAACAGAGCCGGCAAGTGTCGGACCCGCCGCGCAGCCGATATCGCCCGCAAGCGCCAAAAGAGCAAACATCAGCGTACCTCTGCCCTTTATGCTCTGAGATGCCGTAGAGAATGTCCCCGGCCAGAATATACCGACGGAAAATCCGGCAATGCCGCACCCCAAAAGGGCAATAACAGGGTTCGGTACAAACACAATAACCGCATATGAAACAAGACAAAGCGCAGTCGAAAAGCTCATAAATGTATGAAGCTTTATTTTTTCGCCCTTAAAGCCGTAAATTGTTCGTGAAATCCCCATGCATAGGGCAAACATCATCGGCCCGAATATATCACCGAGAGTTTTTGACACGCCCAGACCTTTTTCCGCAAACGCCGAAGTCCACTGACTGATTGCCTGCTCCGACGCGCCGGCGCAAAGCATCATTAAAAAGATAAGCCAGAATATACCCTGCGAAAGCAAACCCCTGAGCCCTTCGCTTTTCCCCGAATCAGGCTCCGGCTTGTTAACAGGAACTTTAATAAACAGTATTAAATCCGTCAGCGGAACAATACACCAGAGAAGCGCTAAAATCCGCCAGCTCGATATATTGAAAAAAGCAAAAAACAGCGTTGATAAAAGCACAACCGCCATGTGTCCCCAGCAGTATGCCGAATGAAGAAGACTCATCTGGGTCTGCTTGTTTTTTGACGGGCACCCTTCGACAATCGGGCTGACGAGCACTTCCTGGAGTCCTCCGCCGACAGCGTAAACACAAACCGACACAAGTATACCGGCAAAGGGAGAAAGCGCTCTGCCCGGAAGTACAGTCAAAAGGAAAAAGCCCGCCGCCGCCGCGGCGTTTGATATTATCATTGACGCTTTGTACCCGATTTTTTCAATAAAAGGCGTCGAAAATGTGTCAATCAGCAGCTGTATACCGAAATTAAAGGTTATCAGAAGGGTTATTTTTCCAAGCGGTATACCGAACTCGCTTTGAAACCTGATAAACAGCAGCGGCACAAAGTTATTGACAATCGCCTGCACAACATAGCCCAAATATGCGGCTTTTATTGTTAAAGCGTATTTATTTTCCATCATTACTATGTTAACTTCACTCACTTATTGACTGCCACCCTGAAGGTCAATTCCGTCTTGAAAAGGTCACCGTCAACGGTTATTTCAAAAGTGCCGCCCTGAAGAAGGGTAAAGCTTTTTGCTATTGACAGCCCAAGGCCGCTGCCGCCGCCGCTTCTTGAGTTATCGTTGCGTTTGAAGCGCTCGGTCAATTCCTCCGGCGTAAGGGTAATCACATCGCAGGAGGTATTCTTTATGCTTACCGCAACTCGTTCATCCTTCTTTACGGCGTCTATATATACTCTTGTTCCCGGCATTGCATAGCGGCAGACATTGGAAAACAGGTTTTCGAGTACACGCAGCAGCATACTGCCGTCGCATATTACATTTGCGCCGTCCTCCGGCAGATTAAGCTGAACTTCCAGACCTTTTTCATCAAAGGCGGGCAAAAACTCCTCCGCAATCTGGTTAAGGCAAAGCGCAATATCGAGGGTCTCAAACTCCGCCTTGAGCGCTCCTGCCGAAAGCTCGGAAACTTCTATAAGATTTTTCAGCAGATCCTCAAGCCGTGTCGACTGCCTGCCGAGGACCTCAAGGTAGCTTTTCATCTCCTCTTCGGTGCATCCTCCGCTGCTGATAAGGTCAGTGTAACTGATAATTGAAGTCAGCGGTGTCTTAAGATCATGCGATATATTCGTTATCAGCTCGTTTCGCATTTCTCTGCTGCGGTTTTTTTCTTCCATTGCGCGGATCATATCGTCCTTTATATCCTCGAGGTTGGCGGTAATCTGCCTGAAATCTCCGAAAAGGATGTGGCTGTCAACGGTGTAGTTCAAATCGCCCGATGCAAGGCGGTTGCCGCTAACCCTGACATGATAAAGGTTAATTGCCATCATAACAAAAATAGAAGAAACAAGCGCTATAAATACAAGCTGCGCAACAGCGAAATAGACAAAGTTGAAGTCCCTGAGCAAACCCGTTTGGCTTGTGCGGTATTTGAACAGATAATAGAGGACAACAGAGACCTCAATAACAATTATCGAGCCCACGGTTATGAGCATTTTTGAAACAAAAGGGACTTTGAAATAGCCGTCGTTCGCTTTGCCCGCTTTTTTTCTTATGCCGGCTATAGCCTTATAAATAAGCATGTTTTTATATACATGACCGGACTTTATCCTTGAAGCGATGGTCACGCTGAAGGTAAGAAGTGAAGAAGAAATAAAGAGAGTAAGCACCAGCACAACCGCGTTCCACAAAACAAGGTTGTTTTCTTTTATCCCGGCGACCGATGTCAAAACAATAAGCACGCTTATTATTGCGATAATGAGCATGAAAATCAGCACCATAAGGTCAAACGGTATTCTGTCAATGAACCTCTTGGGCTGTTCGTCCTCATCCCCGGTTCTGCCCCTGCCTATGCTGCTCATAAGCAGCCCGAGCACCACTACGGATGCCAGAATGAGCGGCAGCAGTATGCACGCCAAGGGGTATCTTATTACCCGGGCAATAGATATCAGGCGGTTCGCCAGCCGGTAGCTGTCGCGAACAGGCAGACCTTTGCGAAGGCAGATTACCGCCCTTGCGTTCGTTACTTCTCCGTCTGACAAAAAGCTCACCGCTTTTTCATTTTTGTAGCACGAACCGGTCTCAAAATCAAAAGTCTCTCCATCCGGAATATTTGTCAGCAGAATTCTGCCGCTGTCATCCGTAACATAAAAAACAACGTTTGTCGCCCTTATATCAAAATGGCGTTCCAAAACGGAAAGAGCCTGCTCGTCCCCCTCGTTTCTCTCGTTAAAGCTGACGGTCAGGTACCGCTCAATATGCGAAAGCTCTTCATCAGTCTTGACCCGCATTGCTTCTTCAAAGGCGTATTCTCCGGGTGATGAAGTATAGAACCGGTAATCCGCGAGGCAGTCAACCGCAAGGGCGACAGCCACTACAATTTCCGCCAAAAGAATATACACAACAGCTGCTGTGATTTTATCCCACAGAGTTTTGATCATATATTTCATATTGTTTAATCCATCTTTTCAACTTTGTAGCCGTAGCCGAAAACAGAGAGAAGATATCTCGGCTTTGCGGGGTATATCTCTATTTTTTCCCTTATATGCCTGATGTGCACAAGAACCGTGCCCTCCGAACCCATTGGGTCGCCGCCCCAGATATTCTTATATATATCTTTAAGGGAATAAACCGCGCCGGCGTTCTGCGTCAGAAACTTGAGTATTGCGAACTCTGTCGGCGTAAGGCTGACAGGGCTGCCGTCCACTGTTACGCTTTTGGCGCTTTCGTTAATCACTATCGGCCCATTGCAGATTTCATCCGCCTTCTTTTCTTCTTCACGCCTGCGGCGCACGCTTTTACCAAGCTGGTATTCCACTCTCGCCGCCACCTCGATTTTATTGAATGGCTTTGTGATGTAATCGTCCGTGCCCATGCGAAATGCAAGGCGTTTATCCTCCGCTTCACCCTTCGCGGTGAGCAGTATCACCGGCATGTCGGAAAACTCCCTGAGCTCGGAAAGCACCTCAAAGCCGTCCTTGCCGGGCATCATAACATCGGTTATGAGAAGGTCGTATTCATTCTTACGCAAAAGCTCCATTGCGCTGAGCCCATCGTAAGCTTCCGTTATCTCAAGCGCAGGATTCTCCGCTTTAAGATAGATACGCAGCGCACGGACAATATCTTTGTCATCATCACTAATAAGAATTCTGCTCAAATTATCTCAAACCTTTCAAATGCGCCCGTAATCCCCGGACGCAGTATTTTTATGCCATAATAATACACATTGTCCTGTGTGTTTTCAACCGGTTTTGTTCAATTTAGTGTGTCTTTAATTCAATCTTAAGGCAATCTTAAGGTCAATGCCAATTGAAGCTTAATACCGCCCGGCGTAAGATTATGGAAACGCTGATTAAATCGAGGTGTTTAGAACGGTGAGCAGGTTTTTCGACTGATGAAGTCGAAAAATCGCAGAAATAATTTGTTTATTTCAAGATTTGAGACAAAATCAGGCGGAAAAGATGCCGCCGTTATGAGTGCGG
>JAILFM010000140.1 GCA_024697575.1 Clostridiales bacterium
CGCCGAAACAATATGAGCAGATTTCTTTGCAGTCCACCGAGTGCCTGAATCTGCTCGGCGGCTGGATAAATAAAGATAAAAACAGATTTATTTGATTTCACTTCATTTTGCGGTTTTGCATTATGAATTGAATAATCGGGTTCCGATTGAACATCTTCACTGTTGGTGGTGGTTGCGCTCGCCCGGTAACAATACTAACAACGCTGCAAATGTCAACAATGACGGCGACATCAACAACAATGGCAACAATGTGAATAATAGTAATGACTGTGTTCGTCCCGATTTGCTTCCAATTTGCCTGAAATGTATTTGTAAGTTCAAAACATCCGTGCCCGGAGGCAAAGGAATCGGAATCCATCTTGCCGTTAAAGGCAGGAAAACATATGTCGGTGGCAGGCGCTTACGCAATTAATACTATTGTTTTCGCGCCTTACGGAGAAGCTGAACGCTTCTCCCTGCCGATGAGGTGACAGCAATGACCGATTATGAAAAAATATGTGATTTTCAAAACTTATATAAAGCGCATACAGTTGCCCGGCTCAGCAAAAGAGATAACAAAGAGGTTATACTTTTTGAAATGAATCTCTCTGAAAATCTGACCGGGCTTTCTCAATCCCTAAAAGATAAAACCTATCGCTTATCCGGCTATTATGATTTTATGGTTTATGACCCGAAAGAGCGAAAGATTCATGCGTTGCATTATCGCGACCGCGTTGTTCAGCACTGCCTTTGTGACGAAGTTCTTGCGCCGTTGATTGATAAAAAACTTGTGTATGATAATGCCGCCTGTCGACTGGGCAAAGGAACACATTTTGCAATCGGCAGAGTTTCAAAATTCCTACATGAGTTTTACAATAAAAACGGAACACAGGGTTATTTTTTAAAATGTGACATAAGAAAATTCTTTGATAATATCGACCATGAAATATTAAAAAGCAAGCTCAGAAGAATAATAACCAATGAAAATATTTTATGGCTGCTTGATATGATTATAGACAGTTTTGAAAAATCACCGGGCAAAGGTTTGCCTCTCGGCAATCAGACAAGCCAGTGGTTTGCTCTCTATTATCTTGACTGCATTGACAGAATAATAAAGGAACAGTTCAGAATAAAATACTACTCCCGTTATATGGATGATATGGTTCTTATTCACCCGGAAAAAGAATATCTGAAGCAGTGCAGGGCATCGCTTATTGAATGCGCCGCGAGAGAATTAAAACTTGAATTCAACGAAAAAACCCAGATATTTCCCATTAAAAACGGAGTTGATTACCTCGGCTGGCACATATATCTTTCCGACAGCGGCAAGGTCATAAGGAAGATAAAACAGCAGACAAAATATAAGTATAAGCGTAAACTTAAATATATGCAGTATGCTTATGCCGGCGACATGATGGATTTGGAAGAAATCAAACAGGTTCTGTCAAGCTACCGTTCCCATCTGTCTTACGGTCATACATTTAAATTACAAAAGCATGTGCTGGGTGAATTTGTGCTGAAAAAAGAAAAATAATAATTTTATATCAACCGGGAGGAGCCCGTTAGGGCTCCTCCCGGTTGATTGCATACTTATATCACAGCTTATTTCTTTGAATTTTTCCGCTGATGCTTTTCGGAAGGCTGTCAAGGAATACGACCTGCCTCGGGTATTTATATGGCGCGGTATGCTGCTTAACATAATTTTGAATTTCTTTTTTCAGTTCCTCGGTCGGCTGAGTTCCTTTTGTCAACACAATCGAAGCTTTGACAACCTGGCCTCTGACTTCGTCCGGTGCTGCGGAAACGCCGCACTCAAGAACATAAGGCAGTTCCATAATTACGCTTTCAATTTCAAAAGGCCCTATTCTGTAACCGCTGGATTTAATTACATCGTCAACACGACCGACATAGAAGAAGAAACCGTCTTCGTCTTTATACGCCGTGTCGCCGGTGTGATACCAGCCGTTTTTCCATGTAGCGGCGGTTTTTTCTTCATCATTCAGGTAGCAAACGGCAAGACCCAAAGGCATACCGTTTTTAAGGTTTATACAGATTTCGCCTGTTTCGCCTGCGGGCAGGGGCTTATCATCCGCGTCAAGAATCTGAACGTCATATATGGGCGCAGGTTTACCCATAGAGCCGATTTTATGCTCCGCTCCGCGCATATTGCCGCATATCAGGGCTGTTTCTGTCTGACCGAATCCTTCAAGAATCTGAAGACCCGTTGCTTTTTCAAACAATCTGTAAACTTCGGGGTTCAGCGCTTCACCGGCTGTTGTCATATGCTGAATTGATGACAGATCATACTTTGTTATATCCTGCCTAACAAGCATTCTGAGAATTGTGGGCGGCGCGCAGAAAGTTGTTATATTATACTCTTTAAACATCGGTAAAAGGTCTTCGGCGTGAAAACGCATTTCGTCATAAACAAAAAGAGCTGTTTCGCAAAGCCACTGACCGTAAAGTTTGCCCCAGGCCGCTTTAGCCCAGCCTGTGTCGGAATATGAAAGGTGAAGCCCGTCCGGGTCAACATCGTGCCAGTATTTCGCTGTATGGAATTGACCGAGAGGATATTTATAGTTATGCACTGTAAGTTTCGGGAACCCTGATGTTCCTGATGTGAAATACATCAGCATGTAATCGTCGCCGCCGGGAGCGTCCTCAGGTCTTTCATAATGAGTGCTGAAGCGCATATATTCTTCGTTAAAATCGCGCCAGCCTTCTCTTTTACCGTTGACAATAAGCTTGTTTACCATGCCGTCATATTCTTTAAGCGCCTGTTCAACGTTATCACAGATATTATCGTCATAAGCCGTGCAGATAATTGTCGATATATTTGCGAATTTGAACCTGTACACATAGTCGTGCGCCAAAAGCTGAAAAGTGGCGGGTATGGCGATGGCACCGATTTTTTCAAGAGCTAAAGTGGCAAACCAGAACTGATAGTTGCGCTTAAGAACAAGCATCACTCTGTCGCCTTTTTTTATGCCGAGTGAAAGAAAATAGTTAACACAGCGGTTAACATGCTGTTTTATCTCTTTCCAGGTGAATTTTGTCGGTATTTTATCTGGCGAAACATAGACCATGGCGGTTTTTTCAGGATCTTTATTAGCAATTTCATCGATAATATCAAACGCGTAGTTGAAATGTTCAGTGTTTTTGAATGTCACTGAAATCGGTGTACCGTTCTCATCTTCAACTGTATCGATAAACCGTTTGTAAATGCGGTCTTTTGTGTCTTTAGCGTGTTTTCTTGCCGGAGCGTCGACTTTTTTATTCTCCTGCAGTTCCGGAATCGGTTCGCCGTCCGGGTTGAGGACTATCGCGTAAAAACTGCAGTTTTTTCCGCCAACCGCGCGTTCACCGTGCGGTTTGCCGGAGTCAAAGTATATACTGTCGCCTGCGTTTAGGATTTCAACATTATCGCCGACCTGAACCTCAAGCGTTCCCTCGATAACAATGTCCATTTCCTGACCGCTGTGAGTTGTCAGTTCTATAGGTTTTGAAGCGTTTTCTTCACTGTATTTGCTCACAACATACAGAGGCTCGGATATTCTGTTTTTAAATCCATAGGCAAGGTTATAGTATGTCATGCCGTGAGCTTCTGAAATTCTGGGCGCTTCGCCCTTGCGGGTCACAAAATATGAATAAAGCTTCGGTGAGCGCCCTTCAATCAGATTGGTTACGTCAACGCGGAAAGCGCTTGCGCACCTGTATAAAAAAGCAAAGTTAAGGTCCCGTTCGCCTTTTTCACACGCTTCGTATTCTTCGGCGGAAATTCCGGTTTTGAGAGCCATGTCTTCGATTGAAAGGTTTTCAATTTCACGCAGCTCCTTTATTCTGGCTGCCATTTCTTTAATTTTCAGATCAATGTCCGAATAATTCAATGTAACACACCTCTTTCTTTTCGGCGGCAAAAAAACGCCCCAAAGCATATTGTTGATAATAACAATAAATAACTTTGAGACGAGTCTGTTATTTAACCCGCGGTACCACTCAAATTGCGCATCTAATGCGCCTCTCAGGCTCTGACAAGCCGTATACATTAACGCAGTAATCACGAAGGGGGTCTAATTGCGTATAGCTTTCTTCCCCTCAGCTCGGAAGCTACAGTCAAATGCTGTTTACCGGTAATTTTCACCGCACATTACCTCTCTGTGAGATAAACCCTGCACTGACCCTCTTCGTCAAAGCTTTTAAACGGATAAGATAATAAACCAAAACAGGCTGTTTGTCAACAATTTTAATTTAAAACCGCTTAATTATTCGGCATTCGGCATTTCGTTGCCGGTGTATTATCAAAGCTTGTTTCTCTGTATTTTTCCGCTTACGCTCTTTGGCAGAGAGTCGCGGAAAACGACAATTCTCGGGTATTTATATGGAGCCGTGTGTTCTTTAACATAGTTCTGAATTTCTTTTTTCAGTTCATCACTCGGTTGGGTGCCGTTTGTGAGTACAATTGACGCTTTGACAACCTGACCTCTGATTTCATCCGGTGCGGCGGAAACTCCGCATTCAAGAACATATGGCAGTTCCATGATAACGCTTTCAATTTCAAAGGGCCCTATTCTGTAACCGCTGGATTTAATAACGTCATCAACGCGCCCGACATACCAGTAATATCCGTCTTCGTCTCTCCACGCGGTGTCACCGGTGTGATACATGTTGTCGCGGCGGCACTCGATGTTTTTCTCATCTTCATCAACATATTGTTTGAAAAGGCCGATTGGGTCGCCGTTATCAAGCCTGATAACAAGCTCGCCGGTTTCACCGTCCGCAACAGGGTTTCCGTCAACGTCAACAAGGTCGCAGCTGTATTGAGGCGAAGCTTTGCCCATAGAGCCGAGTTTCGGCTTTATTCCGATAAGATTGCCGACAACAAGTGTGGTTTCCGTTTGACCGAAACCCTCCATAATTTCAAGACCGGTAGCTTTTTTAAACTGAATTGCAACCTCAGGGTTAAGCGCCTCACCGGCAGTTGTCATATGTTTAACGGATGAAAAATCATATTTTGTTATGTCTTCTTTGATAAGCATTCTCAGAATTGTCGGCGGAGCGCAGAATGTGGTTATCTGATATTTGGCGAAGAGGGGAAGAACCTGTTCCGGATGAAAGCGAATTTCATCATTCACAAAAACTGCGCCTTCACACATCCACTGACCGTAAAGCTTGCCCCACAGCGCTTTGCCCCAGCCTGTGTCGGACATTGTGAAGTGAATGCCGTCTTTTTGACAGCAGTGCCAATACTTTGCAGTGACGAAGTGACCTAAAGCATATGTGTGTTTATGCTCAACCATTTTCGGGTTGCCCGTTGTTCCGGAAGAAAAGAAAATAAGCGCCGTGTCACTGCCGCCGGGAGTATCCTCGGTTCTGAAATAATGGCTGCTGAAAAGAGGATACTCGCTGTCAAAATCTTTCCAGCCTTCACGGTTACCGCCGACAAGAATCAAAGTATTTACACTCGGGCATTTCGCTGCCGCGTTTTCAGCTATTTGCGCTGTTTCACCGAAAGCGGTGCATACAAGCGCTTTTACATTTGCCTTGTTGAATCTGTATTCAAAATCGTGTTCTTTAAGCTGATATGTGGCGGGTATAGCGACGGCACCGATTTTATGAAGAGCTACAATTGACAGCCAGAACTGGTAGTGGCGTCTGAGAACGAGCATTACTCTGTCGCCCTTTTGAATACCGAGCGATTTAAAATAGTTTGCAACTCTTGCGCTTTCCTGCTTGATTTGCCTGAATGTAAACTTTTTTTCATTTTCATTCATATCAAGGTGAATCATTGCAAGCTTGTTGGGATACTTATCGGCTATTGCGTCAACGGTATCAAAACCGAAATTATATTTTTCGGTGTTTTCAAAATGAATACTCTTAAGACAGCCGTATTCATCTTCTTCGCATTTTGCAAATTTGTCAATCAGAAGTCCCGTTGCAGGGCGTGTCCGGGCAACATATTCGCTTACATCGGTCTTTTGAGTATTCTCTCCCGTGATTACAAAAGCCAGAAATTCACAGTCCTTTCCGTCAATTGCAATCATGCCGTGTGGTGTTGAAGAGTCATAAAAAATGCTGTCACCCTCGTTAAGGGTTTCACGGTTGTTACCAACCTGAACAAGAAGTGTTCCAGATATAACAAGGTCAAACTCCTGACCGGCGTGTTTGGTAGTATGAATCGGTTTATTCTGAAGCTCCGATGAATATTCGTATCTGACATAATACGGTTCGGCAAGCTTATGCTTAAACTTAGGGGCAAGGTTTTTAATTGATATTCCTTCCTCTTTGGCGGTCTCATGACCGTTGCCTTTTCTGCAAACGGTATATGAGGCAAGACGGGTTGCCTGACCTTCAATTAAATCCGTTATTTCAACGCCTAAAGCGATAGCGCACTTATGAATGAATGTAAACGGAAAGTCGGTTTCACCTTTTTCATACTTTAAATAGGTATCGACATCGACTTCGGTTTTTTCAGCCATCTGTTCAAATGTAAATCCCTTTATTTCACGCATTTCACGGATTCTGGCCGCTGTTTCACGCAAGGAATTCATACTGTTAACAACATTCATTTTATAACCCCCTGATAAATTAAAAAACCCGTCTCAAGAAAAAACCTTGAGACGAGTAATCTTTATTTCATACCCGCGGTACCACTCAAATTGCACACATGTGCCGCTCTTCGGACTCTGACAAGCCCTATGCACTGACGCAGCATACTCGGAAGGCGCCTACTGACTTTAAGCGTTCGGACCTTCAGCTCGGAAGTGATGGGAGTTTAACATCCGCTGCCGGGCTCACACCGCCCCCGGCTCGCTGAAAGCTTCATCGTTAAATCCGTCTTCGTCACAGCTTTTAGTTTATTAAATTGACGAAATTTTAACACTCTGTTTGTAAAAAGTCAAGAACTTTTTAAGCTGAAATTTTATAGTAAAGACCCCAAAGTGAAAGTATAGGAGTAAGTTTTTCAATAAGGCTGCCGAAAAACAGTTTAATCTGTGTGTTTCTTTCATCGGCTTCATACATATTCCACTCGTTAACCGGAACATATCTGACACAAGCGCAGTCAAGATAATCGCCGTAACTTCCTTCGCTTATCATATTGACACCGTATTTCTTAAAATCGTCAAACAGTTTTTGCCTTTCATCAAATCTTCCGGGATTAAGAATTGAAAATTCTTTTTTGCCGCATGATCCTTTCCAGAATCTCCATGAAAGCTCAGTTCTGTTGATGTTTTCAAGATAATCAATATTATCTGTTGACTCTTTTGCTTTCTGCCAGCATCTTTCTATTATATTGATTTGCTTATTTGTAAACCTGAAGCTCTCTCTCGGGCTTTCGCCTATGCTGAGATGACCTCCGAGGCTGTTGCCCGCATTGTCAATATGTATTTGTAGAATCTCTTTAATACTTTTCCATCCGGGGCCGTAATAGGCGGCGAGAAAGCCGTCTGTTTCTTCGGATATATCACAATACGGATTTTGAAGGCATTTTGAGATCATATATGCGCGCAGTTCGCCGAATTCGGTATCACAGTTGTCTATGTAATAGTTGCCCTCTTCATAAACTCCTTTAACGTTGTTTTCATAGAAGATTTGAATATTACGTTGGATTACATTAAAATCGGGGAACACGAGACATGTGTTAGCATAGTTGGTTGTGTAGTCCCAGATATAGATTCTGTCGCAGATTTTAGACCAGTCGGATAAATCTTTCATCAGGGCAACATTACGCTGACAGGCTTTGTCGTCAAGCGTGTGGCTGAAGCAGCATTCGATTGTGCAAAGTCTGACAATGACGTTGTCGCGCGGCTTTATTCCGGTGGGTGCCTGACGGGTATATTGATATGCAAAAGTATCAATGGCAACATTTTCATACCCGGCTTCTTTCACTGCGTCCGCAATAAGGTTAGCAAAATTAATCATTGTTGCCGATTGCACACCGCCGTGATCTCTTTCAAATTTTTTACAACTTTCACATTCACAGTAGTGCTGATTGTCGTTTTGAGTTACAGAAACAATCTGCAGTGAAGCGTTTGGGTCATGACGCTGAGAAATGATATTAAGCACATTCTTTTTTGCAATTTCAACAACATCCGGATTTGTAAGGCACGGCTGGTCTGCTGTTCGTTTACCGTTAAATAAGGCAAGCTGTTCCGGGTTGCTTTCGGCGTGGGCTTCGGTTTCGCAAAGGGCGCCCATAGTGTGGCAGAAGCCGCCGATGTAATCGACCGTACCGCCCGCTTCGGCGGGGAGGGATCTGTATGTGCCGCCGTTTAATCCGTTTGCGAGTGAATACTCAACATCTCTGGGGCTTTTCCAATCGGTGTCGGTATATTCAAAATAGGGCTCGTAGATAATATCGGTATCTGCGGGAATAATTATGTTTTCGGCTTTGGGCAGAACGGTAATTTTTGAAGTATAAACTTTTCTGTTACAGAATTCTTCAAGAAAACGGTTCACACCCGCCTGTAGACCGCGTACGCCCGTGCCGGATATATGAACACTGCCGTCAATCGACTGTATTCGGTAGCCGTTTACTTTTATATCGCTGACATCTGCCGAAGAAGCCGAACCGATAGCGATGAAATTCTCACTTGCAGAATTTGTTCTTGCGATTTCAGTACCGAAAACAGCCGATAAAGCGCTTATCAGTTTATCTGCGGCATATAATTCATATTTAGTGGGGGATTCGGGAATAAGTACTTTGACGGTATTGTCCAGAACAATGTCGCTGTTTAAAGCAAAAATTGTCTGCATTAAAGAAAGACTTATCACTAAAGCAAGCAAACCAGCAGAGAACTTTTTCATATTTTACCTCTTTCAAAATAATATTTCAGGGCTTAATATTTTAAATAGTTTTTCAATTTACATACCGACTTTATCAAACCACGCTTTTGCAAGCGCGCATGCCTGTTTACCGTTACGTGACATATAGGAGCTGTGGTCGGCTCCTTTGATTATTGCCATGTCACTGCCTTTAATGTTTTCATGAAGATATACTGTGTCCGATATCCACATAATATCAAATTGACCGCTGACAATGTATGACGGACAGGTGATTTTTTCAAGATATTCCGGTGTGAAGTCCGGCAAAATGAGCATCATATCGTTGAGTTTATCCGGCTTAAAAATATTGCGTACTGTAACTCCCAGCGGAAAATACAGCTTGAAAGCTTTTGGATGAGAGTTTGCGCCGCATGATATAATTGCGCCGGGTATATCCGGGTAGTCTGCCGCAAATTGAATTGCGTTAATTCCGCCGTCGCTGTGCCCCATTATCAAAGGCTTTTTAAGTCCGAGCTGTTCAATAAACTCTTTAAGATCCTTTGCCATCAGTTCATATGAAATTACCCCCGGGTCACTGCTCTGACCGTGGCAACGGCTTTCGGGTAAATACACGGTGTAATAATTTGCAAGATATTTCGCAACTTCCATAAGCGATTTTACACTGCCGGAATTGCCGTGTATTAGGATAAGCGGTTTTTCTCCGTTTCCGAAAATCATGTAATGCATTCTGACATCTGTCAGTTGCACAAAACCGTCAAATTTTGCTTCTTCAATCGGGGAGGGTATTGAAGAAATGTCAATCGAAACAGCATTATATTTCTCAGGGTATAAAATAAAATCCAACTGCGAAGCTATGCCTGAAAAAAGTATGGTAAATGTCAGTATAATGTTGATAAACGCAGTCATTTGCTCTCACCTTCTTTTATCATTGTATCCAAATTCATTTCCGGTACCGATACGGAAAAATATTAATATTCTTCTTTAATATTTCATGTTTTTGTGGTATAAAAAATCAGCTTCATAAATATTTTGGAAAAAGGAGCAATTTACCGGTATGATAAAAAGATTCGTTTCTTACTATAAGCCGCATAAGAAAATGTTTATTCTGGATATGGTTGCATCCGTTGCAATTTCAGTTCTCGGAATGGTGTATCCGGTGATAACCAACAGAATGCTCAACAGTTTTATTCCCGCCAGAAACTACCGCCTTATAATTATTTCGGGATTTATTGTGCTTTTTTTATATTTCATAAGAATGCTTTTGAGATATTTTGTTCAATATCAGGGACACATGATCGGCACATATATGCAAGCGCAGATGCGAAGAGAATTATTCGCACACCTTGAAAAGCTTCCGTTTGCTTTTTATGACAACCATGAAACAGGCGCCATCATGACAAGAATGACAAACGATTTGTTTGAAGTGAGCGAGCTGGCTCACCACGGCCCTGAAAACCTTCTGACCTGCTCAATTATGATTGCGCTGAGTTTCTCATATTTATGCACTATTAATGTACCGCTGACACTTATTATCTTTACTTGTGTTCCGCTTCTTGCGGGAGTTTCGTACCATTACCGTAAATGTATGCGCGCCGCTTTTACACAGCGAAGGCAGAGCAATGCTGTTATAAACGCTTCGCTCGAAAGTTCAATTACCGGTGTCAGGGTTACAAAGGCTTATACGAATGCCGAAGAAGAACTCAGAAAATTTGAAATCGGCAACAGCAAGTTTACCGAGGCTTCCGCCAAGTCCTTTAAGGCAATGGGGAAATTTCATTCTTCCACATCTTTCATAACGGATGTTTTTAATGTGTTTATACTTATTGCAGGCGGTCTTTTCCTTTACTCAAACAAAATCAATTTCGGAGAATATTCGGCTTTTATTGTTGCTGTTAATCTTTTTATTTCTCCCGTTCAGACGCTTATTTCTTTCACTGAGCAGTGGCAAAACGGTGTAACAGGCTTTAAACGCTTCATTGAGATACTTGATGAACCGGCGGAGGAAGACCATCCCGAAGCTAAAGATATTGACCGTATAAAAGGGGATATTGAACTTCAAAACATTACTTTCTCATACACGGAAGATAACAGTAACGGTGTTATTGATAATGTTTCTATGAGAATAAACCCGGGTGAAAAGGTTGCTCTTGTCGGTCCTTCCGGAGGAGGTAAAACCACAATTTGCAATCTTATACCTAACTTTTACAAGCTTTCAGAAAATAACGGTAAAATACTTGTTGACGGTGAAGATATCAGAAATATTACAATGGACTCTCTTCGCGCAAATATCGGTATTGTTCAGCAGGATGTTTTTTTGTTTTCTGGTTCAATTAAAGATAATATAAAATACGGCTGCAAAGAAGCGGACGATGAATCAGTTATTGCGGCGGCAAAACGGGCAAATATTCATGATTTTGCAGTGTCGCTGCCGAATGGATATGATACACAAATAGGGGAGAGAGGCGTACGCCTTTCGGGCGGACAGAAGCAGCGTATATCCATTGCTCGTGTGTTCCTTAAAAATCCGTCTGTACTGATACTTGACGAGGCTACAAGCGCCCTTGACAGCAGCACAGAAGTGTATATACAGCAGGCTTTGGATGAACTTTGCAAAGGCAGAACCTGCATTGTTGTAGCTCACCGTCTTTCCACCGTACGCAATGCCGATAAAATATTTGTTATAAACGATGGAAAGATTGAAGAAAGCGGAACACATACTCAGCTGATGGAACTTAACGGTATATACAAAAACCTTTATGAAATTCAATATAAGATGAGATAAATCAAATTGTTTTAAAAGATACTTTATAGGGAGTTGATTTTATGGAGATTGAATCAGTTGACAGTAATTTTAAAATCAAATCATCCGATGACGGTTCTGTTAAATTTTATGATGTTTCCGACTTTCCGTTCACAGTTCATGGACTTTTGCATGATAATGCCGGTTATTACCGTATTCCGTATGAGATTGCCGCCTCAGTCAATGCCGGTGTGCAGGAATTAAATCTTCATACTGCGGGCGGGCGCGTACGGTTTCGTTCCGACGCAAATCGAATAATACTCAGAGTCCATATGCGCTGCGTAACAAAAATGCCTCATTTTGCACTGACAGGTTCCGCCGGTTTTGACCTTTATGCCGATGGAATTTATCAGGGAACTTTTGTTCCGCCCTATGATTTGAAAGACGGATACACTTCGGAACTGATGTTAAGCGGGGGGATTTTGCGCGATATAACCGTGCATTTTCCATTATACAGCGGAGTTGAACGCCTTGAACTCGGTTTTCCATCGGGAAGTATGATTGAACAAGCAAATCCTTATGTTATTCAACTTCCGGTTGTTTATTACGGCTCATCCATAACACAGGGCGGCTGCGCCTCAAGACCGGGAAATGCTTATCAGAACATTCTGTCGCGCATTCTTTTATGTGACTATATCAATCTTGGCTTTTCCGGCAGCGCAAAGGGCGAGAAACTCATGGCTGAATATATAGCGTCACTTGACATGTCGGCGTTTGTAATGGATTATGATCATAATGCGCCGGACCCTGATTACCTTAAGAAAACACATTCGGATTTTTTCAAAATAATTCGTGAAAAAAATCCGTTTCTTCCCGTTATTATTCTTTCGCGTCCTCAGCCGAATCCTGATAAAGAAGATTTTTTGCGCCTTGATATTATAAGAAAGACATATGATTCAGCGACACAAGGCGGAGATAAATATGTTTATTTTATCGACGGGACGCAGATGCTTCGACTGTTCGGCGGTGATTCCGGAACTGTTGATGACTGCCATCCTAATGACCTTGGTTTTTATTGTATGGCAAAATCTGTTGAAGAAAAACTCAAAGCTGTTTTGTCTGAATAATTGTGCAGTAAGAACGGGTATCTGAATGAAAAAAGTTTTGAGATATTTAAAAAAAGAATTAATGCTGAGTGTTTCACTCATTGCGGCAGTGGCAGGGCTGATTATTACACCGCCGGGACACGGTTTTTTGAATGGAATCGATTGGCGCACATTAGGTACTCTTCTTATGATG
>JAILFM010000154.1 GCA_024697575.1 Clostridiales bacterium
GATGCTCTGCGTTTTGGAGGGCTTCAAAAAAGAGAATGTTCTCAGACCTGTTGAAAATCTTGCATCAAAGCTCGAAACCTGCGCTGCACTGTCTCTGTTTTTGATTTTCGGCGTTTTTTTTACATCAATGTTTGTCACAAACGATGTCTCACTGATAATATTTGTGCCGCTTACGATATTGCTATTCAGAAGCGGAGAAAAAGAAAAATATATACTTCCCGTAATTTCGATGGAAAACATTGCAGCAATCAGGGGCTCGCTTCTTACGCCGTTCGGCTCGCCGCAGAATCTTTTTCTTTACGGGCAGGCAAAAGAAATCGGCTTCGCTCACTTCATGTTCCATATGTCTCCGCTATCTGTTATGAGTGCAGTTTTACTTATTATTTTTGTCTTTGTCCTTTACCGCAGAAATCCGAAAGAAAGAATAATCTTTACCCACGAAAGAAAAGAATGGGGAAAAGACAGACGCTTTCAGAGAATCACTTATATTTTACTGTTTGTGCTTGTGATGACTGTAATAGTCACACGTACTCAGCTTTACTGGGTCGCACTGATAGTTGTAATAACAGCAATTCTTATTGCTGACAGGAAAATATTTCTCAGAGTTGATTATGTATTGATACTCACTTTTCTTTGTTTTTTTGTTTTTTCGTCGTCTGTAACGGCTAACGAAAAAATCTCATCATTTCTCAGCGGCTGCGTTGCCGGCAGGGAATACTGGTGGGCAATAGGACTGAGTCAGATTATTTCAAATGTTCCTGCATCCATAGTGCTTTTTCCGTTTTCAAATAATTTCGGAGGGCTTATTTACGGAGCGGACACAGCCGGGTTATGTTCACTGATAGGTTCACTTGCTTC
Source organism: Clostridiales bacterium (assembly GCA_024697575.1). Taxonomy (GTDB): domain Bacteria; phylum Bacillota; class Clostridia; order Oscillospirales; family Acutalibacteraceae; genus CAG-177. The sequence continues at coordinate 859 of JAILFM010000154.1, forward strand.
GGTCATAAATTACCGTATTTATGTGCGTGAGTATCCGGGCAACGGAAAGAAGTTTATCAAAACTTTTACTCTGGTTTCATGGGCGTTTTTTGCAATAGTTGTAATCCCGGGATATCTTCTGTCAAAATGGAAGTTTTTATAATCCGAGTCCCTTGGCAATGTTTACGATGAAGTCCTGCGCATTTGTGACAATTCCCTTAGATGAGAGCGAGCCTCTGTCTGTCAATTTATTGACGGTAAATTCAGAAATATCCACGCAGTAAAAGTATATTTTTCTGACTGTGCCGTCCGGTAAAACTCTGTATGACGGTGTCATATTACCAACAGCAATGGAGTGCAGTGTGGTTGCCATGCAAATAACAGTTGTTGCGTCTCTGATTTGATTTCTCATCGCGTCCTGCGCTTCGTAGACATCGCCTAAAACCGGCGGAAGAGGACCGTCGTCGCGGATTGACCCCGCAAGAACATATGGCACACCGTATTTTTCACAGCTGTAAATTATACCGTTGTCTAAGTTTTCATTTTTGATAAACTCCGCAACGGAGCCGTAATATCTGACTTTGTTGATGGTGTCAAGGTGATTATAGTGTCCGTTCGGCTGATTTTTTTGTGTATAAATATTCTGACCGAGCGCTGTATTAAGATATGCGCCTTCAAGGTCATGTGTTGCGAGAGCATTACCTGCGAGAACCGCCTGAACATATCCGCCGGCGATTACGCGTGAAAATGCGTCCCTCGCGTCATGGTCAAATGAAAAAGCGGGGCCCATAACCCAGACAATTTTGCCGTTTTCACGGTCGTGTTTTAAGATTTGATAAAGCTCGTCATAATCGCGTGAGAAAGAACTTTCTCTTGAATGTCCATGTCTGAAGGCGAATGTTTCACTTTCGCCTTCTTCCTCATGAAAACCGTTGGTGTGAACAAAAATACCTTCTTCGCATTTTTCCGTTCTGCCGCAGATAATCATGTCTCCCTGTTTAAGATGGCGGAATTCTCTGACAATAATTTTGCCGTTTTCATATACCGGCACGCAATCCATTCGGCTTTCAACTGCAAGCAACCATTCGCCGTTGATTTTGAAGTACTCGGGGAAAATGCTCATCGCATGATAATTATCCGGGGCAACTCCGTCTTTTGGAGCGGGAATAGTTTTCGCATCCGGCGCTTTCATAAAGATTTCTTTTTCAAAATCAGGCGCATAGTATTTTTCAAGAGTGAAAGACATATTGATTCCTCCGCTTTTTATATCAGCTCAATTCAGAGCATTCACAATTTTCTTAAAATGTTCACCGCGTTCTTCAAAGCAGGTGTATTGATCAAAAGAACTTGTCGTAGGCGACAGCAACACCGTGTCGCCGGGCTTAGCGAATTTTACGGCCTCTTCTACAGCTTCATCAAGATTTGTTACAACCGTTTCAGCGCCGTCTGCAAGGTCATGGGCTATTCTCTTACCGCTTAAACCGAAGCCGATTACCTTCTTTACGCATTTCATGTGTTTTTTCATTTCATCCATTGACAGCCCTTTTTCAAATCCGCCGACAAGTAAAATAACTCCCTTTTCAAAGGATTTAAGGGCTGTTATGGTTGCATCTGTGTTGGTACCTTTTGAATCGTTATAGTATTTAACGCCTTTTAATTCGCGAACAAATTCAATCCTGTGTTCAACGCCGTTAAAATCAGCGACTGTATTTTCTATAATATCATTATCAATACCGACTGATTTTGCGGCGATTGAAGCAATCATCACATTTTGAATATTATGTTTTCCCACAAGTTTAATTTGGCTGACAGGAAATATCCTCTCGCCTTTGATGAAAATCCAGCCGTCTTTAATAAATGAATCGGCATTTTCGTTTTCGAGAGAAAATGAATTGACACTGCATTTCAGAGGATATTTTTCAATGTATTCTTTAACAACCGAGTCATCGTTGTTAAGGATAAAGATATCGTCTCCGGTCATATTTCTGTATACTTCGGTTTTGGATTTGTAATAGTTTTCCAATCCACCCATAAAATCTATATGATCGGGTGTCAGATTGATTATTGTCGCAACCGACGGCCTGAATTTATCAATATTGACAAGCTGAAAATTTGAAATTTCAAGCGCTATGTAATGCCCTTCTTCATTAATCAGATTGTTTTCCATAACGGTTTCACAAAGAGGTATGCCTATATTGCCGCAAAGGTGTGATTTACCGGGGAACGCATTATTGAGGATGTTATAGACAAGCGTTGTGGTTGTTGTTTTTCCGTTTGTGCCGGTGATTGCAATATACTTTTGCGGTTTCGCAACCTGAAATGCAAGTTCAATTTCTGTTATTACCGGAATACCGCGCTTTTCAAGGGCGGCTATTTTTTCACTGCGGTAGGGGACTCCGGGATTTTTGACACATAAATCATAATCTTCTTCAAAAACGCTGAGTGATTGGTCAACAATCTTCACCCCGTTTTCTTCGAGAAAATCAAGTTCTGAAATTTCTTCTCTTTCTTTACTTTCAGACAGTGTAATATCAGCTCCGAAATGCTTGAGCAGCTTTATCGCTGCCTTGCCGCTCCTCGCAAGACCGACAACGAGCACTTTTTTATTTTTTAATTCCAATCAGTTTTTCCTCCAGTTGTGAAAGTATAGTAAGGTTATTTTCCCAATTATCCATGATTTTTGCTTGTTCATTTGAAAGTTTATCAGCCGTTTCAGTCAGTTCAATTATTTTTTCGTAATCAGCGGATATTTCCTGAGAAGAAAGAGAACTGTTTATCTTTTCAATCTCTCCGTCAAGTCGGTCTATATCTGCCTCGTCTCTTTTAATCTGACCTTTAAGCTTGTTTATTTCACTTTCAAGTTCTTTTCTCAATTTATATGTGTTTTGCTTTTCAGCACTTTTTTTAACTGTTGTTTTGGGTTCGTTGAGTATTATTGAACAATAGTCATTGTAATCGCCGTCGAATTTTTCAAAACCGTTTTTATCAATTCTGATTATCTTTGTTGCAAGTTTGTTTATAAAATATCTGTCATGAGATACGGCGATCATTGTACCGTTAAATTCGCTTAAAGCTTTTTCGAGAATTTCACGGCTTGTTATGTCAAGGTGATTTGTCGGTTCATCAAGTAATAGAACATTTGCTCCGCTGAGCATCAGTTTGAGAAGGCAGAGCTTTGCTTTTTCGCCGCCGCTTAAATCATCAACATTTTTAAAAACATCATCACCTTTGAATAAAAACAGAGACAGATAATTTCTTACTTTTGTTTCTGTAAAAGAACGGTGTTCATCCCAAATCTCATCCAAAACAGTTTTTCCGCCTTTAAGGCTTTCAAGACTTTGGTCAAAATAACCCGTTTTAACATTTGAACCGAAAGTAAATCTCCCTTCGTCTGCTGTTATTCTTTTTGTTAAAATCTTTAAAAGTGTTGTTTTGCCGCAACCGTTTGCACCGATAATAAAAACATGTTCGCCTTTAAAGACTTGCATATCTCCGCTTTCAAAAAGAAGTTTTTCTCCGAATGATTTTTTTAACCCTTTTACAAAAAGAACATCATTGCCCGTTTCGCAAGTTGTTTCAAAGTTAATTCTGATTTCGGATACCGGCTTTTCGGGTTCAATCAACTCGGCCTTTTTCTTTTCAAGCATTTTTCGCTTGCTTTCCGCTGTAATAAAGTTTCTTTCTCTTGCAAATTGCCGTTGCTGAGCGATAATGCCTTCAATTTTTTTTATTTCTTCAAGTTGATTCTTATATTGCCGTCTTTCGCTTTCAAGCCTTTCTTCTTTAAGTTTTTGATAACCTGAGTAACTGACATTTGCGCTGTGACATTTTCCGTTGGAAATTTCAACGGTTTTGTTTGTTACCTTATCGAGAAAATACCGGTCGTGTGAAATTATAATTGCGCTGCCTTTATATGAGGATAAAAAATCCTCAAGCCATTCTATGCCTGCAATATCAAGGTGGTTGGTCGGTTCATCAAGTAATAGTAAATCCGGTTTGCTTAACAGAAGTTTACACATACTGAGTTTGCTTTTTTGTCCGCCGCTGAGATTTTGAACACTTAAATTAAAATCATTTTGTGAAAATCCCAAGCCTGTCAGTGTTGAACGGGTTCTGTTTCTGAAAGTTAAACCGTCGTCCGACTGATATTTTTCCGTTAATATCGATTGCCTTAAAATCAGTTCTTGATTATCGCCTTCATGTTTATTAAGTCGGTTTGAAATATTCTCAAGTTCTTTTTCTGTTTCAATTAAGTCTGTGAAAACCGTCAATGCTTCTTCAAAAACTGTTTTGACACTGCCTGCACATGCGTGCTGTTCAAGATATCCGGGTTTAATCTTTGAAGAAATAAAAACTCCGCCGTCTGTAGGTTCAAGTTCTCCGGTTAAGATTTTAAATAAGGTTGTTTTACCAGTTCCGTTGGCGCCGATAAGTCCGACGAAATCACCCTCGTTAGCAGTGAATGAAATCTCGCTGAAAATCGTGTTTTCGCCGAATTCCATTTTCAGCTTTTGTATGCTTGCAATTGTCATTTTAAATCTCGGTTTCCAGAATTTGAAGTTTACCTGTAATTTTGAATTCTCCGCTTCCTGCGGGGATAAAAATACTGTCACCTTTTTTTAAGTTGTATTTTTCATTAAGGCATTCTAAAGACCCTTCGCCGTCAATTACAAGAAGCGAAACAAAACTTAATTCATTAGCAAATCCTGTGAAATAATCATTTATAATACAAAGGCTGACAGTAAAATAATCGGATTTTGCAAGAAGATTTTTGCCGGGAGTATAATTTGTATCATGCCTTGCGTAAGAAGGCTGATTGAATTTAACAAGTGAAGTGACATTAACAGCGTCATCTATATGAAGCTGACGCGGTTTTCCGTCTTTACCCAATCTGCCGTAATCGTAAATTCTGTAAGTTGTATTGCTGCTTTCCTGAACTTCTGCAAGGAGAATACCCTTGCAAATAGCGTGAAGAGTGCCTGATTCTATAAAGAAAAAATCGCCTTTTTTAACCGGTATAAACTCAATTCTTTCTTCAAGAGTGTTGTTTTCAATAGCTTTTTTAAATTCTTCAGGCGAAATCGCGCCTTTAAATCCCAGATACAGTCCGGCGCCTTCATCACAATCAATGATATACCAGCACTCTGTTTTACTTTCGCCTTTATTTGTTTTTTTGCAATATTCATCTGTCGGATGAACCTGAATTGACAGATTATCCATTGCGTCGATGAATTTAATAAGAATGGGAAATCTTGAAAATGTTTTAGCGTGTTTACCCAGCAGAGAAGGATTGTTATTGACGATTCTATCAAAAGTCTGTCCGGCAAAGCAACCGTTAATGATTGTTCCCGGTCCGTCACTGTGCGCTGAGAGCATCCAGGCTTCTGCAGCATTTGCTTTGTCAGTTGAAATATTATAGTCTTTAATCAGTTTTCTGCCGCCCCAGATAGTTTCGGAAATATACGGTTTTAAAAACATTACATATTTTTGCATGTCTAAATTCATCCCTGTTTCTCCTAAAATATATGTTTTATTATACTTCATATAATTTAGCTTATCAATCTTAAATTTAATATTTATCTTTGGTTTACAAACATAAAACAAAAAAATATGGATTTTTCGTCCTAAAAGGTTTATAATGCGATAAAAATCATCATCCGAAAGGGTTGAACAATTTGAAAAAACTTTTAAAATCTGTAATTTCAATTTTACTTTCTTCTTTTATTTTATTGACATTTATGCCTTCTTTTTACTCGTATGCGACAGATGAAATGCTGATGCTTAAAACTCAGGGTAAAATAATTGTCAATTCTAATGGTGAAGAAGTTGTTCTCAGAGGCACAAATTTCGGCGGCTGGGGAATTTTGGAAGACTGGTTTTGCCCTTATACAAATCCAGCGGGTCTTGACCCGGTCTATAACACGCTTGTTGAAAGGTTCGGCGCAGAAAGTGTTTATGATCTTTTTAAAGAGTACAGAAGTAACTGGATTACCGAAGTCGACTACAAAAATGTTTCTGATCTTGGCATGAATGTTGTCAGGTTGCCGATATGGTACCGTAATTTTCAATCTGACGATAACGGCACATGGTACAGGGATGAAAGCGGTAATATAGATTTCAGCGAACTTGACAATGTTGTTTCGCTTTGCAAAAAATACGGACTCTATTTGATAATAGATCTTCACGGCCTTCCCGGATATCAAAATGATTATGATCACTGCGGTCAGTCAAAATCAATGTCGCTATTTGACGGCACCGACAGGGGAGCGAGATATCGCGAAGTGGTTATTGATTTCTGGCGTGAGCTTGCTTCGCATTATAAGGGTGAAACTGCAATTGCTATGTATGATCTTATGAATGAGCCTCTCGGTACCAACATAACAAGAGACAGCAGCTTTCAGCGGGTATTCTGGGATTTGTGTAATGATATTTACAAAGCAGTGCGTGAAGTTGACCCGGATCATATTATTTCTATGGAAGCTATATGGGACCCTTCGGCGATTGCTTCGCCTGAAGTTTATGGTTGGGAAAATATCGTTTATCAGGAACACCTCTACGATATTTCAAATCCCACAATTCTCAGAAAATGCGGTGAAATTAAAAGATCCGGTTACGATGCCCCTTTTTATATCGGCGAATTTTATCCCAGGGGATTGACTACTTTTGGGTATTTGTTCTCCATCTTTAATAAAAGAGGTTATAGCTGGACAACATGGTCATACAAAGGCGCGGGGCCTAATGCCGATAAATCGCCATGGTTCCTTTACGGTTCAAACAATATTGAAAAAATTGATTATGAAAATGATAGTTATGAAGAATTAATGAGAAAGTTTGGAAGAGTTCTCAGAACCGACGGCGGTCAATTCAGTAAAAATACATTTGCCGACTACTGCGCAAATTTTACAGGCGGATTAGTTGACAGAGCAACGCTTTTAACATTCGGTTTTATCGAAACTGCCGGTACAAGAGAGCAGAGAAATGCGATGTTTGTCGATAAGCTGACGGCAATAAAAACGACTGTTCTTGACTGGATAAGGAAACTGAAAACCGGCGATCTTATTTGACTTGAATTATTTTATTTTTACCGGAAATCCTAAGAAGGTTATTTGATGAAATCACTTAATGTATTGACGATCGGCAATGGCTTTTCGTCTGACTGCCATACGTTTTTGCCATATATCGCTGAAGCGGAAGAAACTCAGCTATATATTGCAAATCTTTATATCCCGGGTGGAACTTTAGAACAGCATTACCGCAACTGGATTGACGAAAATCAGGTTTATACACTTGAAGTATATTTGCCGGGTGAAAAAGAATTAATAAAACCGGATGAAATTGCACTGCATGAGGTTGTAGAGGATGAAGATTTTGATATCATCGTTTTACAGCAGTCGTCTGCATTGGCGGGTATAAAATCAAGTTATAAGCCTTATCTCGGTGAATTGGCTGAATACTGTAGAATGATGCACCCCAATACTACTGTTATGCTTCATCAGGTGCCTGCATACAGTGAAAACTGCAAAAATGAGGCTTTTGCAAAGTACTATAATGGTGACAACGAAAATATGCATTCTGCAATAGTTGCTGCTTGCTATGAGGCGGCTGATGAAGCTGAAATCGGTATTATTATCCCTAACGCTGTCGCCTGGAAAACCGCCCGTGAAAGTAAAATCGGTGACAGGTTAACAATAAACGGCTATCACGGTAATGAAATCGGCAATTTCCTTTCCGGCTGTGTGTTTTGGCAAAGCTTTACTGATATAAAAGCTACGGATATTAAATTTAATCTTCCGGAATATGATAAGGCAGTCAGCGAACTAATTAAGGTTTGCGCATATATTGCAAAGAATACTCCAGATGATTAACAAATGAGGTATTAAATATGAATTACGAAAATCAACCGTGTCCGTGTTGCGGGCATCATATGCACGAGGGCGATGATATTGTTGTTTGTCCTGTTTGCGCTACGCCTCAGCATCGCTCATGCTGGCTTGAAGAGGGTAAGTGTATAAACGATAATAAACACAGCGAGGGATTTATCTGGAGTTTGCCGGATTCAAACACCAATAATACTAATCAAAGAAAATGCAATTTCTGCGGTGAAATGAATCCTTTGAATTCATCTTTTTGCTCAAAATGCGGCGGTGTATTAAACAATGATACCAACGGTCAGAAAAATGACAATTTAAACAATAGATTTGAAGTTAAACCATGCAGAAACTGCGGGACTCTTAATAACGCCATGCAGAACACTTGTCAGAATTGCGGCGAAGTTTTGGAAGATATAATTGAAATTGAACAAAAATCAAATCCGTATATTAATAACACGGGGTTAAATCCCGATGAAGTTATCGGTGAGCATACGGTAGATGAAATATCTCTTTTTGTCAGGTCAAAACCCGCAACATATGTGAAAAAATTTAAGAATATAATTACCTACAAAAAGATATCTTTTAATTTCAGCGCTTTTCTATTTGGACCATATTGGTTCTTTTTCAGAAAAATATACAAAGCCGGTGCAGTTTTCATGGCTGTTTTTTCGGTTTTATCCTTAATAATTACAGGGGCAATTGAACGTTGTAGTGACATCATTAATCCCTATGTTGAGGCAATCCAGAACCAGACAATTACCCCGGAAGAATTTACAATATTATCAAACAGAATTTTCGAACGCATAGGTTCTGTATTACTTATTGTTACGGCAATAAATATTTTTGTGCGAATAATTTGCGGTCTGTTTGCCGATAAGCTGTACTATAACAATATGATAAACGCTTTTGCTGTTTTTAAAGAAAGGATTGCCGACCCCAATCTCAGACGAATGTATATATCCCGCCGCGGCGGAGTTTCTGTTTTAGCAATACCGGCGTGTTTCTGTATTATGGATATTTTTTCAAGTCTTTTGATGTTTATTGCCGACAAGATAAAATAAAAAAGTTTTGAAGTTAACAGTTTTTTAAAAATAGGTTTTGTTTTTATTAATATCCGGTTAATAATTATAAACAATAATTATGTTGCAAGCGGAGGAAGCCGCAATCCTGCGTTTGCTGAAATATCTCTCCTCAATTCTATAGTCGAAAAACACAGCTCCCGTTAAAATTTGGGCGCTGTGTTTTTCCGTTTTACTGTATTACGAAATACCATTATTCAGAAAATAGTGCAAAACTGTGTTGCAGATATTCAATGCGGCTCCGGAACCCCAACCGGCGTTTTCTGCAATGCATATTGCCGCAAGAGGGAATTCGCTGTTCATTGAGTAACCTGCGAACCACGAGTGGCTTTTGGCACCGTCAATTTCTGCCGTGCCCGTTTTACCGCACATTACAAGTCCCTGAAATTTATTATCTCCGTATTTGTCCTGAACATTGCTTCTAAGCAGTGCATTTAGTTTATTAGCAATTTCCGGTTCAATTGATATAATCTCTTGCGGCATTCTTTTAATAACTGCAGAACCGGTTGTTTTTATTCTGTCAGGAGCAAAGCCGTGTCCTTCATTTGCAATACAACCGATTATTGTAAGAAAATGACAGGGGTTGACTAATGTTGTTGACTGACCGATACCTGCCCAGGCGAGTTCTGTTTTTGAATTTGAATCCGGATAAAAAGTGCTTTTTGCAAGCGGAACATCTTTTGCGTTAATTTTTTTATTAAATCCGAATTTTTGGGCTGTCTCAAGTATTTTTTCTGCTCCAAGCTGAATGGAAATATTCGCAAAAGCGCAATTGCAGCTTTCATTCATTGCTTTTTGAAAATCAATTTCACCATGAACACCGTTGCATACAACTTTTCCGTCTCCGGTTTTATATTCACCCGAGCAAACGAATTTTTGTTCATATATATCGGGAATGTTTTCAATAGCGCTTGCTGCTGTAATAATTTTCATTATTGAGCCGGGTGTATATAACCCGGAAACAACTCTGTCAATAAATACACCCTCATATTTTTCGTCAGTTCTTAAATTATCGGGAACATTATGAGGGTCATAAGATATTCTTGAAACCGAACACAGTAATTCACCTGTTTTATAGTTATAAACGGCAACAGCTCCGTTATAATCACCAAAAGCGTTGTATGCTGCTTTGCACGCGCCGGCATCTATATTCAAAACAATGTCATTGCCTGTGCCTTTTTTTGTTAATGAATATATACCGTTAATTCTTGTATAGCCAATAAGCAAATCGTCGAACAGCGTATGCGTTCCGGTTGATATAAAACCGGATGTGTCGCCGACAATATGTAGAACCGCTTTTCTGACTTGCTTATCATCGGAAAAGTATCTTTTCCCGTTTTCGCTTTTTGCAAGAACAATGCCGTTTCTGTCAAAAATTGTTCCTGCATTTGTTACTGTTCTGTTTGAATAAATATGTCTGTTTGTTCTGTCAGTCGCCCATTCGTTGCCGTATTTATAAAAAGAAAACAGAAGAAATCCAACTCCAGCGATAAAAGCGATTACAAGAGCATAAATTACAGACGACCTGTTTGCAATGGATTTCATTTGATAACCTTCTTTGATGTTCTTTTTTTGCTCATAGATATGTCAGGCTTTGGAGGTACAAATGGCTGACCTGCAGCTTTTATAAAAGCAATCAGCCCCCATGAACATATCATACTGCTGCCTCCTCTTGAAACAAAGGGCATGGTTACACCTGTCAAAGGCAATAAGTCGGTAACGCCAAAGACATTCAGTGAAAGCTGAAACAGTAAAAGTCCGGCTGAAGCAACGGAAGCTATTGCATGGAAAGTTGAACAGCTGTTTTTTGCATTTCTTACAGCGAAAACAGCAATAAAAACAAAAGATAGAAGGACCGCTATATCAACTATTAAGCCCAATTCCTCACAAATCAGACCGAAAACAAGGTCAGTTGAAGCAGCAAAAATATTTCTCAGCCTTCCGTTACCGATTCCGAGACCAAACAATCCGCCGCTTGCAGAATAAATCATCACTCTTGTTTGCTGGTAGCCGAGGGTATCGCTCATCTCCCAGACATGACGAAACGCAGAAAAACGTTTTGCAACATAAGGTTTGAAATAAATTATTAAAGCTGCGCCCATCAAAGCTACAGTGCAAATCAGAATAATTGTTCTTATATCTCCGGAACGCATAAAAGCTATAAGAATGAATGTAAAGAAAAAAATCAGCGCAGTTCCGAAGTCTTTCATAACAAAAAGACAGCCTATGCAGGTTATTGAAAAGATAATATATTTTGTCAAAGAAGCACTTGAAAGAAGTTTATCAAGTGAAACAGCGCCAACAAAAATAAAGGTGATTTTTACAATTTCCGACGGCTGAATTGAGAATGAACCAATCTTTATCCAGTTAAGAGCCCCGTTGGTTGCTTTTGCAAGCATAAGATTTGCTGTAAGAATAATGAGTGAAAAAACAGCGGCAGGGTATCTTAATGCACCGGCAATTTTTGCGTCTTTAGATACAAATAAAATAAAGATATAAGTAATTAAACCCAGTACTATACTGACAGCTTGCTTTTCGGCAAACTCTTTGGAAAAGCTTGCGCAAACAGTCAACCCTATACCGGATAAAAAGAAACCGATAGTTTCAAGTTCAAAATAGTCATTTTTCGCGATTATTGTACCGAACATCATATACAGCCACTCGAGTGCGATAAATGCAAGAAACGTATATATGATGATAATTTCGTCGCCTTTTTTTAAATTCAGAACATCCGCCATACATATCAGCTGAAAAACAGTCATTAAAAACATGACAGTTAGCTGTCTGAATGCAGGTTGAACTTTATTTTTCAAATTATATCTCCGTTATTCTTAAATGTTGTTTACTTACCTGTACTCAAGTGTTAGAATGTAAAAAAATCATAGGAGCTAAAAGAATGACTAATAATGTGATTTTTACAAGACCGAGTGAACTTATCGGTGAAATAAGCGGACTAATTACATTACCTTCAGATTACAGGCAGGGAGAAGAAAAATTACCGGTTATTGTATTTTTGCACGGAGCCGGTGAAAGGGGAGCGAACGATGAGGATATGGTTTCAAGGTTGATGACGCACGGCATCCCAAAGTATTTCGGCAAAGATTGCAATTACAAAAATCTTCGTGTGATTACAATTTCTCCTGAATGCCCGGTTGGATTTATTTGGGACCACATTATATTCCAGCTTAAAAAATGGATTGACGAGGCTGTTGATTATTTCAGCGGTGATAAAAACAAAATTTCAGTTACCGGGCTTTCAATGGGCGGGTTCGGTACTTGGAATTTAATCTGTACCTTCCCCGGTTACTATTTCAGAAGCGCGCCGATTTGCGGCGGAGGAACATCGTGGCGGTGCAGCGCATTAAAGAATGAACACATAAGGGCATTTCACTCAGTCGACGACCCCGATGTCCCTTTTACTGATTCTATGAAAATGGTTGAAGTTGCAAGACGATTTGGCGCTGATGTTACACTGACTGCTTTTGATAAAGTCGGTCATGGAAGCTGGGTAAACGCTTATGAAAAAACAGATCTTATCAAGTGGCTTGCAGGAGCAGTTTGAATTCTTTTATTTATTTAAATCGCGTTGTTAATTAATAATTGTTGCTCCGTGGCGGATTGGCTTTGTGACAAATACATTGGGGCATAATTCTTCGAGTGCTTTGCAACATTGATGTGATTTATCTTCATCTTTAAAAATCCCGAATACTGTCGGTCCGCTGCCTGTCATACGGCAGAATGTGCAGCCGTATTCACGCATTATTCTTTTAATTTCAACTCTTTCAGGCACTTCAATTATTTGTTCAAATACATTGGCAGCTTCTCCGAATACTCCTTCAAAATCGCCTTTTTCACAAAAATCAAGAGTTTTAAGATTATCAGGATGAAAAAGAATGCAATTGTCAGCTTTTTCAAAAGCATCTTTTGTACTAACGCCTTTTTCCGGTTTTGCAAGGATTATAAAACAATCGCCGAGGTCTTTTATCGGAGAAAGAATACCCCCACGGTTTTGAGATATGCAGGTGCCTCCCGTTATTGAAAACGGAACATCGCTGCCGATTTTCAGACCGAGAGAACAAAGTTCTTTTTTGTTAAGACATTCACCGAACATTCTGTTAAGGGCAACAAGGACTCCTGCCGCATCGGCACTGCCGCCGGCAAGACCTGCCTGAAGCGGAATGTTTTTTTCTATATTTATTAATATACACGATTCTTTGTTTATATATTTAAAAAAGCATTCGGCGGCCTTGTATGCGATATTTTTTTCTTTTGGAGGTACATACGGATTTGAACAAGTAATATCAATTCCTTTTTTTCCTTTTTCTACGGTAATAATATCAAAAAGAGATACTGTCTGCATAATCATAAAAAGCGAATGATATCCGTCATTAAGCCTGCCTAATATGTCAAGATGAAGATTAATTTTCGCCGGAGCTTTAACTGTCAGCTTCATTATATTTCCCCTTATTAGAATATGGTGCATATATCTTTTCCATTTCTTCGGAATAATTGCCGTCGGAACTGTAGATATGCATTTCACTCTCAATTATTAATCCGCTTTTTCCGCCTAATCGCCCTTCAACAAGAATAAGCCAAGGCGGATTACCTGCAGATTTTGCAACCTGTCGAATTCTTTTGGGCTCAATATTGAACTTATTCATTGCCTTAAATAATTCACATAGACGATGCGGTCTTAAGCACATACAAAGCCTGCCACCGTATTTTAAAAGATGCGAAGCGCACTCACAAATGTCTTCAAATTTGCATGCGTTTTCATGCCTTGCAAATTTGTCGCTCTCATTTACACTGAGAATTCCGCTACCGATTGCGGTATAAGGCGGGTTCATAGTTACCAAATCAAAAATGCCGAAAGGAACTTTACCCTTCAGCTCTTTAAGGTCACTGTGTACCGGAGTAATAATATTTTTAAGTCCGCTTAACTTAATTGATTCTAAAAGCTGGTTAATTCCCTGAAGTTGAATTTCAACTGCGGTAATGTATTTTGCGCCGTCCCTTGCCATAAGTAGCGGGATAATGCCGCATCCGGTGCCGAGGTCACAGCATATGTCTTTAGCTTTGACCATAGCAAAGTTTTCAAGTAGCATTGCGTCTGTTCCGAAACAGTGTTCTTTTGATATTTGGCATTGGATACCGTTGCCCAAGTTTTCTACTTTAAACTCATTTGCTTTCATCGTCTGCAAGTTCCTTGATGGATGGCATATTCCAATGAAAAATTGTTGCAAGTGTTCTCACAACTAAAACAGCAGCAATACTTAATACAAGAGCCAAATTATACTTACATAAGCTGTATTCAGTCAAAATCTGAAATGTAATGGCGCCTGCAAGTGCAGCAAGAGCATAAATACGCTTTTTAAGAATAGTCGGTATTTTACCGGCAAAAATATCGCGCAATACCCCTCCGCCGACACAAGTCAAAAGGCCGATAAATACCGATAAAAACTTGTTCTCAATAAATCCGAAATTATGGGCTTGTTGTGTGCCCGCAACAGCAAATACCGCAAGCCCCATTGAGTCAAAAACATTAATTATCTGAGAGTAAATATTAAAATTATTCTTTATTTTTTTCCCTGCAATAGCGGCAATTAAAAATGTCACAAGTGAAGAAATAATGGCAATAATTGCGTAGTCGGGAGTTCTTAAAACTGCAGGCGGAAGATAACCGAGCAAAATATCTCTGAGTATACCGCCACCGACTGCTGTTGTAAAGCCTAAAACAATACAGCCGAAAACATCCAGATTTTTTTCAATAGCAGTTATAACACCTGTTATTGCAAAAGCAACAATTCCGGCATATTCAATTACAGTTATTAAATCCATTTTATCTTAATTGATTTGAGCCTGTGCGGCAGTAATTGTGTTTTTGATAAGCATTGTTATTGTCATCGGTCCGACACCGCCCGGTACAGGCGTTATCACGGAACAAATATCCTTGACTTCGTCGAAATCTATATCACCGCAAAGCTTGCCTGTTTCGTCTTTGTTCATACCGACATCAATTACAACAGCCCCGGATTTTACCATATCTTTTTTTACAAATTTCGCTTTTCCAACCGCTGAAACAAGAATATCAGCTTGCTTTGTGTACGAAGATAAATTTGATGTTTTGGAGTGACAGACGGTAACTGTTGCGTTGCTTTGAAGCATTAGCAATGCCATAGGCTTTCCGACAATGTCACTTCTTCCTATTATTACACAGTGTTTTCCGCTCACATCAATACCTTCATATTTAAGCATCGTCATTATACCCATTGGTGTACACGGGACAAAATGACTTTTACCTAAAAAAAGCTTACCGACATTTTCAGGATGAAAACAGTCAACATCTTTCATCGGGGAAATTGTATTAATAACCTTTTCTTTGTCTATGTGACCGGGTAGAGGAAGCTGGCACAGAATGCCGTGAACGCCTATGTCTCTGTTCAGCGTTTTGACAAGATTTATAACCTCTGATTCACTTGTTTCTTCCGGTAAGGCAAATTCCAATGATTTGATACCGACATTTTCACACGCTTTTTTCTTGTTGTTGACATAGACTCTGGAAGCCGGATCGTTACCGACAAGAATTACAGCTAGGCAGGGGAGTAAACCGTTTGCCTTTAATTCGTCAACACGATTTTTATAAAGTTTAAGTTCTTTATCTCTAATGGATTTGCCGTCAATTATTTTTGACATGTCTGCTCCCTTCAGGAAAGAAATCAATTCCTTCAATAGGTTTTGGATTTTTTTTGTATTTTAATGTAAGTGTTACTAAAACTGCTGAACAAATAACAAAAATAATAAAAGAAAGAATCTGACTTGTTCTGAGATTTGTTGAACCCAAATATAGACTGTCAGTCCTCAGACCCTCAATAATTGTCCTTTCAATACCATACCATACTCCATACCATAATGCAGTCTGACCGCTGAATAATCTGAATTTTCTAATTATAAGCCAGAGAATAAAAACACCAAACAAACACCAGAGCGATTCATACAAAAATGTCGGGTGAACCGGTTTTAACGGGTCAATAGTTATGTTGTGTTCTGCAAAAAAAGCCTGTCTTGAGGGACTTGAAATATCATCGGCTATTTTTTGGCTCCACATTCCCCATGGAAGATCTGTATTTGTACCAAAAGCTTCCTGGTTAGTGAAATTACCCCACCTACCTATAGCCTGACCTAACATTATGCTGATGCATGCCATGTCAAGAAGATTCAGAAAATTGACTTTTTCAATTTTACAAACGAAATATGCGCAAAGAAGACCACAAATTATACCGCCGTAAATACCAAGACCGCCTTCCCATATTTTCGGTATTTCCGAAAGGTTTTTACCGTAATAATCCCAGCGTTGAAAAACATAATAAAGTCTCGCGCCAATTATTCCGGCAAATGAACCGTAAATAAGAATATCAACCATTTTGTTAAGATTTATGCGCCATGTCCAGGCAATCCGTCCGCCTAAAAGCGCCGCTAATGTAAATCCAAAAGCGATTATTACGCCGTACCATTGAATTGTGAAATGAACGCCGAATACATCAAATTCACACAGGGTTGACGCTACATTAAAACTTTTTTCTATTGCCTTAAAATAAACGGTTGTATAATTTGACATCTCTATTCCTTAGGTACAATAATCGAAACTGCACTTGAATTTTCATCAAGTACATTAAGCCTTTGCTCAACGTCTTCAATTGTTATCTGTTTGCATGTTTTCAGTTCGCTGAACGGTTCATCTCCGCTGAAATATAGCGATACCTGTTCATTGGCTATGTCGTCAATGTCATTATATCCCATTACCAAACGGCCGTACATTTTCTTTTTAACGGTGTCAAATTTTTCTGTACTAATTCCGTTGTTCTTAAGCTTATCGATTTCTTCTTTTATCAATTCGATAGCTTTTTCCGGGCTATTGCTGGGTGATCCCATCAAAAAAGCTGAATAGCCGTAACCACTGAAATACTCACTGCCGAATGAGTTGTCTCCAAATCCGCTTTCTAAAAGTTTTTTATACAGATTTGACGATTTACCGCAGAGTATTTCAAGAAGCATTTCACTTGCCATCTCGGTTTTCAGTGAAATATCAGGTTTGTCAAGCTCTTCTTTAAAGCCTAATAAATATTGACTGCGGTTAACGGAAAGTGCCTGTTTGATTTCTTTTTGAACCGGCAAGGAAGTTTCTTTGATAAATCTTCTTTCGGGCACTTCTTTTTTTTCATATTTAATTTTATCTTCGATAAACTCAAAAACTTCCTTCGGATTTACTCCGCCGGCTATCGAAAGAATCATGTTTGACGGGTTATAAAAGGTCTCATATAAAGAATACAAAAGTTTGTCATCAATTTGAGCGATTGAACTTTGCGTGCCTGCAATGTCGATTCTTACAGGGTGATGTTTATAAAGTGCCTTAAGAAGGTTAAACATAACAGCCCAGTCGGGAATGTCATTATACATACTGATTTCCTGACCGATAATGCCTTGTTCTTTTTCAATTGTTTCCTTTGTAAAGTACGGGCTTTGAACAAAATCCAGTAAAATTTCAAGAGATTTATATATGTCATCGCTGCCTTTGAAAAGATATGCTGTCTGTTCAAAAGAGGTGAAAGCGTTTGCGCTCGCTCCGGTTTTTGCAAATCTTTCAAAAGCATCAAGGTCTTCACTTTCAAAAAGCTTATGTTCAAGAAAGTGGGCAGTACCCTCTGGAATGCTTTTCCATGAACCTTTGCCGTCCGGAAGCGCTGTATCTATTGAGCCGTATTTCACAGCAAAAACAGCATAAGATGATTTATAGCCTTTTTTAGGTGTTACTCTGATTTCAAGACCGGAAGGATGTTTACCGCAAAATATACTTTCACCGAGTAATTCGTCTGTGTATTCTTTAAACTCAATCATACAGCGTCCTCCGCGTTTTCATCTGATGAAAGCATAAATACACTGCCGAGTGCAAGTTGTTTTGCACATTCTTTAATGCTTTCAACAGTTACTTTTTCAACTTCTTTGATTGCTTCATCAGGTTCAATTACCCGATTTGAACAAATCTGAGAATCATACCATGCTGCAAAGCTTGAAGGCGAAGAAAATGTATAGTTTTCTTTAAGAGACTTTTTTGAATTATCCAGAGTTTCCGGAGATATGTTGCCTGAACGAACCTCATTAAGCTGGTTAATTATACCGGCAGTTGTTTGCTTTTCTTTATCGGTATCAATTCCGGCTTCAACCATCAGCAAACCTTTGGAAACTATAAGTCGAGACCAGCAATAGTAAGCAAGACTCATCTTTTCACGAATAACAGTAAAAAGCTTTGAATATGTTCCGCCGCCGAAAATGTCATTCATAACGATATGCTCGTATTTTCTGTCCTCTTCGTTATGCATTCCGGTACGAAAGCCCAAAACAAGCTTTCCCTGATTTACAGGCTGTATTTCTTCGCTTCTTGCACTGCGATGTGATTTGGTTAAAAAAGATGTTTTAAGTTGACAGACATTTCTTTCAATGTTTTGAAATTTCTCAGTAAACACATTTGAAATCTCTTCAGAATCGGCACTGCCGACGGAAGTTATCTGAAAAACTGCAGTCGAAAGAATTCTTTTCCATGCAGCATAAATATCAGGCATTCGAAGAGCTTTAACTTCTTCGGTTGTTCCTAATTTATTTTTAGCAAAAACATCGTTATAGCAAAGCTTTTCAATGCATTTGTTGAATGCGTATGTTCTTTTGTCATCAAATTCATCTTCAATTCTTTCAATCATCAACCTTTTTTCATTGTCAAGGTTTTCTTTTCCGAACGATTTCCTTGTGACATTGGGATTAAAAATAATGTCCGACAGTAACTCGATGCACTCTGAAGAGATGCTTTCCCCGTAAAGCGCAAAACGGTCATCTATGTAAGTTATACTTAAGCTTAAAACCTGAGCGTCCCCGATTTTTGAAACATTGCAACCGAGAGACGCGCCATACAGAGAGTCAAGTTTAGAATTGAGAAGCGAAAAATCCGGATATTTCTTGCATGAACGCCTCAGAAGGTATAATGTAAGTGCATTAGCTGCTGTATCATCATCCAAAGGCAACGCCATTGAAATAATAATTTGATTAGTTTTGTAATCATTGGTCTGAAGACCGATAATCCTGACTCCTTCGGAGCTATTAATAACATTAAGCAATTTATCACTTCCTTAACAAAATTCAGTAATTGCGCTTCGGACAGTGTCCGTCCCGGTACCGTTTAAAGCGGAAAATTCAATAATCTGCAGCGGTGAGTAATTCTTAAGTTCGTTTTTTATTTCAACGCGCCTTTTTTCGGCTTCGCTTTTATTCAGTTTATCGACTTTTGTCATAACGATGATGTAGGGAATACCTGTTGATTTTAGAAAATTGAGCATCGTTATGTCGTCAGCTGTTGGCTTATGACGCATATCTAAAAGCTGTAGTACAAGGCTGATATTTCTGCCGGATTGAAAGTATTCTTCCATAAGTTGTGCCCAGCGGGATTTTTCACTTTGACTTCTTTTTGCGTAACCATAGCCAGGCAAGTCAACAAAAAATACATCTTCGCATTTAAAAAAATTTATTGTTACCGTTTTACCCGGTGTTGACGAAACCCTTGCCAATGATTTTCTTGAAAAAACCGCATTTATTAATGAAGATTTTCCGACATTTGAGCGCCCGGAGAATACAACTTCTTTCTGAGAAGACGCCGGCAATTGTGACGGTGTTCCGTATGATGAAAAAAAATCGGTTTTGTTAAAATTCATTTTGTTCTCCGCTCAGGATGTCACGCCCAGACGGTCAGTGTTAAGGCGTATTTCCGACTCAAAAGTGCTTTTTTTATTTTTAACTCTGAAATCTTCAATAGCATAATCCCAAGCCTCGTATGCAAACTTTACGGGTATAAAGTTAATATTTGATTTAATGTTTTCATCTACATCTTCTAAATCGGGAATATTTGCATTTGGAATAATAACCGTTTTAATTCCGCTTTTAAAAGCTGCCATTGATTTTTCTTTCAAACCTCCGATTGGAAGAATACGGCCGCGAAGTGAAATCTCACCTGTCATGGCAACATCTTTTTTAACTTTTGTATTTGTTAAAGCAGAAAATAGAGCCGTCGAAACAGTAATGCCTGCGGAAGGTCCGTCTTTCGGTACTGCACCCTCGGGGAAATGAATATGTATATCTTTGGTTTTATAAAAATCATTTTCAATATCATATTCTTTTGTAACAGACCTGAGAAATGTTATTGCTGTTCTGGCGCTTTCGCGCATTACATCACCAAGCGAGCCTGTAAGTTCGATTTTGCCTGTTCCGTCAACAACCGCAACCTCTACTTCAAGCATTTCACCGCCAACAGCTGTCCAGGCAAGGCCGTTAACAACGCCGATTTCATTCTCTTTTGACAGCAAATCGGATTTAAACTTTGCATGACCGAGATATTTATCAAGTATTTCCGGTTTAACAGTAATCTTATCTTCCCCGTTTTTCACTATGGAGGATGCGCACTTCCGGCAAATTACTGCAATTTGTTGCTCAAGCGCACGAACACCGGCCTCTCTTGTATAATTTTCGATTATGGTTTTTATGGCTTTATCAGTTATTCTCATCTGCGAACTTTTGATTCCATGCAGCTTAATTTGCTTTGGTATCAAGTGTTTTCGTGCAATATGAAATTTTTCTTCCGCTGTGTATGAGCCAAGCTCAATTACTTCCATTCTGTCAAGTAACGGGTGGGGAATTTGAGCTTTATCATTTGCAGTTGTTATAAACAAAACTTTGCTTAAATCAAACGGCATGTCGATATAATGGTCGGTAAAAGAAAAGTTTTGTTCAGGGTCCAGCACTTCGAGCAGTGCAGAAGATGGATCTCCTCTGTAATCGCTTGAAAGTTTATCGATTTCGTCAAGAAGAATGAGAGGATTTGCTGTGCCGGCTTTTTTCAGACTGTCAATTATTCTCCCGGGCATCGATCCGATATAAGTTCTTCTGTGACCGCGGATTTCTGCTTCATCTCTGACGCCGCCAAGAGATATTCTCACATATTTTCTGCCGGTTGCTTTAGCCAGAGAACGCGCAATGCTTGTTTTGCCTACTCCGGGCGGTCCTACAAGGCAGATTATTTGACTTTTAATATCCGGTGCTATTGAGGCAACCGCAATATAATCAAGTATTCTTTCTTTAACTTTTTTTAAACCATAATGATCATTTTCAAGGATTTTTTCACTTTTTACAATGTTGGTCTGTTCTTTTGAATATATCCCCCAGGGTAAAGAAAGACACTGTTCAATGTAGTCTCTGCTGACAGAACTTTCGGGACTGTTTGATGAAAGTTTGGCAAGTCTTGAACATTCTTTAAGAAGCTTTTCTTTAATCTCTTCATCTGCCTTAAGTGAGTTAATCCTTTTTTTATATTCTTCGATTTCATTGACCGAATCGTAACCGTTAAGCTCATCTGATAACACTTTAAGCTGTTCCTGAAGATAGTATTCACGCTGATTTCTGTCTACATTTGCCTGAATTTTTGCGGCAATATCTTCTTCAATAGACAGCAAATCCGCTTCATTGTAGACCATCTCAATTAATGCAGAAAGCCGGTCAAGACTGTCATATATATCAAGAATTGTCTGTCTTTCTTCATATTCAATTATAATGTTACCCGCAACAAAGTCAGCGAGTTTGCCTGGATCTTTTTCAGCAATGATTCTTGTACCGATTGAGGGTGAAAGGGGAGTCGAAACATTCAGATAAGATGCAAAGGCATCTTTTGCGTGGCGGACAAGCGCTTTTGCGTATTTTTCGTTTTCTTCACTAACAGTTTCTTCACATATTTCTGCAATCTTTGCAACATAAAAAGGGTTGTTTTTTGTTATTTCAATCAGCTTTGCGCGGCAGATACCGGTAACAGAGATATGAATCTGGTATTTTCCGCGCCCTTTGATTATTTGATTAATCTGCGCTGTAACCCCGGTTTTGTAGATACCGTCTTCACCGGGTTGATCTTCCGAAATATCTTTTTGAGCAACCAGAAAAACTTCGCTACCGTTCTTTAATGCATATTCAACCGCTGAAACTGATTGCTTGCGACCGACATCAAAATGTATTTTAAGGTCCGGAAAAGCGACAATACCACGCATTATTATCAGAGGAAGTTCCCGCTCATCTTTATAAAAATATGACATAATTAACCTCTCAGTTATATTGCGAATCACTATTTTAATCTCTGCTTTTGTTGATAATTATATAAAAAATAATATAATTGTCAATAAATAAACTTAAAAGGCTCTTTTCTTTTTTTCGTGAAGAAGGGTAGAAAGAGGACAAAAAAAGTGATAAAGTAAATCCCGGGTGATAGAAATGACAGGATTTACAAATTAT
>JAILFM010000028.1 GCA_024697575.1 Clostridiales bacterium
CACAATTCAGGTATGCGGATTGCGAAGTAAGATTTTTCGTCAGATGATACAAAAATCGAAGTTGATACTTTGTGTATTGACTGAGATTTTTGTGAAATATGACGGATTAATATTCGCGCAAGACGCGTGCCGCGTATTGTGCGGTATTGCCCAAGATTTGAGACAAAATCAGACGGTAAAGATGCCGCCGTTATGAGTGCGGCGATTTAATCAGCGTTTCCTTAGTCGAACTCGGAGCCGAGATGATTGTAGCATCTACTATTGAGCCGCCGTGTAATCGGGTAGGAGGTCACCCATTAGTTGAGTGACCGACCTCCCACACCACCGTACGTACCGTTCGGTATACGGCGGTTCAATCGTAAATTCGATGCATTTCCTCATAATGTTCGGGGCTGCAAAAAAATAGCCTAACAAAAAAGTGCTGTAAGTTAACCGAAAAGGGAGGCTTGCAGCACTTTTTGTGGTATAATTGAATTGATGAAAAACAATATAAATACCGGTGAATATTGTACACCGTATCAACTCAAATTACCACTGGAAATTGAAAAAATAATAGAAATTTCCGATCCGGTATACACATTCAGCGAATTGATAAGTCATATTTACCTAAGGAAACGCTGATTAAATCGGAGTGTTTAGAACGGCGAGCAGGTTTTTTGACTGATGAAGTCGAAAAATTGCAGAAATAATTTGTTTATTTCAAGATTTGAGACAAAATCAGGCGGAAAAGATGCCGCCGTTATGAGTGCGGCGATTTAATCAGCGTTTCCTTAGGCTATTTTTTTACAGCCCCTACTTTTTATTAAGAATGGCATGCAAGGGCGCAATCAATTCATTGATTGTATATACAGTCGCCTTGCTTGCCAAGTCTTGAAACCGGTTGCGCAAGCAAGTCTGACGGCATATCGGTTTCTTAATCTTTGGTAATTATTAAAATATAACTCTTTTTTTTATTTTGTTTTCTCGCAAAGTTTTGCAATTCCTTCTGTGAGGATTTCGGGATGAAGTGTTGCAAGACCGGCATGACCGACATTGTCAAATTCCCTAAAACAAGTCTGCGGAAAATATTTCTTTATATAATTGATATCCCTTTTTCGTGCTTTCTTTTCCGAAGATGAATACCAATACTCAATACTGTTGCCGGCATTATTAATTCTGCCGGGCATAGAGTAATTATTGCACGATTCAAAGGTTCTCCATATTGTTCGTGCGCTTATCATTTTCAGAACGCCGGCAATATATTTCAGATCTTCCTCGCTGTATTCATCGGTTGAAAACGCTTTTTCAAGCAACTTTATTCCACCGGCTTTGCCGGAGTATATCATCAGAAAATCCCGGATTGCTATCATTCTTGTTACAATAAAAGGGAACGGATAAGGAGTTATTCCGCCGTCGATTACAGCGGAACAGATTCTTATTTTGCTGTCGGCAAGCATTCTTGTAACAATTGATCCGCCCATTGAGCAACCGTAAATACATTTTATTTCGTAAACACCATGATTCATCAGCCAACCGGACAGTTCATCTGCTATCTGTTCAACGCTTGTGAAATCACCGGTATTATCCTTATCATATCCGGGTAAAGCGGGAACATATAAATGATATGTATCAGCGAGTAAAGGTATTACATATTCGAAATAATCCCACATAACAAGTGAAGGATGAATCAGGACAATTGCATTATCGTTTTCTTTGCCGAATTCGTGAACAGTCATAGTCAGTCCTCACTTTTTACAGCGGAAATACACGATTGAACCATCTGTATGGATCTCTGTTTCGGCGTAGTATCTGCCGAGCATTGACCTCAGTTCATCCTCTGTCTGAAACGGCGGTGTGAACCAGCCTTTTTTGCTGAGAATGCTGCTGACAAGCCAATCGGTAATTCTTGATTTACCTTTGATGTAAAAGCAGGCAATAAACTCACCGCCTTGTTTAAGAACTCTGTATGTTTCGGAAAAAGCTTTAGGCTTGTCGGGGAAAGCGTGAAAGCCGTTCATACTCAGAACGGTATCATAAGTTTCATCCTGCATTGGAAGATTACCGACATCACCCTGCACAAAACCAATGTGGCCATATTGTCCGAGACGGGCTTTTGCCCGGGAAAGCATATCATCACTGTAATCAAGGCAGGTTATATAAGCGCCTTTCAGCGCTGCCCACTTTGATTCGGTAAAAACGGCGGTGCCGACAGGAACATCGAGCAATGTTCCCGAAAAGTTATCGGGAATATATTGCAGAATCCTGCGGGCAATTTCATTGTCATCGGTTCCGCTCCAGAAAAAACGGATGTATAGTCTGCTGAATAAGTTACCTTGTGTCAGCACATCATCGTAAATATTCTTTGATGATTTGTAAGCAGACTGAATCTTATCTGCCATGTTGCACTCTCCTCTGTTTCTATAAGATGCGAATCACCCGTTAGGAATTTTTATGCGGATTTGTTTTTACCGAGAACATTTTTAAGGAAACGCTGATTAAATCGAGGTGTTTAGAACGGTGAGCAGGTTTTTCGACTGATGAAGTCGAAAAATCGCAGAAATAATTTGTTTATTTCAAGGTCAATACCTTTGAGCACATCAACTCTGCTCCCGCCCTGACCGAAGC
The DNA here is from genome assembly GCA_024697575.1 of Clostridiales bacterium. GTDB lineage: Bacteria > Bacillota > Clostridia > Oscillospirales > Acutalibacteraceae > CAG-177. The sequence goes on from JAILFM010000028.1 coordinate 2,605, forward strand.
TCTTTTTTTACGCTCTTAACTTCAACAAATCCCATAACTTATATCTCTTGTATATTTACGATAAGTTTGTCAACAGAATAACCTTCCGCATATTTGCGACAGTAAATTTCACGGCATTTACCGAATTTTCGGAATGCGTTGAGAGCTTTCGCCTCATCGGAATAGACCTTCCAACAGCCGGAGCATTTACAGCATTTTGCACCGTGATCCATGAAACCTTTAACATCTTCGGGAGGATAACCCAGGAAAAGTCCGATTTCATGAGGAAAAGAGTCACAATTCATAAGCTTTTCCCGAAGGCAGGAAATACATCTGCCGGGCAGATCCGGATTATACCCGTTGTTTTTCAGAATGCTCCGCGCAGTTTCGTGCTTGAGATCTCTCGCAAGATAAACAGGGCGATAAGTATAAATCAAAGCCTTGCCGTTCATGAATCTGAGAGAAAGAAGGCAGATGCCTTTATGTGAATACCTGCGGTTAAAATCTCTGACGGTATTACGCAGAGCGTCCTCGTTTTCAAAAGCGCAGGTAAACATATTTCCTGTTTTCAACCCCGCAAGAGTAGGCGAACAGTATTGAATAATCATTTCCTCTGACACAGGAACACTCCTTTCATTATACGAGTTAGACATGTCTAACTACAAGGCTTAAATTAAAGCCATCGCGGTAGTTAGCGGCAGCTAACCGTATGGCCGAAACGATAGCCACCGCCAAACAAATTGTGAGTTAGAGGTGACTAACCACTATTATTATACCACAGCATTGTCCATTGTCAACCACGGATTATTATCATATATTAATGTATTGTCATATAACATCTGACATGCAACCACTTGTATTCAATATAAAATTTATGACTAACCAGCATTTCGTTGCCGTGTTTTTGTAATTGCAATCATGCTCAATACAATACTTCACACATTTTATCTTTAATTCACTGCTGTAATAAGAACATCCTATTCTGTCAGTAAATACAGATGCTCCGTGCTTTTGGTACTTTGCAACCCACTGTCTCAGTGTGCTATTGCTTATGCCGTTTCCCTTTATATATTGACACAATATAATATGCGATACATTTTTTTCAACGCCAGGCACGCCGGTGCTGTTATCCGAGTCTTCATCACTTATGATACCTGTTATAAATTTTTCCGTATGTGATTGCAAGGCACGGAATTCCGCCGAGAATGCCCAATGCAAGAACGGTGCCGGCAAAACTGACGTTAAATATTCCGAGCACTACACTCAGCCAGATAACTGCGGAAAAAGAGAGCCACATAATTCCGTTTGCCCTGTTATAGGCGGGAATATCGGATATTTCATCCTCGCTCACCTCTTTGCCCGCGTTGAACCACATCGGCTTTTTCCTTTTCCACGCAAAAATGCCGATTCCGCTGAATAAAGCGGCAACAGGTATCATTATAAACAGCCAGAGCAGATTTTCCGAATTCATTTTTTCACCCCCTGTATTTTCATCCGTAAATCCGGAATTTATCGGTTCCCCTGACAGCCGCTGAGCATATGTTCAGACCTTCATCTCGGCGAACACTTTGCCGACGTTATCGCGTATGACCAGTTCGGCCAAGCCGTCCATCTGCGTGGCGTCGCGGTTGATGAGGACAAAATGCCTGCCGCGAAAGTACCTCACGAAACCTGCCGCCGGATAGACCGTCAGGCTTGTTCCCGCCACAATCAGGCAATCCGCGTTCGCGATAGCGTTGACCGACTGCTCGATCACATCGGCATCGAGCGATTCCTCATACAGCACGACGTCCGGTTTCCACACGCCGCCGCAGCTGCAGCGGGGGATGCCGTTGCAACCCGTAACGGCGTCTAAGCCGCTGTGTTTACCGCATTTCGTGCAGGTGTTACGCAGCGTTGTGCCGTGCAGTTCCAATACGCGTTTGACACCCGCCTGCTGATACAGGCCGTCGATGTTCTGCGTCACGACTGCCGACAGTTTGCC
>JAILFM010000014.1 GCA_024697575.1 Clostridiales bacterium
GTGTTTGGTCGTCCGTCGCTCTGTTCAGTGCTTTCCCGATAAGCGGAATGTTCTGCGTTTCAAGCGTATGTCTGCCCGCCTGAAAGACATCAAGCGCTTCGCCGTTCATGAAAAAAACGGCTTCCTGGCTCTCATGAACAATCAGTTGTGTGAAATAATTGAAATCCTCGCAAGGATGTTTCCAGATAAATGTGCTGTTGTCGCCTTCATATTTAATAATATCTGCTGTTTTTGGCATTTTATTTCTCCCTGTATTCAGTTAATTTCAATGTTCTCAACTGCGTATTCAAGGCATTTGAGTATAATATCGTTTCTTGTCCGTTTTGTGCTTTCGGCGATACTGTCCAGCCTTGAAACCAATTCATTGGGAATGCGCAGCGAAAGAACCGAACTGTCACCGCTGAATTTTTTTTGGCTGATTACAAGTTTTTTATCTTCCATAATTTATTCCTTTCTCTAATTTTTTACAATAATAATACAAATGTAATATTTTTGTCAACATTTTATTTTTGTTATTGAATTATGGCTTTCTGTATGGTAATATTCTTTTGCTTCTGATGTATGTGATACGATGTTTTTTTTGCAAGGTGAAGTGATGTTTGACAATAAATGTAAAACCTGCGGCGGAAAACTGAATATAACTATCGGCTCGGATATTGCGGTTTGCGAAGCGTGCGGGAACACAGCCGCAATACCCGCCGATGAAGTTAAGAAATATTCCGCTGTTTTTAAATCTGCCGAAGCCTTTATGCGTTTAAACACCGTTTCGGGTTTTGAAAACGCGGTCAGGCAATTTAACACAATTTCTTTTATTTCTCAGGCGCAGGAACAAATTTCAGTTTGTGAAAACCGTATCGCTCAGTTACAGGCAAAACAAAAAGAGCGTGAAAAAACAAAAAAGGTAACTGAAAAACGCGACACAAAAACCGGTTTAATAATAATATTGATTATTGCCGTTGTTATTTTGTTTGCCATAGCCGGCGCAGTTTATTGCGTATTTCGTTTCTTAAGCGGCAATATGTCGCCGAATGCTGTGAAGATAGTAATAGTAACCGTCGCTGTGTTTGCGGTAATCATTGTTGCAGGCAGGCTAATCAATGTATAGTTTATAGGAAAACGCTGATTAAATCGCCGCACTCATAACGGCGGCATCTTTTCCGCCTGATTTTGTCTCAAATCTTGGGCAATACCGCACAATTCAGGTATGCGGATTGCGATGTAAGATTTTTCGTCAGATGATACAAAAATCGAAGTTGATACTTTGTGTATTGACTGAGATTTTTGTGAAATATGACGGAACAATATTTGCGCAAGACGCGTGCCGCGGATTGTGCGGTATTGCCCTTGAAATAAACAAATTATTTCTGTGATTTTTCGACTTCATCAGTCGAAAAACTGCTCACCGTTCTAAACACCCCGATTTAATCAGAGTTTCCATAGCGTTTTTTGCAAACAATAAACAAGAGTTAAGGAAAGACGGAAGATATGCGATTATGCATTAGGAGATTATGGATTGTATTAAGTGCAAAATGTGCGGCGGAACAATAGAATTTAACCCCGGCGATACCATAGGTGTGTGCGATTCCTGCGGCACAAAACTGACGCTGCCCGGTCTTGATGATGAGCTTATTGATGCCGCCGGTGAAAAAGAGACAGAGATTTCCGAAGCAAATACAAAGGCTCGAAACAAAAAGATTGCCATAATATGCGGTTCGATTGTCGCGGTTTTGATAGCGTTTTTGGTTTTTCTTAACTTTGTCATAATTCCACTGAGCTATCTTGAGAAGGCGACGGCGCAGCTGGAAGAGGGCAATTATGATGAAGCTTATGTATTGATTGAAAAGCTCGGAGAATATAACACAATCAAATTCAGCAAATATAACAGAGCAGTTGAATTTGCTCAGGCGGAAGAATATATGGCGGCATATTCCCTTTTTGTTCAGATTGCGGATTACAAAGATGTTGATAAAAAAATGGTTGAGATAAAGCCGCAATACTTTAAAAGCCTGAAAAAAAAGACCTCAGTCGGAGATATAGTCTTCTTTGGTGAATATGAACAGGATAATAATCTGTTAAACGGCAAAGAAAATATCGAATGGCGTGTGCTTGCAAAAGAAGAAAATAGGCTTTTCCTGATAAGTGAATATGCGCTTGACTGTTTGCAGTATAATGCGGAATATTCGTCGGTTATTTGGGAAAACTGCTCACTCAGAACGTGGTTGAATGATACTTTTTTCAAAGCATCCTTTTCGGAAGCGGAGCAGGGAATGATAAAGATAACCAAAGTTACTGCCGATAAAGATTCGGGTTACAGTAAAGAATCAGGCAAAGATACTGCCGATAAAGTTTTCCTTCTCAGCACAACAGAAGCAGAAAAGTATTTCAGCAGTAATGAAGACAGAAAATGTGTTCCCACTGCTTACGCAGTTGAGCGTGGAGCGAGGGCAATCGGCGGCTTTACTAAAGGGGACAAAGTCACTTGTTTATGGTGGTTGCGCTCGCCCGGCATTTATACCAACTGCGCTGCTGTTATTTACAAAAGCGGCGGCGTTTATAGCTACGGTTTCCTTGTGAATTACAGCCATGTCTGTGTTCGTCCCGCTTTGTGGATTGAAATCTGAATAAAAGATGCCCGGATACATAACAAACAAAAGGCTCGCGGAGTTTTTCATAACCCTGCGAGTCTGCTCTGTTTTTGCCTGTTTGTTTTTCGTTTTAACGCGACAGCCACCGTTTTTGAGCACGATTGTTATTCTTTATTTTTGCTGTGTCGGTCCGAAATTTGCCGCACCGGTATAGACTACATCATCCGGTGTAGGGTAGTATTTTTCTTCGTCACAGTTTCTTTGATACAGCCTTATATGCTCCCCTCGAGGTGTCATATCAACAACGTCGCATCCGCGCCAGAAAACCGTATATTCACAACCTCGTACCGTTTCTTTTCTTGCGGTGGTGGTAATATCAAACTTCAGTTCAAAAATATCACCGGCGTTCAAAATGCAGTACGCTATTCCGTCTTTGTTGCTGACATCTACCGCTTTGCCGTTAAGCAGAAATTCAGGGTCTTTTATCCACTCATAAAGTCTGAAACCTGCTTTGCAGTCGATTTTTGCCTTGATTGTGATTTTGCCTTCGTTTGGAATATCTGAGCTTAGGCAAATGCTTTCGTCCTCTTTGTCACACGGTATATTGACAGTCAGAATACCGTTCTCGTTGGTAATAACATTATCCCAGGCAAGCTTTAGCGCGGCGGGGGCTGTGCCGACACAGCAGCCGGCGATTGAACGGAAGCGGGTGAGTGATATTGAATTCGGTTCACTGCCGCCTGTGAAGCCGCCGACCATCCTTTTGTCAATGTCTTTATATGTTATTCCGTCTTTATCCGGCTTTGAATTGTCGCACACCACATAACCGGTGTAGCTTATCTGGTTTTCAACAAACTGATTTCTGATAAAAAGGTTGATGTCGTTCCAATATTCGGTATATCCGCAGTCAATCAGCTCCTTTGCGGCAAAAATCATATCTCTGATACAGCATGTTTCGCAGTGTTCCTCATTCATCGGGTGCCACTGAGCGTATTCCGGAACCCAGCCGAAAGATGATGAAAGCGAGCGTGTGTAGTCGTAAATCGCTTTGCCTTTAGCAATATAATCTTCTCTTCCGGTAAGAGAACCGAGTTTGATAATACCGCAGGCAAACCACATCGCCGAGTGAACATGACCGAAATATTCCATTTTGTAGTTAAAATATCTTGACGGACCCAGAACATAGTTGGTAAGCCCTGTTGCAAGGTCTAATGCAGTTTTGTCCTTTGTCAGTTCATAGCGCCTGACAAGCGCCTGAAGCATAACGGCGTTTCTTATTGCCTGTTCGCCGCGCCCTGTGTGCCTTGTCAGGTCAAAACCGCCGTTTTTAAGAAAAACATCATTCGGAAATTCGTATATCGGTTCTTTTTCTTCAAAATCACCCGACCAGAATGTTCTTACCTTACGCTCAATAACAAGGCTTCGCATACCTTTTATGAGCTCCGATGCCCTTTGTTCAACCTCAGTATCATTCGGATTTTCTTCAATTATTTTGTTAAGACCGAGAAGAATGTAGCCCATTTCGTGAAATGACGAGTGCACTGTATGAGTCCACGGATAGGGTTTGCAAAATCTTAACCCGTGTTCACCCCATGATGAAAGAAGGTGCCTTCTCAGCGACGCTTTTACATCTTCGCCTTCGTTCGTTTTGAGCATGTGCATGCAGCTCACAAGCCCTTCGTACCATGATCCGACAAGCTCTGCGTCGTCAACCCTGCAGTGGGCGGCTTCCGCGGGTTTTTTGTTCGGTAAAAGCAACCAGTACGGCAGGTTGTCCTCACTTTTATCAACCATATTCGTAATATAGTGAAGAACGCTGCGGGCATTTTTTAAAGGTTCAAATTGAATGTACATTTTATTATTCCCGTTTTTTACCACACGCAGCTGACAGTCATGCCGTCAACGGTGCATTGAACATCGTGGCGATAGTGATTATTGACAGATTTTACAAAAGCGTCCATCATTTCTGCGTCTTCAAATTCAATTGTAAAATATTCTGTCAGTGAACGCGGAAGGTATACCCTTGTGCCTACTTTGAATGCGTTAAGCCACCATTGTTTCTGAGGCGGCATGTTTATAAGCGTTTCATCGCCGTGCTTAAGGGTGAGCGACATTGTCATAAGCTCATCGTCTGAGATGCAGTAATAATATGTTCCGAACGCTTTTTTGTCACGGTTATAGATTCCGATTTCTGCGCCTGTTGCGAAGAAATATTTCCCTTTCCACACCTGAATCATCCACTCTTTGTCGCCGTAGTTAAACTTAAACCTGCGTGTGTTGTAGTTGAAAGAGGGGGACAGATAGCAGAAAAGATCGTACCCGAAAAAGAAACCGTATTTTCTCTGCCAGGAGTTAATGGTTGCGTATGACGTCAGCTCATAAACGTTAAAATCAAAACCTAAAGAAAGCATTCCCTTGTTGTCCCTGCCGTAGGCAAGGCCGGTGTCAAGGTCAATGTAAATCGGCGGGTCAAAGGTATCAACGGTTCCGTCCCTTAATGTAACATCAACCATAACATTAATTACATTTTCGCCTTTTTCCGGATATTTGACAGCGTAAATATCCGCTTTTTCAACAACGCTCAGTCCGTCGGCTATCATATGGCATATGCCCGCCCCGAACAAATTGCCCTGTTCAATCAGCTTTTCGCGATAATCGTTAATGGCGGCTCTGACTTCAACCATGTCAACCGGCAATATATCCGTCATTAATCTTTGCGGGTCCTGAATATCCGGTATTTCAGTTAAAATGTAATATACATCCAGAGCTGACATGTCTGAAATATATTTGCAAAGTCCGGTTATAGTTTCATCAACTGTAATTTCCCAGTTTTTTTGAAAAAACACGGTTCCTGTTATGATACCGAACAGCCTCCAAATTTTATTCAGGACCTTTAGCGCTACGTTTGGCGTTACCGCCGGCAGGCCGTTTTGTTCAATATTGTCAAAAAGACCGTAAGCGGTTTTTTCTGTCCGGTTTTCACTTGCGCTTTTGCCGGCAAACGCTGCCGGGCAGACAGAAAGTGAAATTACGAGTGACATTATGACAGCTAATACTTTTTTCATTTCATTCTCCGGTTATTCAGGCGATGTGCCGCCTTTTATTATTCGCCGATCAGACCGTAATATCTTCCGAACCAATACGGCAGAAGATAAGTGAACGGGCTGTGGCATCTGCTCGAGTTGCCGCTGTTTACTGTGAAGGGGTTTGAGCTGTATGTTCCGTATGAGCGCTCGTCAATATCAAACGGCTGTTTAAGCTGAGGCGCTATGTGCCAGCCGTGGCTGTCCGGGTCGAAAACAAGGTTTTTGCGTTTTGAGTTATACATTTTATTTAAAAACGGGTTAATCGGCATATCTTCAAGGTATTTTACAGATGTGTCAATATCACATATGTCGTTAATAAATGCGCCGAAAACAAGGTTCCACATTGCAAAGCGCTCGCTTCTTTCGTATTCCCAGTGATGGCGAAGACCCATGTAGATGTATGACCTGATTTTTTCGTCTTTTTCAAGCCGTAGTAGCGTCAAGGTGCACATCATGGCGAGGTTGTCGTCAATGTGGCTCTCGTGGCCGTCTTCTTTTTTATGCGCGGCGGCGTTTAAAAGGTAGTGTTCATCAAGAGCAAGGCGGGTGTATTCGCTGTTGTATTTTTCATTGCCGGAAACATGGTAGGCAACCTTCAGGAAGGTCAGTATTTCGAGGGAATTGACTCCCTTTTCCCACAGCCACATATTGTTCCCGTTAATCTGTGCCGGGTCCCAGCAGGCCCATGTTGTGGGCAGGTTGTCACAGTCATAAAGGCGGTAGCTGTGTTCAATAATATGGTCTGTTATGTTGCAAAGCGCTTCCCTTATTTTTTCTTTTTCTTCCTCATCGGCGCAAAGGTCATAATACATTGAAAAGCCGAGGTAATGACCCGTCATTTCATCGCTGCTTGTTTCGCCCAGCCATTCGCAATCGTAAACCGGCGATTTGTGCCATTCACCGCCGTCAATTTGCAAGTCAAGGTTCTCATTATAACCCTTATCGCCTTCAAAACGTACGGCTCTTGCGGTGAAGCCTTTAATACCGCTGACTTTGGTTAAGTAAAGCATTGCGTCAAGGCATTCTTTTGCGCTTTTTAAGACTTCGATGTTTTTCGTTACGGCATAGTTGAGGCACAGAGAAGTTAAATACATCTGAGTCCAAAGCCCGTCGTTATCGCTTATCATTGTTTCGCCGTCGGCGGGGGAGGATTTACAGTTATCTACAGCGACTACATATCCTTTTCGTTTATAGTATTTTTCCGCAATGGAATAAAAATAATCGGCCTTTTCTTTCAGGGTCATTTCTTTTTCGGTGATTATGGAAACGCCCATATCCGTGCCGCAGTAAAGCTTGTCGCCGTCAAGTTTAACGCAGTTGACTTTTTCACATGGCACATATCTTGTTGCCGGCAGATATTTGGCTTTGCCATCTTTTATGACTATTACCCCGCACTCGCTTGCAAGGGCAATTCTGCCGTTTTGGTCAATATCGATGTCAAAGATTTCTTCCTCAGGTAAAACGCTTAACTTGTCGTGTCCGTACCATCCGGTGTGATCGTCATAGATATAAAGACCTTTATCGGTAGCTATATACAAAAAACCTGTTGCCGGGTCAATTTTGATTTTATTAATGATAAAATCGGGCATATCGCTGTGACGATGGATAATACAGCGCCAGTGTTTGCGCTTTCCGGGGAAAACCATAACACTGTCTTTGGCAAATTCTCTCAGTTTGTCACCGGCAACGCTCAGCCCCTGCGCACAGCGCCAGTTGTCATAAAAGAATTCAATGCTGTCTTCTTTGATTTCAAAAATCTTATCTTCGGTAACCGCGAATATTCTTTCATCGCCGTCAATGGCTTTAATATCGCCGTCACATTCGCCGATAAGTTTAATCTGCGAATTATTCAGCAAAAAGATTTTGTTTCCGCTTGCGAAATAGATTAACGGGTTTTTGTGTTTATAAATGCAGCTGATATTGCCGCAGTCATAATATGTTACATTTCCGGATTCGCCAACTATGTTAAGCCCGTTGTCTGTTCCGATAATCAGCGGATTCGGACAGATACAGTTCACCTTATCGGAAGACAGTCCGTCCTTTTTTGTCTTGAATTCAACAGTTTTTTGCTTAAAAGGTTTTGGATAAAAAGTGCCGAGCATGCTTTATTCCTCCTTAAAGTTCAACCGTTTGACTTTTACCGTTAACTATAACTTCATATTTCCCTTTTCCGGTAAGCTTATAATCCGTTACTTTGCCGTTTTCCCATGTTATGTCAACTTTAACATTGCCTTTAGCTGTCAGACCCTTGACGCTGCCGCTGCTCCATTTATCCGGAAGTGCCGGTAATAGATAGATTTTATTGTCACGGCTTTGCATAAACATTTCCGTAACGCCGCTCACAAAGCCGAAGTTTCCGTCAATCTGGAACGGTGGATGTGCGTCAAACAGGTTTTCGTACGTTCCGCCGCAGTGAACCTTGTGAGGGACATTGCTTTTGACAGGTCTGAGCTGCATTTCAATCAGTTTAAGCGCATGGTTTCCGTCAAAAAGTCTTGCCCAGAAATTGATTTTCCATCCCAATGACCAGCCCGTGCCGTTGTCTCCGCGCCTTTCGAGCGTTTTTCTGCAAGCATTCGCAAGCTCCGGTGTGCCGTCAGCCGTGATGATGTTCGCAGGGTGCAGGGCGTAAAGGTGTGACACATGGCGGTGGTTGATTTCACGCTCCGGATAATCATCGTCAAATTCGAGCAGCTGACCAAAGCTGCCGGTTTTAAAACCGGGGAGCTTGCTTATTGTTTCTTTCAGCTGAGAAACCAGTTGTTCGTCCGTGTCAAGTATTTCGGCAGCTTTTATCATATTCTGAAACAGGTCCTGTGCAATGCTGATTGACATCATGCTGTATTTTGCGACAAAACAGTCTTTTCCCTCATATATAAAACCGTTTTCGGGCGAAGTTCCCGGGGTGAAAATCAGGTTGCCGTTATATTCAATAAGGTTATCAAGGTAAAAAAGCGTCGCTGTTTTCATTATCGGGTATGCCGTGGTTTTTAGATAGTCAATATCTCCCGTGTATTCGTAATGTTCAAAAATGTGGCGACAAAACCATCCTGTTGAGCCGTGCCAGAATGCCCAGCAGGGATTGCCTGCAACCGGCGTAGTAAGACGCCATATGTCAACATTATGGTGTGAGCACCATCCGCGTGAACGATACCGGTTTTCGGCAGTGTCTCTACCGGCAATGCTCAGCTCTTTTATCATGTTGATAAGAGGCAGGTTGATTTCCGGCATCGAGCACATAAGAACCGGCCAGTAGTTCATTTCTGTATTAATATTGACCGTGTAGTTTGAATGCCACGGGGCTTTTATTTTGTCATTCCAGATTCCCTGAAGGTTTGCCGGTTGGGAACCCGGGCGTGAGGATGAAATGATAAGATACCTTCCGTAATTATACAGAAGCTCCACAAGACCGCTGTCGTCTTTGGTGTTTTGGAAAGCTTCCAACCTCTTGTCTGTGTCAAGGTCGCTGCCTGTACCGCCTAAATTCAGCTCAACGCGGTCATATATGGTCTTGTAGTCGTCTGTATGCCTTTTTAAAAGAAGTGAATAATTCTTTTCCTCATTCAGTTTTTCAATAACCGGCTGTTTATACTCCTTGCCGTCTGTGAACGGATGCTTAAACGGTGTGTTAAATGATGTTTCTGCCGTGAAATAAATCTCCGCTCTTGACGCGTTGTTTACAAGCAGTGAACAGTTTCCTTCTTTGATTTGTCCGTCGGTAATTACTTTTAATCCGGCGCAGAATCTGATGCCTCTTTCCTTTGGCTTGTCTGAGTATTCGATGTTTTCATTGTTATTTGAAAAACAGACTCCGGGGCATTCGCCGTACAGAAAAATCTTGTCTTCCTGTATATTGCAATATGAAAGCAGATCGGATGAAAGTTTTATTTCAAAATCGGTTCTGTCGCCGAATGTAAACCTTGAACAAATCATCCCGTCCGGGTATGACGCAAAGTATTCTCGTTTATATTCTTTGCCTGAAACAGTGTAGCTTACATTGGACACTGCGTTTGATATATCGAGTGTCCTTAGGTATGAAGAAATCCGGCGCTTTGTTTTGAATGCTATCTCGATTTTTCCAAGCGGAAGGTAAGCGTCGCTCCATCCGCCCTCAAAGTTTTCTTCAATCTCTTTTGAAGCTTCGTGAAGTTTGCCTTCAAGGGCAAGCTCCTGAGCTCTTCTGTATGCGTGATAAGCGCCGCGTCTTGTTCTGTCAGTAGGGTAGCCTGTCCAGAGTTCATCGTGATTAAGGCAGATTGTTTCTTCCATTTCTCCGCCGAATATCATTGCGCCCAGCTTGCCGTTACCGATTGGCAACGCCTGGGTCCAGGCTTTTGCAGGCGAAGAATACTTTAATATACTGCTGTTTTTAATGCTGCTCATATTGTTTGTTCCTGTTCATTATTGATACACATTCTTCAAAGTAGGTCATGTCAAGCTTTTCACCTGTCTGAACAACGCCGATGAATTTAACGCTTTCGTAAAGTGTCTGCGCCTGTTCAACGGCTTCGTGATATGCGTTTTTAAAAGCGGAATAAGAGCCGGGCAGTGAATCTGCCAAAATGTCAAACCTCTTTGCTTTTGACAGTGATTTGCTCAGAGAACTTATCAGCTCAATCACATCGTTGCGAAAATCCGTTTGAAATTCCGCTGTTGTCTCTTCGGTGATAAATCCGGAGGTTTCTTCCCGCGGCTTTTCATAGTATTCGGAAATCTGTTTGAGCGGAGTGTAAAGCTCTTTGTTTACCCAATCATAGATAAGCCGCGCTTTTTTAGCGTTAATTTCATCCGGCAACTGAGTCTTTTTTACGTTTTGTCTTGCGGAGCCTTTGACATTGATTTCAAACATATCATCTTCTTCCGAATCCGTAACCGGTTCCGAAACAGTCGCTGTCAGTGATATTTCCGTCTGAGAAAAAGGCAGTTCAATATCTAATAATTCCGGTTTTTCAATGAGTTTTACAAAAAACGCCACCGCGCCGATTATTATAAAAAAAAGCGCAATGCTGATAATGAACTTAAACGGGGGGCGTTCTGGATTTTTTGAATGCATTTTAACCCTGCTCTGTTTCTTTAGTTTTTGAAAGCGGAATATAGATAAGAAGTGTGGCAACGCTGTTTATGCATGCCTTGGCAAGATTAAACGGGATAATAGCGGGTATGAGCATCTGAACAATCTGTTTTGTCCCTACTCCCATAAATATGCCGGTGAAAACAAGATTCAGCGGAATCATTACAAGCGTCATTGCTGCCGACGCAATAATAAGCCCGATAACAAGTGATTTGACACTTTTTTTCTTTTTATAAATCAGTGACGGAATAAGTATCAGAACGCATGAAGCGATAAAGTGCATAAAAAAGCCGATTATACCGCTGCTTGCGGAAACAGTGAACGCTTGAATAATACAAACGCAAAAAAGAACTGCTAAGCCCGAAACCGGTCCGAAAACAAGCGATGCTATAAGCGCCGGTATATCCGCGCAGTCATATTCAAGAAACGGTGCCGAAGGAATCAGCGGAAACCTTATGAAGAACAGCGAAACAATTGCAAGAGCAACAAGCATTGCCATGACTGAGATTTTTAAAACTGCAGAAAACTTTTTGGACATTTTTTATACCTCCTCAAGGCTGATTTTTCTATCGGCTTTTATACCCGCCAGTGAGATTGCCGCCGCCGCTGCGGAAATAACCAACATTATCGTGAACACGGCGTTCCAGCCGCCTTTTTCAGACACAACCCCCAATGAATATGATGTGACGGTGCTGCCGACATAACAGAATGTGTTCAACAGACCTGCCGCCATTCCGCTGCCGATAAATTTTCGCCTGTCAAGAGGGAATATACTTGTTATGACATTGTTAACCATTGACATTGTTGCAGAAAGCAGAACGAAGCAAAGCATTATCGTAATTAAGTTTTTGAATCTGAGTGAAAAGATTATTCCCAAAGATAGTATGGCTGAAAAAACATATAGTAAAGCATCCATCTCATTGTGTGATGAAATCCTTGTGTGAATATATTTGATAACTCCGGCGCTTAAGGTTGCGATAAGCGGCAGCATCAGCGTTAAAAGAATAGAGAATGACTGATTTATGCCGAAGCTTTCATAAAGGACAGACGGGACCCACGTGTTGACACCGTCCTTGATAAATCCGTTTGCAATCCCCGCAAGGGCAATTACCACAACGCATGTGAACATTGGGCTTTTAAAGCCGATTTTTGATTTTTCCTTCTTAACTTCGGGTTTAACATACAGCGGCTCTCTGTTGCCGTAAAGGAAAAACCAGATGAATGCCGTTACAATAAGGCATATCGATGCAAAATAAAACGACCATTTCCAGTTTGTGAATCTGACAAACAGCGCCGAAATGCCATAGACTATGAATGTTCCAAAGGTGTTTGAAGTGCTCATTGCCATAATCGCCGTCGGCATACCTTTATCCGATACATGTTCGGCTATTGTTTTTACAAGTGTGCTCCAAAGAACGGACTGAACCGCGCCGTTCAAAAGCCATATGTATTTGAGCGCCGAAGCGTCGGTGTACATCGTCATTGCCATGTTTAAAAAAGAAGAAACGGTAAGGGAGGCAAAGACCATGACACGGTTATTATATTTGCTTGACAGCATTCCGTTTACAAACTGACCTATTCCGTACGCAAAAGCAAAGAAAGAATAGGCGAGCCCCGCTTCCGCTTTGGAAAACCCGCGGTCGGCGATAATCGCCACAATAGTTGCACTGTAGTTAAGCCTGCCGATATATGCCGCGACATAGACCAGCCAGCAGATAAACATAATGATTTTTTCGTCTTTTGTTATTTCGGCTTTGAGCTTTTTGCCCGGATTTTTCTGTTTCAATTCTTTTACCTCATAAACGGCATTAATACCCTGCAAATATGGAAAGGTGCATCAGCGCTATGCTCAGCAGTACCTGCAGTGCGAACAGCTTGCCGCTGAATTTTATCCATTTGCCGTATGAAACATTAACAAGCCCTATGGCGATTATGATAAGTCCGCTTGTCGGGTAAAGCATATTTGTAAAACCGTCTGCCATGCAGTACGATAGCACAAGAGTGTTGCCGGATATACCGACAAGGCGCGCAAGCGGCGCAACAATCGGCATTATCAAAAACGCTTTTGCCGTTCCTGAGCCGATGAAGAATTCGAGAAGGGCAACAAAAACAAAGATGATTATTATCGCAAGGTATGGCGTGACACCGTATATTAATGAATACAGTTTGTATAGGATTGTGTCAACTATCATACCTTCCTGAAGAATGTAAGTGATTGAAAGAACAAAGAGAATAAGCGGCAGCGCGGGAGCAATGGTTTTCACTCCTCTGAAAAACCCCGAAGCAAGCTCTTTTCCGTTAAGCCCCGCTGAGTGACCCGCCGCAAGTCCGCCAAGGGTGAACATGACCGCCATGCCGCCCATTGAAACATATCCGCTCATGTCAAAAATAAAATCAACTGCCACACAGATAAGAGCGCACATGACAAATGTGAAGAAAAGCAAACTGGATTTTTTTAATTTGCTGTTTTCAAGAAGAGCCTGAGCATCGTCAATCTTATATTTTTCTCTCATTTCCTTGTCTGTATCAAAGCAGAGAGATTTTTCCGGTTTTTTTTCAATCTTTTTAGCGTATACCATGGTGAAAGCAAGAATAAGAAGGTAAGATGATGCAAACATAATGAGCCTCATCCATAAGCCCGAAAAAACCGGTATTCCGGCAAGCTTTTGAACCGTAACAACATTAAACGGATTGAAGGTTGCCGCAGCAAATCCGAAAACCACTGCACCGAAGCTCATCATAATTCCTACAAGCGAATCCCACCCTAAAGTCAATGCTATTGCAACGGATATGGGTACAAGAGTGATGGTTTCCTCAAGAACGCCGGCAACGGAAGACAGCGCCATAAGAGCTAACATCATTACGCTCATGAGCATATATTTTTTGCCGCTGAATTTTTTGATTATTACTGCCATGAGGTATTTAAGAACATTTACTTCGTCAAGTATCAAAAATGTTCCGCCCAGAAGCACAATAAAAAGAACAATTGCTACACCCGCAAGACTTTTTTCGGAACCGAAAATCAAAAGCGGAGAAGCAAGAATTTTCCATATCGGCATTCTGTAATCAACGCTGTGGTATGTGCCGTTAATTATCATCCCTTCTGCGTCTGTGTCATAAACACCCCTTGGGACAACCTGTGTCAAAATGCCGGCGGCGACCATAATAGCAAAAAGGATTATGCATACGCCTATTATGGTTTTTATATTAAGCTTCAGCCCGGAGTCTTCTTTTTTTATGTTGTTTATATTATTATCTTTCATATAATATCACCTGCTATGGAAACGCTGAATAAGTTGAAGCATTTCCTTAGTTAAAATCCTGCAAATTATACAAAAAACACAGGATATGTGTCAAGAATCTATTTGTATATTTTTACATTAATGTTGCATAATTACTATGTTTTTCTGTAATTTGCGATTTAAAAGTAGAATTTTTTAAAACATTACGCTATAATGTACCTGATGAATGGGGGAAAAAAGAAAAATGCTTGAAGATTTTTTAAACGCTTTTAAACCGGCTGATGAAGCCGATTGGAATGGGTATGCAGCCCTTAACGAAGAAAACGGATTGACAAAGCTTGCCTTTTATTCACTTTGTCCGTATTTTGATGTGAAGCTTTATCATAAAGATTATGTCTTCGCGGATGAGTTCAACGATCGCGAGCCCTATGACCGCTTTACGCATCTGTTTCGCCTGCCTACCACTCAACTGCAGCAGGGCGACAGACTTGTTGTCAGCGGCTTTAAAACGGCGGACGGGGGAGAGCGGTTTTTTTACAAAACAGAGTTCAGCAGTGAATCTTTGAAGAATGCCGCAGAGCTTAAGGAGCGGTATGATAATCACCTGACGGTGGAAAATGAAGAGGTTGAGACAATTTCCGACGGGCTTGAATACCGCCATATGCTCTGCCGCGACCCGCAAAATAACCCTGTTCACGCGTTTTTACTCAGAGTGGATATGCAAAAAAACACGATCTGTGTCGGCACTCCGAATGATGATTATAAAGTCGGCAATATCATAGCTAAAGTTCCGGAAATGATAGACAGCGCCGTAAAAAACGGTAAAAATGTTCTTGCTGCTGTGAACGCGGACTTTTTTGATATGTTCGGCGACGGCAGCCCGTCGGGGCTTTGCGTAAAGAACGGCATAGTTATAAAGAATTCTGAAAGTATCCGCCCGTTCATCGGCGTCAAAAAAGACGGTACACCTGTTATCACTACGCTTTCCGAAAACCCCGGTTTGCTCGGGGAATTGGAGCATGCTGCTGCCGGGCTTGAGATGATATTAAAGGATGGCGAGCTTTATGAATGGGGTCCGCTGGAGCCGTTCAGCTTTGTCCGTCATCCGCGAACTGCTGCCGGTCTGACATCTGACGGTACGGTGTTGCTGCTACAGATTGACGGTCGTATTCCCGAATACTCAAACGGCGCAAGCCTTGTCGATTTAGCACTGTTGCTGCGGCGCTTCGGTGCGGTGCGCGCCGTGAATCTTGACGGCGGCGGATCCTCCGTGACATATACAAAATCAGGCGACGGATTTGCTCTTCGTTCCAATCCGGCCGATTTGGAGCGCCCCCGCGATAAACTTATCCGTGATGAATATAATTGTTTGCTGGTTGTGAAGAAGGATTAAAATCTTCATAGAATAAATTTTTGCATACTAAAAAATGATTTTTCTTCAATTTTGTCATAAAAGCCCCCAAACCCCAAAAAAATTGAAAAAAAGTTCTTGACAAAGGGTTCCGGAAGTGGTATAAACATAGGGCACTTGAAAAACGGGAGAAGATGAGGGCCGTTGAGTAGAGGAGCGAACGCACCTTGAAAATTAAACAACGACAACAAAGAAAGACCCTTGAAAAGATTTGAGTTTAGTACTTAAAAGAGTAATAAACAGTAATTCAAGATAAAGAGAAGCCAAAAGGCAAAATGAGCGAGAGAGCTCTGAAAATGATGTTGATCCTGTAGAGGATTGATATACAATTTTTAGAGAGTTTGATCCTGGCTCAGGATGAACGCTGGCGGCGTGCTTAACACATGCAAGTCGAACGGAACTCAGAGGAAGAGAGACTTCGGTCAAACGGAAATTGAGTTTAGTGGCGGACGGGTGAGTAACGCGTGAGCAACCTGCCTTTCAGAGGGGGATAACGTTTGGAAACGAACGCTA
The DNA here is from genome assembly GCA_024697575.1 of Clostridiales bacterium. GTDB lineage: Bacteria > Bacillota > Clostridia > Oscillospirales > Acutalibacteraceae > CAG-177. The sequence goes on from JAILFM010000014.1 coordinate 15,909, forward strand.
ATACCGCATAACACATTGATGTCGCATGGCATTGATGTCAAAGGAGCAATCCGCTGTAAGATGGACTCGCGTCCGATTAGATAGATGGCGGGGTAACGGCCCACCATGTCGACGATCGGTAGCCGGACTGAGAGGTTGAACGGCCACATTGGGACTGAGACACGGCCCAGACTCCTACGGGAGGCAGCAGTGAGGGATATTGCACAATGGGCGCAAGCCTGATGCAGCAACGCCGCGTGAAGGATGACGGTTTTCGGATTGTAAACTTCTGTTCT
>JAILFM010000021.1 GCA_024697575.1 Clostridiales bacterium
AAACAGCTTTGGAAGAGAAAATCACAGAGGGCGAGAATACCGATACAACAGGTATGACTCCCGACAGCGTTCAGGCTCTTGAAGACGCTATTACGGCTGCAGAAGCGGTTGATGCAGACCCCGATGCAACGGTTGAAGAAATCGCGGATGCAATTCAGGATATCGAGGACGCTATCAACGGACTTACACCTGACAAAACAGCTTTGGAAGAGAAAATCACAGAGGGCGAGAATACCGATACAACAGGTATGACTCCCGACAGCGTACAGGCTCTTGAAGATGCTATTTCGGCGGCAGAAGCGGTTGACGCAGACCCCGATGCTACGGTTGAAGAAATCGCAGATGCAATTCAGGCAATAGAAAATGCACTTAACGGTCTTACTCCTGACAAATCAGCGCTTGAAGAAGCCATTGTTGACGGCAATGATGTTCTCGGCGGCAACACTTCAATCTTCACATCCGAAAGCGTTGAAGCTCTTGAAAATGCAATAGCTGACGGTGAAGCGGTTTATAATGATTCCGATGCAACCGTTCAGGAAATTACAGATGCAACCGAAGCTATAAGGGATGCTCTTGGAAATTTGCTTGAGCAGGCTGTTGACAACGCGAATGTTATTATCGCGAACGATTCCGACGCATATACCGATGACAGTATTGATGACCTTCAGGATGCTATTGACGCGGTTGAAAATGTTATAAATAATCCTGATTCAACTCCCGATGAAATCGCAGACGCAATTCAAGCTATCGAGGACGCTATCAACGCTCTTGAAGAAATCAAACAGCTTATTCCCGCAGCAACAGGCAGTCTTGTTGTTGACAGAACTGACACAAACTGCTATTATCTCGTTGGTCTTGATTCACAGAATACAACATTTGCGAATGTTAAGTCGCTTCTTGAAAATGACGGCAGACAGATTATTGCTTTCCGCGGCGAAACTCAGCTTACCGATGAGGATTATATTGGTACGGGTTGCATTATCAAGTGTGTTTCGATTAAGGACCCGACAATTGTTTATGAGCAGGCTACGGTCATTCTTTATGGTGACGTAAACGGTGATGGTCTTATTAACAACACTGATTATGACGCTCTGTTCTATGAAACTATCTTCAATGTTGCGATTGAAGGAGACTTGTTCAGAATAGCGGGCGATATATACCATGATGGCGTAATTGACGGCTTCGATATGGCAATTCTTGATTGTCAGATTGCGGGCACAAAGCTCATTAACCAGACGGCTGAGTATTATAAATAATAAAAAGAATAAAAATCCCTTGCGCATTAAATGCGCAGGGGATTTTTTGTTTTGCTTTTTATCTCATATTCTTATGGCTGACGGTATTTGAGAAGAACCGTCAGCGCCTTGAGGAATCCGAAAGCCAGAAGAACGAATCGGTACAACCGGCGTAAATGAAGGGAGAACCAAGTTAACACTTGGCTCTCCCTGTTTACATTCGTATTTGCTTATGATATACTGAAAAAAACAATAAAAGATAAGGAGTACGTTATGATTTACCGTAATGAGCATCCTGACCCCCAGTTTGAAAGGGAAAGCTTTGTTAATCTCAACGGCGAATGGGATTTCGGCTTTTCTTTCAAAAGCAAAAAGTATAAGTTTTCTCAAAACGAAGGCACAGCGGAGGAAATAAGAAGTGACGAAAGTTACCCTTATAAAATCAATGTGCCGTTTTGTCCCGAAAGCGTTCTTTCGGGAATAGGCCATACCGATTTTATAAATCAGGCGTGGTACAGAAAAACCGTTAATATTGAAAAAAACGGCAAGCTTGTAATTCTTCATTTCGGCGCGGCGGATTATTTAACGACAGTGCTTGTCAACGGTAAATGCGCGGGCAGGCACAAGGGCGGCTACACGTCTTTTTCGTTTGATATCACCGACCTTGTAAATGACGGCGAAAATGAGATTTTCGTACTCTGCGAGGATAATGTCAAAGACCCGCTTGTATGCCGCGGAAAGCAGTCTGAAAAAAAGGAAAGCAGCGGCTGCGATTATACAAGAACAACCGGTATCTGGCAGACGGTTTTCATTGAGTATGTTCCCAAAAATCATATAAAGAGCATAAAAATTTATCCGAACACCGAGGACTGCTCGGTAACGGTTTTTGCCGAATTTGAAGGCAGAGAGCCGTTTTCCTGCGATGTATTCTTTGAGGATAAGTGCGTGGGCAGTATCAGCCGCAGCGGCGTTTGCTCGAACAGATTTTTTGAAATCCCGCTTAACGAAAAGCATCTCTGGGAGGCGGGCAACGGACGGCTTTACACCATGACTCTTCGATTCGGGGATGATACGGTAAAAAGCTATTTCGGATTAAGAGAGGTAAGACTTGACGGATTTAAGTTTTTGCTTAACGGCAAAAGCGTTTTCCAGCGGCTTGTTCTCGACCAGGGCTTTTACAAGGACGGTATTTATACCGCGCCCGACGATGAGGCAATGATAAACGATATCCGTATTTCAATGGAATGCGGGTTTAACGGAGCGCGTCTTCATCAGAAGGTCTTTGAGCCGAGATTCCTTTATCACTGTGACCGGATGGGATATCTTGTCTGGGGCGAATACGCCAACTGGGGAATTGATTATTCAAATCCCGAAAGCGTGGATGTATTTATTAACGAGTGGTCCGAAGCGGTTGAACGCGATTTCAACCATCCGTCGATTATCGGCTGGTGCCCGTTCAACGAAACGTGGGATTACAAAGGCAAAAGGCAGTATGACGGGCTTCTTAGAGCGGTTTATCAGTTTACCAAGGCGGTTGACAGAACGCGTCCCTGTATTGACACAAGCGGCAATTTTCACGTCATTACCGATATTTATGACGTTCACGATTACAGCTTTGACACTGAGTTTTTCAAAAACAATTATGACCGTCTTATGACCGAGGGAGTTCTGTATGAACACGTCCTCAAGGACAATCCCGGACGTCAGAAGTATAACGGCGAGCCCGTTTTCGTCAGTGAATACGGCGGTATAAAATGGGTTTCGGATAAGAGCATTGAATCCTGGGGCTACGGCGAGGACGTCAAGACTGAGGAGGAATTCCTTGAACGGTATAAGGGGCTTACCGAGGCGCTTATCGGCAATTCAAAAATGCTCGGATTCTGTTATACCCAGCTTTACGATATCGAGCAGGAACAGAACGGACTTTTCACTTACGAAAGAGAGAAAAAGTTCGGTGATGAAATCTATGAAAAAATCCGTGAAATAAACTGCTCAAAGGCGGCTATTGAATAAACGG
>JAILFM010000034.1 GCA_024697575.1 Clostridiales bacterium
AAATAATGGCAAAGAAAAGGCTTAAGAGAATTTTCGGTAATGAAGCCTCAACCCACAGTGTGATAAATGGATTTCATTTTATCAGTATCGGTTGCACAAGAGGGTGCCTTTTTGATAAACCCCAAAGGGACTTTTTGAGAAAAAGTCTTTGCGAAGCTGCTGCCGACGACCCCAAAAAGCCGATATTTGTTTTTCAGCATCCGCATATTCAGGATACGGTCTACGGCAGTATTGCCTGGGGTGACGACGGTTTAACGGATATTCTCATAAGCTACCCGCAGGTTATTGATTTTTCAGGCCATTCGCATGCTCCGATTAACGACCCGCGTTCAATTCATCAGCGCCATTTCACATGCCTCGGTACGGGATCGCTGAGTTATTTTGAACTGGATGAATTTGATAAAAGCGAGGGTACTGTCCCTTCCGACGGCAGGGAATGCGCTCAGATGCTTATTGTTGAAGCGGATGCGTGCGGTAATGTAAGGGTATATCCGTATGACCTCATAACAATGAACTTCTTCCCTTATACCTGGAAGATAGACACTCCGTGGAATCCGGACTCTTTTCTTTATACGGACGAAAGGTATTTAAATGCGCCGGTGCCGTTCTTTGAAGAAGGCAGTGTTTTAACGGCAACTGTCGGTGAAAACAGCGTTTCATTGACTTTTCCGCAGGCAAAGAGTAGCGAAAAATACATAAATTCTTATGACATCGTCATTAAAGACCCGGGCGGTATCATCAGGCGTAAATTCAATTTGTTTAATAAATACTACCTTTACAATATGCCCGATGTTCTGACGGCTGAAATCAAAGATTTACCCGGCGGGAGCTATTATGCCGAGGTTTACGCAACGGGCTTTTTCAAAACAAAAAGCAAAAAACCTCTTGTTTGCGAAATGTTCATGATTAAATAATATCGATAATATTTACAGGGGTTCGAATCATGTCAATCGTAATTGAACAAATCAGAGAAGAGATTAATTTAATCGACCGTGAAATGGCTTCGCTCTTTGTCCGACGTATGCGCGCAGTTGAAAAGGTCGCGGCGTATAAAAAAGAGAGAGGTATTCAGGTTTTTGACGCTAAACGCGAAAAACAGATACTTGAAAACAGTGAGTCTCTTATCGATGATCCCGACCTTCGTGAGTATTACAGAAGGTTTATGACAGAAAACATGAATATTTCAAAGGATTATCAGCACAAACTTATTGAAAAAGCTTAAGGAAACGCTGAAAACAATACGGAGGCCGGTCGATGAAAATTCATCTTGATTTGCTCAACACTTCATCGGATGTTGTTATTGAAAGGGGTTCGCTTTACTCCTTAAATGAATATTTGAATCTGAGCCGAAAAGCGCTGATAGTGACTGACAGCGGTGTTCCCGAAAAGTACGCAAAAGCTGTAGCGTCCCAATGTGAACAGCCGTTTATTTTCACTTTTGAACAGGGTGAAAAAAGTAAAAACCTTTCTGTTTTTGAATCTGTTTGCAAAGCTTTGCTTAACAACGGCTTTACAAGAAGTGACTGCTGTATAGCTGTCGGTGGCGGCGTAGTGACGGATATTACGGGTTTTGCGGCTGCCTGCTATATGAGGGGAATTGAATTTTATAACATTCCCACCACTCTTTTATGTCAGGTTGACGCCAGCGTCGGCGGCAAAACGGCTGTTGATTTTATGGGTGTCAAAAACATTATCGGAGCATTTCATCAACCGTCCAAAGTGGTTATTGACCCCGATACGCTTTCAACCCTCGATAAACGCCAGTTAAATAACGGTATGGCTGAAGTTATAAAAACGGCGGCTTTATTTGACAGTGAAATGTTTGATAAAATTGAAACTCAGCCGTTTGATAAGATATCCGATTACCTTATAGAAAGGTGCGTTCGTCTTAAAGCCGATGTTGTCATAAAAGATGAAAAAGAGCAGGGCTTAAGAAAAGTTTTGAATTTCGGACACACTGTCGGTCACGCTGTTGAGAGCCTGAGCGGTATGCTTCACGGCGAAAGTGTCGCAGTCGGTATGACCTATATGTGCGCTCCGAATGTTAAAGAAAGATTGGTAAATGTTCTAAAAAAATACAGTTTGCCATTCAAAACTGATTTGCCATATGAGAAAATTATCTCTTTGCTTATGCATGACAAAAAAATGAAAGGGGACAGAATAAGTGTTGTTTACTGCCCCGAAATAGGCTCTTTTAAAATAAAAGATATAAATACCGACGAATTCATCGGGATGCTTAGAGGTGAATTAAAGTGAAAAACACATTCGGCACCTGCGTTTGTGTCACCATTTTCGGTGAGAGTCACGGCTCTTGTATCGGAGCGGTGATAGACGGCTTATCGCCGGGAGTTAAATTGGATTTTGATCTTATCAACGCCCGTATGAACGCAAGGCGGGCTAAGGGTGAAGTTTCAACAAAACGCCATGAGGACGATAAAATAGATTTTGTCAGCGGAGTCAAAAACGGTTTTACAACAGGTACTCCGCTTACGATGTTAATCGAAAATAAGAATGTCAGAAGCGGGGACTATTCAAAAACCGAATTTCTCGCAAGGCCCGGTCACGCCGATTTTTCAGCTCAGTGTAAGTATCACGGTTTTCAGGACGGGCGCGGCGGCGGTCATTTTTCCGGCAGGGTTACTGCGGCTCTTACTGCTGCGGGTGCGGTTTGCGAATGCGCGCTGATTAACAAAAATATATTGATTGCAACTCACATTGCAAATTGTGCGGGGGTTACTGACAGAGTTTTTTCGGATTATGAGGCTGAAATTAAATCGCTTGTACGCAAGGTTTTCCCTGTTCTTGATGACGAAGCTGGCGAAAGAATGAAGGCAAAAATTATTAAAGCTAAAGATAACCTTGATTCTGTCGGCGGTGTGCTTGAAACAGCAGTTATCGGTATGCCTGCGGGAGTCGGCGAACCTTGGTTCGATACACTTGAAGGCATTATCTCTCACGCTGTTTTTTCCGTTCCCGGTATCAAAGGCATAGAGTTCGGCGCCGGATTTGCCGTTGCCGGTCTTTTTGGCAGTGAAAATAACGACGAACCTGTGAACAAAGACGGCATTGTAACACATTTGACAAACAATGCCGGAGGCATAAACGGGGGCATTTCAAACGGTATGCCGGTTGTTTTCAGGTGCGCTGTCAAGCCGACTCCGTCAATCGCGAAAAGGCAAAATACAGTCAACATTTTAACGGGAGAAAACGATATTATTGAAATCCAAGGCAGACATGACCCCGCAATTATTCACAGAGCAGCTCCCGTGGTGACGGCAGTTACCGCCATTGCCGTTTGCGATATGCTTTCACAAAGATATGGTACCGATTATTTTTCTGTCGGGGGTGTCGGACTTTGATAAAAGAATACGGCTGTATCGGCAGAAAGCTTGTTCATTCATATTCCGTTCCCGTTCATAATATGCTTGCGGATTATGAATATGTTTTGAATCCTATGGAGCCCTATGAACTTGAAGAGTTTATGACAGAAAAAAAGTTTAAGGGCATAAATGTTACTATACCTTACAAACAGGATGTTATTAAATACCTTGATTATATTGACTCGCAGGCTGATGAAATAGGCGCTGTAAACACGGTTGTCAATGCTGACGGTGTTTTGAAAGGCTATAACACAGACGCCTTCGGAATGACGGAACTGATTAAAAAAGCCGGTATTGCTATTAAAGATAAAAATGTTCTTATTCTCGGTACCGGCGGAACATCAAAAACAGCTCTTTATGTCTGCAATACTCTGGGCGCAAAATCTGTTGTCAGGGTCAGCAGGGGAAAAAAAGATAATGTTATAACCTATGAAGAAGCTTATACACTGTGCCACGATACTCAGGTAATTATCAATTGTACCCCCGTCGGTATGTTTCCTGATAATTTGGGCAAAACGCCGGTTGATATTGACTTGTTTCCGCGTCTTGAAGGCGCTGTTGATGCAGTTTATAATCCGCTTCGCTCACAGCTTGTTCTTGAATGCGAAAAAAAGGGAATAAAAGCTTTGGGCGGTCTTTATATGCTCGTAATGCAGGCGGTCGGGGCAGTTAAGCTTTTTACGGGGGAAGAT
>JAILFM010000041.1 GCA_024697575.1 Clostridiales bacterium
TTATATTACCCTCTTTTATGAAAGAAGGTACGCTTTCCTGTCTTGATGAAACGGACGGTGAAATAAAATCCGAAAGGATAAATTGACTGAAATTTTGTTCAAATCCTTTTGGAGCATATGGCTTTTCTTGATTTGTTACGAACAAGATGGTTAAAACCGCTTCTCCTTCTTCGGATGACGGAATACTTAAGTTTATTTCAAATTCTTTTTGTGACTGAGGGGGAATGTCTATTTTGCTGATTATGCCATTTGAAATATCTTTACCGTTCAGAGAACATTTCCACTTTAAATCATAGTCGGATGAAGAAGCAAAAAATCTCTTATTTTTTACAATAAGCTTTTTCGTTTTTATATCAAATGAAACAGCTTCAATATCCGCATAACATTTTTTAACTTCGTAATATGAAGGGTGAGGTGTTCTGTCAGCTGAAACTATTCCGTTTGCGCAAAAGTAATATGATGTTCCCCCCTCTTCAAAATCTCCGCCGTAAAGCCACTTTTCCTGCCCGTTTTCGGTTTTTCTGATTGACTGATCGACAAAATCCCAGATAAAGCCGCCGGAAATATGATCGTATTTTTCAAAGCTGTCGGTATATTCTTTAAAATTACCGAGGCTGTTTTCCATTGCATGAGCAAATTCACAATAAATTACCGGATGTGTATTATACACATCAGCAGGAACCGGTTTATTGTCCGCTGCTAAAATATTGGCAATATTGTCATAAAGAGTGGTTTTAATCTCTTCCCGTTTTTCAAGCTTTTTTACTATAGACTCGGTAGGATACATTCTTGAGATAAAATCGCTTTTTGTAAAATCGAAGTCACCTTCATAATGAATCGGTCTTGAAGTGTCAAGGGCAAGAACAGCTTCTTTTTCATATTTGAAATTTATGCCATCCCCAGCCTCATTGCCAAGGCTCCAGAAGCACACACAGGCATGATTACGGTCACGAATAATCATTCTCTCGGCTCTGTCAATAACAGCATTTTTAAATATAATACGATCGCCGGGGCAGTTTTTTCTTCTGACGCCGTGACTTTCAACATCGGCTTCGTCCATAACATAAAATCCGAATTCATCACACAGATCATACAAAATTTCTTTGTTTGGATAATGACTTGTTCTGATAGAATTTATGTTTGCCTGTTTCATCAGGCTTAAATCCTGAATATACCGTTCCTCAGGAACAGCCCAGCCGTTGTCCGGATCAAAATCGTGCCTGTTAACGCCTTTGATTATTACTTTTTGACCGTTTATATAAAGCACATTGCCTTTTATTTCAACCGTTTTAAAACCGACCTTTGTTCTTTTTAATTGTTCGGTTCTTCCGCCCTTCAGTATGGATATTGAAAGAGTATAAAGATTCGGTGTTTCGGCATTCCACTGCAATACATTTTTGATTTCTTTGGTAAATCTCAGAACATTTGTGCCGGGAACAATATCACCTTTATATTCACCGATAACATATGTTTCATTTTTATTTGTTAAAGACGCTGTAATATATTTTTCGGTTTTTTCCGAATAGTTTTCAACAGTTATTTCAAGATTTATTAAACCGTCTTTATAGTCGTTTACAAGTCTGCAGTCGGCGAAATAATCCCGTATACATACTTCTTTTTCGGCGTAAATATATACATCACGGTAAATACCGCTGAAAAACCACATATCCTGATCTTCAAGGTATGTTCCGGTTGTGTAGCGGTATACTTTTACGATAATTTGGTTTTCGCCCTGACAAGCAAAATCGGTAATATCAAACTCAGCAGGAGCCATCGATCCTTGTGAATAGCCGACAAAAGAGCCGTTGAGATAAAGCTCAAAGCCTGCTTTAACAGCGCCGAAATTAACAAAAATACGCTTGTTTTCGAAATTTTTCTTAAGAACGAACAATCTTTCATAAATACCGATTTCATTTAAAGAACTGTCTATTGACGGTATTTTGTCTTTCTGTGTTGAAATTGCGTCCGGGTAATAAGCGCAAAGGTAAATCGGTTTGCCGTAACCTTTTAATTGCCAGACTGACGGAACTTCAATATTATCCCACCGGGAAAAATCAAAACCCGTTTTCAAATATTCACCAAAATCATTGTCTATACCGGTTATCCATTTGAACTTCCACTGACCGTTTAGAGATAGATAATCGTTGCATTCGGCTTTATTTGCTTTTTCTTTTGATGAATAAGGCAGACTGTTAATATGGCCTTTTTCTTTATTGATATTTATAACAAGAGGATTTTCCCAATAATCGTTTTTATGCATTCTTAATTACCTCTTTTTATTCACAAAATCAGTGTAATTATAGATTTTATATTTTTTTCCTGTTTTTTTCTTTTTCTTAGTGAATATGAAAAACAGTAATACCGAAATAATGGCAATAATAACAATTGCAAATAAAAGTCTGAAAAGCGATGAATCAAATATAAAAGATAAAACAGAAAGAATTACAGTTAAGGGGCCTGTCTTAATATCGGACGCTGCCATTAGATCAATTTCAGCGCGAACTGAATCTGCATAATAAACTTCAGCTTTGCATATTACTTCGCCGGCTTTAATCGGAGCAATAATATGCTTCGGCTCGCTTCCGCTTACTATTTTAACCAAAAGAGAAGAAATATCGGTATCATTGGGTAATAGTCTGAATACTTTTTCAGTTGAACAAAGTGGAACAACGTCAGTACCCTTTGCAAACTTTACAGGAAGCTGAGCAACAATCCGGTCGGGATCAGCAACGGCAACCAGTTCAAAATTGGAAAACGCGTAATCAACAATTGCTTTTGTGTCAAGAAAAGCGCCGTTTTCATCCCAGCCGTCATTGTCAAAGTCTTCTTTTGGTGCGTCTAATGCAACAGAAACATAATTATAACCGCCGTAGGATGCCGCCGAAACAAGGCAATGACCGGCAACAGACGTTGAACCGGTTTTTCCGCCTTTAAGGTATTTACTGTAATATTCTCTGTAACCTGAAGAAAGAGTATAATTTGTGCTTGTAATAGTATGCTCTTTATGCATGTTTGTTTCAGGTATTCTATATGATGACATACCGCAAATTTCGGCAAAAACAGGCTTTGAATAAGCGTATGCAAAAAGCTTTGCCATGTCTTCGGCGGAAATATACTGATCGTCATCGTCAAGACCGTGAGGATTAACAAAATGCGAATTTGAACAGCCTAAATCTTTTGCAAGGTTGTTCATTTTATCTATAAAAGCATTCCTGTCACCGTTTGTAATAAAATCGGCAAGCGTTGTAGCGGCTTCATTTGCGCTTTGAAGTAACAGGCAGCAAAGAAGATTATAAACTGAAATTTCTTCGCCTGCTTTTAAACCTCCCAACGATGAGCCGGTACCCGACAGTTCTGTTATACATTCTTCCGGCACTGTAATTATCTGTTCAACATTGTCGCAGTTATCAAGAACAACCGCTGCTGTAACTACTTTTGTTAAACTTGCAGGATGTTTCTTCTTATCGGCGTTTTTTGAAAAAACAACCTCATCATTATCCAGACATATTAAAAACAGGCTATCCGAATAAATTGTCATTTTTTTTAGGTCCGAATTATAATCAGCTGAAGCGGATATAAAACAACAGCAAATCAAAATCAATGCGGATAATAATATTGAAACTGTTCTATTAAACATTATTAATTCTGCTTTCTGACAATTTTATATTCATCATAAGGTGTATAAAACCGGCATTCATTTGAACCGCTTTGCAAAAACCGATAAATTTCGTCTTCATCAAGGTTCACAGAACAAAAATACTCATCATTTTGTTCATCATAATCACAGTATGCACATTCATTACAAATCATATACTGCTACCGCTTTCTATAAGAAACTCTTTAATTTTTCCGTTTGTATCAATGTCACTCAAAGGTTTCATAACAAAATCCCGGCTTGTTGCTAAAGGATGTGGCAGTGTCAAAAATTCATCGTGAATTCTGATATTATCATAGCTGATAATATCAAGGTCGATAATACGCGGACCGTATTTTAATGTGCGTATCCTGCCCATAGCGCTTTCAATGCCCAAGAGTTCCCCCAGGAGCATATGAGGCGGCATATTTGTTTCAACAAGAATAACCATATTAAGAAAATCAGGTTGATTAACAACGCCCCAAGGTTTTGTTTCATAAACAGAGGAACGGGAAAGTATATTTATTCTCTGCAATTTTTCAATTGCAGAAAGAGCCATTTCAAGATTCTTGTTTCGTTCACCGATATTTGTTCCTAAGGCAATAACCGTTCTACTCATACTTTGTTTCTCTTTCTGCTAATCGCAACAGCGACATATTCGAAGTCAGCCTTAATCGGAGCTTCAGGTTTTTTTAAAATGACTTTTACTTCATCAATCTGATTAAAGTTTTCAAGAATGCAATCAGCAACCATTTGAGCGGCTTTTTCAATTAAATCATATTTGGTTTCAAGAAATGTTTTCCTGACCGTTTTTATAATCTGAGCATAACTTACAGTGTCATAAAGATTATCCGAAACACAAGGAATATCGAGATTTAAAAAGCATTCAATATCAAGAATAAAATTTTGCCCGTTTTCCTTTTCTTCGGGATTAACCCCGTGGTATGCAAAAAGTTTCAAACTTTTTATAATGATTTTATCCATTGATATAATCCTTTACAGTGTGAGTACGAATAATATCGGCACCGTTTTCGTAAGCTTTTTTTTCAAGAATAAAAGAACAGTTATCACGGTCCCTTGCATTGCTTAAATTATATATTTCACCTGTAAACCTTTTTCTTGAAAGCCCAATCAATAAGGCGTAAGGCTTAAATTTAAGCCAGCTAAGACAGTTAAGCATTTCAATATTTTGTTCGGTTGTTTTGCCGAATCCAAATCCAGGATCAAGGCACAAGCATTCGCTCGGTATACCGTCTTTTTTTGCCTGTTCAATACAATCAATAAAAAAAGAACGAACCGCAACAATAACACCGTTTTCATAACTCGGAACAATATCTGCCCCTGAAGGATTATGGGTAACAACATAACCTGCGCCGAATCTTTTTATCATTTTTGATATTTCATGGTTATATGTTCCGCTGACATCGTTAATAATTGAAGCTCCGCATTCAAGAGCGTATAAAGCGCACTCCGGGAAAAAAGTATCTACAGAAATCGGAATTTTGATTTTTTCACAAACAGCGGGTAAAACCTCATGAAGGCGTCTTAACTCCTCTTTTTCATCAAAACCGGAATTATTCGGCCTTGTGGAAGTAGCGCCGATATCGATTATATCCGCTCCGCTGTTTTGCAGTTCAAAAGCTTTATTTAAAGCAACTGACGGAGTAAAATAATCTCCGCCGTCTGAAAAAGAATCGGGTGTATAATTTAGAATGGCCATGACACATGGCTTTTTTAAGTTTAAAAATGAAAAAGATTTATCAGACATTTTATCTTTCGTTAAGCAGTCTTAACGCCTCCGAACGCGTATCGGGATCCGAACGCATAGCACCTCTTAGTGCGGAAGTGATTGTTTTAGATCCTGATGCTCTGGCTCCCCTCATAGTCATACACAGGTGCTCAGCTTCAATAACAACAGCAACGCCAAGCAAATTCATATTTTCATTAATAAAATCTGCAATTTGAGTTGTTAATCTCTCCTGAAGTTGTGGCCTTTTTGAAAATACAGATACTATACGCGCAAGCTTTGAAAGGCCTATCACTTTGCCGTCCTGAGAAATATAGGCAATATGCGCTTTGCCGACAAACGGCAAAAGATGATGCTCACACATTGAATACAATGGAATATCTTTCACAACAACCATCTCTTGACCTGATTCAGAAAACATTTTTAAATGCTTTTTAGGATCATCTTCAAGACCGGAAAAAATTTCGCCATACATTGCGGCAACTCTTTTTGGCGTTTCGACAAGACCCTCTCGATTGGGATCTTCACCTATGGCAATTAATATTTCTCTGACAGCGTTTTCAATTCTTTCAAAATCCAAAAAAATCACCCCGGATAAAAAGTAAGCTTAAATACTACGATAAAGAATTATTTGATAGGTACCGGAAGAGCGCAAGGCAATGTAATACCGTTACCATTGTCATCGGGAAAAGGAGTAAGATCGTCATTACGCACAGCATCCCTTTCAGATTGAACGGTAAAATCCGGAATGCGCATATTCTCTCCGTGGTTAAGGCAACTGCGCCATCCGATTATAGCTGTTGCAGACATAGCAACCGAACGATAAACATTAAAGAAGGGTTCTATTCCGTCAGCAAAATAATCAATCATAATTTGAACTATCCAGAAATCACCGCCTCCATGACCTGCGCTTTTTGCTTTTTGTGCTTTTTCTCCGAAATCATTCAAATCAGCAGTAAACAGAGTTTCTTTTTCCTCATTATCAGGTTTTGTGTTGTTAAGATAAAACAACCGGACTTTATTATCACCTATATTGCCGCCGCATTCAACACTTGCGAGATCACCGACAACACGATAACGGCTGTAATCACTTGCCATTGCAGTACAACCCGTAAATCTGTCTATCATGCCGTTGTCCATTTCACAAAACATAATTGCGCACCCGTCATAAGCATGACGCCAGTCTTTGATTTGATATAAAAGCTCCGAAAATGCAGCACGAGCAGATACATATTTCGGCATTGATTTTGTTGCAAACATCAACGGCCCCAAGGCGTGAGTAACATAGTATGTCCGGGGCATCCATGCGCGCCAATGATACTTGCCGGGTGTCAAACGCCTGAGTTCTTCATTATTACCGGTGTGATTGTATTCGCCTTCCGCATACAGAAGAGTACCGAGTTTTCCGCTTTCAACAATTTGATTAAGCTTAAAATTAGGAAGAGAAAACGGATAATTCTCAGCGAGCATATATTTCTTACCTGTTTTTTCAACAGCTTCGACAAGCTCAACACATTGCTTGAGTGTTGAAGCTGCAGTGCATTCACTGATAACATCCATGCCCGCTTCCATACATTTAATTGCATATGGAGCGTGTTCATGAAAATAGTTAGCGAGAAAAACCGCATTCATACCTGCAGCTTTACCTTTATTCAAAAAATCTTCAAAATCAGTATATTTTGAAATAGCCTGAAGTTTATCTTTTTCAAAGTCACTGAGTTCTTCGAGTTGACTTATATTTTTGTCGCATATAGCGATAAGTTCAATACGCGGTTCGTTCAAAAACAATGATATATAACTATTTCCTCGCCAGGCTCCGAAAACACCGATTTTTATTTTTGACATAGAATTCTCCGTTTCAGAAAGCATTAAAGCCGTAAATACATAAATTAAGTGATTGAGACCTTTTACAATAAGTTCGCTCAAAAACCAATGAAAGAAGGACTCAATCACAATAAACTATAAAACGAACGTTATCGTTTATTCGCCGTCGTTTACGCTGCGGGAAGCTTTTTATTATTTTGTACCGAAGATTCTGTCACCGGCGTCACCGAGACCGGGAACAATATAACCTTTTTCGTTCAGTCTTTCATCCATGGCAGCAATATAGATATCAACATCAGGATGAGCTTTTTTAAGAGCTTCAAGACCTTCGGGAGCTGCTATTATGCACATAAATCTGATGCTTTTGGGATTTCTGAGTTTAATCTGTGAAATGGCGTCTATAGCTGAGCCTCCGGTCGCAAGCATCGGATCTAAAACATAAACTACTCTTTCCTCAATATCACCGGGTAACTTGCAATAATATTCAACCGGTTTGAGTGTTTTTTCATCTCTGTAAAGACCGATATGACCGATTTTCGCGGATGGAACCAATGCCATGACTCCGTCAACCATACCAAGACCTGCTCTGAGAATGGGAACCAAAGCAAGTTTTTTGCCTGAAATTATCTTTGTCTTGGCATGACCTATCGGAGTTTTGATTTCAATCTCTTCAAGCGGCAAGTCTCTTGTCGCTTCATAGCAGATAAGTGTTGCAATTTCACTGACTAATTGTCTGAACTCTCTTGTTCCGGTTTTTTCTTTTCTGAGAATTGTTAGCTTGTGTTGAATCAAGGGGTGATCCATGACCATAACTTTAGACATATGACAATCTCCTGTTTTTCAAAAATTATTAAAAATTATTTTCAAGTTCTGTAATCTGAGCAATTCTTCTTATATGCCTGTCTTCATTCGTGAATTCGGTTTTTAAAAAAATATCTACAAGTTCTGATGCCTTTTCTTTGGTAACAACTCTTCCGCCAAGGCATAATATGTTAGCGTCATTATGAAGGCGCGTAGCCTCAGCTGAAAACAAGTCGCTGCAACAGGCAGCGCGAATGCCACGAACCTTATTAGCCGCAATTGAAATACCAACGCCGGTTCCGCAAAAAAGCAACCCTTTTTCACATTCACCGCTTACAACTGATTTTGCAACTTTTTCTGCGTATACAGCGTAGTCACATGAGTCGACGCTGTATGTTCCGAAATCAATATATTCTATATTGTTTTCGGTTAAATGATTTTTAATAGCTTCTTTAAGCTCAAACCCGGCGTGATCGGAACCTAACGCAATCATAATTAAATCCCCCAAATTATAATATAATCATTTTTATGTAACAATCTTTTCTCTCTCAGCTTGAGAAGGTCTTAGATATAAAGGTAAAAGAATATCTGAACTGACAGTATTTCCGATATTTTCAGCCGCCGCTGCAATACTGATACCATTTTGTTTTTTTCTGATATTATCTGCTAATACAACATAGGGATTGTCTTTGCATTTTTCAAAGAGAATATCGGAGCCGTCACCAGAGATTAGAATTTTATTGTCTTTATATTTTTCGATATAAGCTTTTACAAGGTCAATTTTATCAGCGCTGTCAGGTTTCAGCTTATTAATCCTCCCGTTTTCGCAGCAATAAAACGACCAGTATATTTGTTCGCAACGGGCATCCATACACGAAAGTACGTAGCAGTCGTCATTAATGAAATTGTAAGCTATAGAATCGAGAGCTGATACGGCGCAAACCGGTATACCATTATCAAAGGACAACCCTTTAACAAGGGATACACCGATTCTGACACCGGTAAATGAGCCGGGACCGTTATTGACTGCAATCATATTAATGTCGCTTAATTTCAGCTCAGCCTGAGACAGGCAGTTATCAATAAGGCGCAGCATGGTTTTGCTGTGAGTTAAACCCGAGTTGGTATAGCATTCGCTTACTAAGATATTGTCTCTGATTACAGCAGCTCCGGCAGTTTTAGCTGTTGAATCAATAGCTAAAATTATCATTGATTATACCCATAAACTTTAAACAATCTGACATTTTCATTGTCACATCTTGAAATATATATTTTTATACAATTATCGGGTAAATATTCTGCAATATTCTCGCTCCATTCAATTATTAAATATTTATTATCATTTAAATAATCAAAATATCCTGTGGAATATAAATCATCAAAATCCGCAATACGGTACATGTCAAAATGATAAATATTATAACCGTTCCCGGAATAATCATTGACAATAGTAAAAGTCGGGCTGTGAACTTCAGCTTCAGGATTAAGAGCTTTAACGAATCCACGAGTAAATGCTGTTTTACCGGAACCGAGATTTCCGAATAAAGCGATTACAGAAGGTTTGTTGATTTCAGAAGCAACTAAAAAGCCTAATTCCTCAGTTTTTAACGGATTTTCAGTACAATATTCTATTGTTTCATTATTCATTATATTCTGCAATGATACATTTAACTTCGTCAGGGACATCGGTTATTATTCCGTCAACGCCGCATTTAATCATTTTTTTAACATCAGATTCATTGTTGACTGTCCACGGGTTTACACCGATTCCTGCTTGATGCAAAAGATCTACATATGTCGGTGAAACCATGCTGTAATGCGGGTGAAGATAATCAGCTTTGATTGACTGAGCATATTCCACATATTTTGTCAGCATTGACTCGTAGAAGATTTTTTTATCCGGGCTGTATAAAAAACCGGTTTTGGTTGCAGGATCAACACTTTTGCAATGAACAAGAAGCTCAGGTGAAAAACTTGAAATCAACAGTCTGTCAAAAAGATTATATTCTTTAACGAGAGAAATTGTCTTTTCAACAATATCTGTTTTTCCGTCTTTTGGCTCTTTTAATTCAATATTCATAACTTTGATATCGGAAGAAGCGCAGATTTCAAGAAACTCTGTCAAAAGCGGCAAAGTAACGCCGGAATAAACCGAACTGAAATAAGAGCCGAAATCATATTCCTTCAACTCGTCATATGTTTTCTCGCAAATCAGACCCTTACCGGTTGATGTTTCATCTATATCATAGTTGTGACATATAACCGGAATATTGTCCTTTGTCAAGTGAACATCGGTTTCAAATCCATCTACTCCTATTTCAAGACTTTTTTTGAATGCAGGAATAGTGTTTTGAGGTGCTCTTCTGTTGGCACCGCGATGGGAAATAACATTAATTTTATTCATACTTCACCTCTAATGAATATTATCTGTCAATACAATGGAATTATCATCTGTAAATGTTGCAATAATTCCATTATGGTCGTATGTTGCAAAAAAAGGAATATGAGCCGACATAGTGAAATTCCATTTCACATTGGGATATACCTTGCCAAGTTGATTTGTCACAATCACACAATCCGGGGATATTTTCTTCAAGAATTTAGCGGACGATGATCCAAAATAGCCGTGATGACCGGCCTTTAATATATCAACCTTTCCGATTTTATCCATTACCAAATCTTCAAGTCCGGTAGATGCAGTAATATCGGAAGCTAAAAAGACTGATTTTTGCTGTTTTACAACTTTTATTCCTATACTTCCTGCATTTTCGCCTTTACCATATAAGTCTGAAACATTTTTCGTATTGAATAAATACAAACTAAAATCTTCAAAATCAAGGACTTCCGGAATTCGGCTTATTAATTCAATTTTATTATTATTCAGATCATTTATGATTTGTGAGGCTATTTCATCTGTTTTCCATCGTGTAATTTCATATTTTTTATCAAGTTTTTTATCAAACGGTTTAAAGTAAGCTTTGTCAATAACAATATTTCTTTCGTTAATTATACGGTGGAAAGCCCCGACATGGTCATAATGATAATGGGTGCCTAAAATAAAATCAAGGTGAATTAAGCCGTCTTTATTTTTACAAACTTTGTTCAGGTAATCAATAACTGTATTTTCAAAACCGGAGTGAGAATACTTTTTCCTTGGATTATTATCTCCTTCACCTGAATCAATAAGAGCAAAATGACCGTTACTCTCAATCAAAATACAGTCAGAATTTGCAGTGTTTAAAAAGTGTATTCTGTCTGACGAAGTATCCTGAAGAAACGGTTCCTGATATATTTCAATTCGTTTTACATAAAAATTGCCTAAAACCACAGTGATAATATCAAGAATAAAACAAATTATAAATACAGGAACTGCTATCCAAGTTGCAATGAATTTAGCTTTATTTTTTTTCATTATATTTACTGTTAAGTATTGTGAAAATGATCGCTTTGTAATAAAAT
>JAILFM010000047.1 GCA_024697575.1 Clostridiales bacterium
AACATCGTCAGCGCGGTTTTAAGCTTCATTATCCCCTATTATCTCGGTAAATTCACGGGCGCGGGAATGGTAAACACCCTTTCGGGTAAATTCAAGGCGGTTAAAAAGATTGACGAATTTGCCGGAACAAACGAAGTTAAGCTCACGGCTATCTTTAAATTCGCGGGCATATTGCCGGGCGACGTGTCGTCCCTGCTTTTCGGCGCTATGAACATCTCATTCAAAAACTTTATGCTCGGTGCGACCATAGGCAACATTCCGCTTGTTATCGCATATTCGATTTTCGGCTATGTTCTTAAAAATGTCGGCGAAAAGCCCTGGGTGGTGGCTATCCCCATTGTTATAATCGTATTGTTCCTTCTCATAGCAAGCCTTCTGACAACAAAAATGATTAAGGATAACAAAAAGGACGCCGAAAAAGAGGAGACACTCAATTAAACTTAAGGAAGCGCTGATTAAATCGGGGTGTTAGTGAAACGCTGAAACCACCGGCAGAGTTGTTTCAATTATTCCGGCTGTGCTTGCAATACAAACACACTCTCTTCACCTATAACGTTGTTTTTCATATGCTTTCACCGCCTTGCTGCGCGTTGACTGCCGCCTTGTAATGTCCGATAACCTTTACCATTGGGCAGGCTCCCTCTAACGCGCTGAGCATACGGCGCCCGTTCTCCGATGTGTCGCTGCCCTCGATTTCCGCGTAAAAATAATAATGCCAAGGCAGTTCTTTCATAGGTCGGGAACGAAGCACCCGCATATTGAAGCCGTATGCGCTTATAATGTTGACGGCCTTCGCCAAACCTCCGGATTCATCATTGACTGTGAACAGGAGCATAAACGCTCCCCCTTCTTTTTTATCCGGTACATAACTCCCCGCTCTTGAAAAAACCGCGAACCGTGTTGTGTTGCTTCTGCTGTCGTTTATATCATGGTCCAGCACCCGAAGGCCGTAAAGTTCAGCCGATTCCCGGCTCGCGATAGCGGCGGTATGAACATCTCCCTTTTCAGCCACCTTTTGCGCGGCGATCGCGGTGTTTTCCGCGTTTACCGCGTCATAGCCGTGTTCCCGTATATACTTCCCGCATTGCGCCAGCGCCTGCGGATGACTGATAACCTTTTGAATATCTTCAACATGCGCCCGGGGCACACCCAGCAGATCGTGTGTTACGGAAAGATCGTAAACACCGTTGACATACAGGTTCCCTGAAAACATAAGATCCATTACCTGCCCGACTTCCCCCGCAAAACTGTTTTCAATGGGAAGAACGGCAATGTCACATTCACCGCAGACGACGGATTCATATGCCTTTTCAAAAGAAGGGAATGAAACCGTTGTCCCGTCCGGAAAAATCCGCTTCGCGGCAATACACGCAAAAGCGCCCTCCACTCCGCAGTAAGCAACCTGAATACCGTTCATCAGACGGTGTTGCCAGCGCTTGCTGACATCCATGGTATTCTGTAAGAACTGAATGTAAAACGAACGCATTGTCTCGTCACTAACCCTGCTGCTGTGCGCTTCGATTACCCTTGCTTCCTGCTTTCTGTCCTCTACCGGCAATCCGTGCTTTTGCTTATACGCGGCAATTTCCCTGACCGTGTCCATCCGACGGACAAAAAGCTCTGCCATTTCCGTATCTATACGGTGTATCTGTTCTCTTGCCTCTTTTATATCCATATTTAACGGCCCCCTCACTTGTCACCATATTTCCGTAAATCCGGTATAAATACCTGTTAATAATCAAGCAAGGCGAGCACTGCATATTGCACCGCTTCGCCTTAACTCAATCAGGCCCTCGCTTCTTTGATCATGCCGATTAGTTCATCAATATTCGTAAATACCAGGTACAAATCCTTAATAATAATCTTTATTCCGTCAAAAAACGCTTTGACAGGATTGAAGATTTCTTTTTTAAGTCCTGACGAAACGGTGTCGGAATAATCATCCGTAACGGTGTAGGTAAATTCCGACACTGCGGCGTTATGGTCGGACAGAGCGTTGCCGTCGGGCGCTTTGAACGACACGAACTCATAGGAGAGAGCCTCAAGGTGAATGCCACCGCCGTCGCAATAGAAGATTTTTTCAACGCTGTCCCAGTTACCCCAGCAGTCAACGCCGGAAGCCATATATTCGCTGAAATCGTCATATTTGCCGCCGTTGACACATTCAACCCACGCCTCTTTCATGCCAAGCTTCTTAAGAAGGTTGGTTTTTATTTTTGTCGCGCTCAGGTCCGGGTCGCTGTAAAAATCGGAGTGAAAATAAACGTTAAAATCGCCTGTGACGATAATCGGTCTGTTATTTCCGTTTTCGACAATAACCTCATAAAGCTGGTTAAAATTGTCAATACGGGCGGTCTGTGAATTCTGAGTTCCGAACGCGTCGGCATGAAGATTATAAACGTCAACAAAAACGCCGTCCGCTATCTCAACCACAGCATAGACAATACCCTTGGGCGCAAGCTGGTCGCCCTCGCGATACACGCCGTAGGAAGTGCGCCACGGGTATCTTTTGACATTGTAAAGCTTGTTTTTGCTGAAAATATTAACTCCGCTGCCAAAGGGAACGCCGCCGGAATTGATGGTGCGTCCCTTATAATTGCTCATCCTTGAAAACAGCGCTCTGCTGCCGGCAAAGTCCTCCTGAACGGCGATTATATCCGCTCCGCTTTCATTGAAGACATCACCGAAAAGTTTCGCCCTCTCATTGGTCGAAAGTTCAAATTTGTTCCATGCAAGGGAACCGAAGTTCGGAAGCCCCGCAACATTGGCGTTGATAAGCGTGAATTTCCCCGTTTTCTCCCCGGCGTCACCGGCAAAACCGGCAATGCAAAGGCAGGGCAAAATCATCAGAAAAGAAAGCATAACGCAAAGCGATTTTTTAAAAATACTGTTTTTCACCTTTATCTCTCCTTACGGTTTTCTTGGATTTACCGTGATTATAACAGCAAGGCGCTTAAAAAGCAACAAAAACAGGCGCAAAAGCGGGAAGCCCTTGCGCCTGAATGTGTATCAAATCAAAGCGTTGAACGCCTTTCAGTTGATAAAGTTAATTATTCAAAAATCTCGGTAACAACGCCTGAACCGACTGTTCTGCCGCCTTCACGGATAGCAAAACGAAGACCCTTCTCAATAGCGATGGGGGTGATGAGTTCAACGTTCATGTCAACATTATCGCCGGGCATGCACATCTCTGTGCCTTCGGGAAGGCTGATAACGCCGGTAACGTCAGTAGTTCTGAAATAGAACTGAGGACGGTAGTTGTTGAAGAACGGAGTATGACGGCCGCCTTCTTCCTTGGTCAGAACGTAAACCTGACCGACGAACTTTGTGTGGGGATGGATTGAACCGGGCTTGGAAAGAACCTGACCGCGTTCAATTTCGTTTCTCTGAACACCGCGAAGAAGAGCGCCGATATTGTCGCCCGCCTCAGCGTAGTCAAGAATCTTTCTGAACATTTCGATACCGGTAACAACGGTAGTTCTCTTTTCCTCTGTGAGACCGACGATTTCGACTGACTCACCTGTCTTTAACTGACCGCGCTCAACTCTGCCGGTGGCAACGGTGCCGCGGCCGGTGATTGTGAACACGTCTTCAACAGGCATAAGGAAGGGAAGGTCAGCTTTACGGTCGGGAGTGGGAATATAATCGTCAACAGCCTTCATGAGTTCCCAGATGGGAGCAAGAACTTCGGCGTCGGGATCATTGCCGTCATATTCAAGAGCCTTAAGAGCGGAGCCCTGGATGATGGGGCCTTCCTCGTCGAAACCGTACTCGGCAAGAGTTTCTCTGATTTCCATTTCAACAAGCTCAAGGAGCTCGGGGTCGTCAACCTGGTCAACCTTGTTCATGAAAACAACGATCTTGGGAACGCCAACCTGACGGGCAAGAAGAAGGTGCTCTTTTGTCTGAGCCATGGGGCCGTCTGTTGCAGCGATAACAAGGATAGCGCCGTCCATCTGAGCAGCGCCGGTGATCATGTTTTTGATGTAGTCGGCGTGACCCGGGCAGTCAACGTGAGCATAGTGACGAGCTTCGGTCTCATACTCAACGTGAGCGGTGTTGATGGTGATGCCGCGTTCTCTCTCTTCGGGAGCCTTGTCGATGTTTGCGTAGTCAACGAATGCCGCGCCGCCCTTCATAGCGAGGGTCTTTGTGATAGCAGCTGTAAGAGTGGTCTTACCATGGTCAACGTGACCGATGGTGCCGATGTTTACGTGAGGCTTGTTGCGGTTAAAATGTTCTTTTGCCATTATAATCTCCTCCGATTTATTTTCAGATGATATATTGCTTTCATTCTATCAAAAGCAATCAATAAATTCAAGCTTTTTTTGTAAAATCGCCCTTATAAAAGCCAAATCAGGGCTGATTATCTTTCAGAAACGATTTTTTCGGCTATTGACTTGGGCACCTCGGCATAGTGCGAAGGCTCCATAACGTACTGACCTCTGCCCTGGGTCCTTGAACGCAGGGATGTGGCATAGCCGAACATATTTGAGAGCGGGATATTGGCGTTAATCTGGGTTGCGCCGGTTCTTGTCTCCGTGCCGCTTATCATGCCGCGGCGGGAGTTACAGTCACCGATAACATCGCCCATATACTCGTCGGGGACAATGATTGATGTCTTCATAATCGGTTCCATAAGAATGGGCGCCGCCTTCTTCATAGCGTCTTTGAATGCCATTGAAGCGGCAATTTTGAACGCCATTTCGGATGAGTCAACCTCATGGTATGAGCCGTCGAAAAGAGTAATCTTTACGTCCACAACATTGTAACCGGCAAGAACACCCGAGAGCATTGCGCCCTTGATTCCCTGCTCAATCGCATTGAAATATTCCTTGGGAATAGCGCCGCCGACGATATTGTTGACAAACTCATAGCCTTTGCCGGGGTTGGGTTCAATCTTGATCTTGACGTGACCGTACTGACCCTTACCGCCGGACTGACGGGCATATTTGGTGTCGCTTTCGGCAGGCTTTGTTATTGTTTCGCGGTAGGCAACCTGGGGTTTGCCGACATTCGCCTCAACGCGGAACTCGCGCAGCATTCTGTCAACAATAATCTCAAGATGCAGCTCGCCCATACCGGCGATAATGGTCTGACCCGTTTCCTCATCGGTGTAGCATTTGAAGGTCGGGTCCTCTTCGGCAAGTTTTGCGAGGGCCACAGCCATCTTTTCCTGACCGACCTTTGTTTTGGGCTCAATTGCCACCCTGATAACCGGCTCGGGGAATTCCATCGATTCAAGAATAATCGGATGCTTTGAATCGCACAAAGTGTCGCCGGTCGTGGTCTGCTTAACGCCGACACACGCGGCAATATCACCGGCATAGCAGCACTCGATATCTTCACGGTGATTTGCGTGCATTTGCAGTATTCTGCCCATGCGCTCGTTGGCGTCCTTTGTTGAGTTATAGACGCTTGAGCCCGTTTCAACCTTGCCGCTGTACACTCTGAAGAAACAGAGTTTTCCTACAAACGGGTCGGTCGCTATTTTGAATGCGAGGGCTGAGAAGGGCTCGTCGTCGGACGAATGCCTCGCCTCTTCTTCATCGGTTCTCGGATTGACGCCTTTTATTGATTCAATGTCTGTGGGGGCAGGCATATAGTCGATAACCGCGTCAAGCAGCAACTGAACGCCCTTGTTGCGGTACGATGTGCCGCAGCAAACGGGAACCATACTGTTGGCTATTGTTGACTTTCTTATGCACTTCTTGATGTCTTCAACCGACGGCTCTTCGCCGCTTTCAAGGAATTTTTCAAGAAGGTCGTCGTCCATTTCGACAACATGCTCTATCATTTCGTCATGATATTTCTGAGCAAGCTGTTTCATATCGTCGGGAATGTCGCAAACCTCGATTTTAACGCCGAGGTTGTCCCTATAATAATACGCCTTCATAATAACAAGGTCGATAATGCCGACAAAATCGGCTTCAGCGCCTATGGGCAGCTGAATGGGCACGGCGTTGCATTTAAGACGGTCTTTCATCATATCCACAACGCGGTAGAAATCTGCGCCCATAATATCCATCTTATTAACGTAAACCATCCTGGGGACTTTATATTTATCCGCCTGTCTCCAAACGGTTTCGCTCTGAGGCTCAACACCGCCTTTGGCGCACAGAACCGTCACCGAGCCGTCAAGAACTCTGAGCGAGCGCTCAACTTCAACGGTGAAATCGACGTGACCCGGGGTGTCGATGATGTTGATGCGGTGGTCCTTCCAGAAACAGGTGGTAGCGGCGGAAGTGATTGTTATTCCGCGTTCCTGCTCTTGTTCCATCCAGTCCATTGTTGCGGCGCCGTCATGAGTTTCTCCCAGTTTGTGAGTCTTTCCCGTGTAATAAAGGATACGCTCAGTTGTTGTGGTCTTACCGGCATCTATATGGGCCATAATACCAATGTTTCTGGTTTTCTCAAGTGTTACCTGTCTGGGCATAATAACCTCCGTTCAAGAATAAGCGCCTTAAGCGGCGCGGGGAAAAGCTGATTTGCGGCGATTACCACCTGAAGTGGGCAAACGCCTTGTTGGACTCTGCCATCTTGTGAGTGTCCTCACGCTTTTTGAATGAAGCGCCGGTTTCGTTGACGGCGTCCATAATCTCGTTGGCAAGTCTTTCTTTCATCGTTCTTTCGGAACGGGCGCGTGAGTAGGTTGTGATCCAGCGAAGACCTAATGTCTGCCTTCTGGCGGGGCGAACCTCCATGGGTACCTGGTATGTTGCGCCGCCGACACGGCGTGCCTTGACTTCAAGAACGGGCATTACATTTTCCATAGCCTGTTCAAAAACCTCAAGGGGCTCTTTGCCGGTCTTTGTTCTGATAATGTCAAAAGCATCGTAAACGATCTTCTGAGCGACGCCCTTTTTGCCGTCATACATAACGTTGTTGATAAGACGGGTGACAAGGACTGAGTTGTAAAGCGGATCAGGCAAAACTTCGCGTTTTGCTGTGTTGCCTCTTCTTGGCACTTCGCTTCCCTCCTTCATAGTAATGATATCGTAGGTACTCGAGTGACAAATTCCCGTGGCGCCAACGCAGAGGCATACCATTATATATGTATACCTTGCATTGGTGATGAGCGTTAAGCTCTTCAGCCTGCAAGAAGATTTGTCGGTTTGTGAATAAGGGAATTATTTCTTCCCTGCCTTGGGACGCTTTGCACCGTATTTTGAACGGGCCTGCATTCTGCCGTTAACACCCTGTGTATCAAGAGTGCCGCGGATGATGTGGTAACGGACACCGGGGAGGTCCTTAACACGGCCGCCTCTGATGAGGATAACCGAGTGCTCCTGAAGGTTGTGACCGACGCCGGGGATGTAGGCTGAAACCTCAATGCCGTTTGTAAGACGGACTCTTGCGATTTTACGAAGAGCCGAGTTGGGCTTTTTGGGGGTCGCAGTCTTGACGGCGGTGCAAACGCCGCGCTTCTGGGGTGAATTCTGATCTGTAACCACATTCTTCTTTGAGTTAAGACCTTTTAAAAGTGCGGGTGCCTTGGGCTTCCTTTCGAGTGTCTGTCTGCCGTTGCGAACGAGCTGATTAAAGGTAGGCAAAAACCATCTCTCCTTTCTTAAAAATATTTATGCCGCGGGGTTTAACCCGCAAAGTCCCCCCGCGCCGTTTTGACGCGGGTGAACATTGACACCAAGTGCCGATTTTAGCACAGTATACAACAATTTGTCAACAGTTTTGTGAAAGATTGCTGACTCTGCCGGTTTAAATTGCTTACACTGCCTGTGTTTCCGCCGGTACTTTGACGATTTCAACGTCGCCGTAGCATTTCATGCCGGTACCTGAGGGCAGGAGCTTACCGATAATAACGTTTTCTTTAAGACCGATAAGGGGATCGACCTTGCCCTTGATGGCGGCGTCGGTGAGAACCCTTGTCGTCTCCTGGAATGACGCGGCGGACAGGAAGGAATCGGTGGCAAGAGCGGCCTTTGTGATACCCATAAGTGTGGGCTTAACCGTAACAAAGTGAGGCTCGGCGCCGTTTTTCTCCGCTTCGCGCGCGATTCTCTCGTTTTCAAGGCGCAGGTCTTTCTTTTCGATAACGGTGTCGGGAAGATAATTTGAATCTCCCGGGTCGATAACCTGAACCTTCCTCATCATCTGCCTGATGATAACCTCAATATGCTTGTCGTTGATATCAACGCCCTGAAGACGGTATGTTCTCTGAACCTCGCTGATGAGGTAATCGTGAACGGCTTCAACGCCGAGTATGTCAAGAATATCGTGCGGGTGCTGAGCGCCTTCGGTAAGACGGGTGCCGACTTTGATGTAATCGCCCTCGCTGACCCTTGTGCGGAAGCCGTAGGGGATAAGGTAAGCCTTTGATGAACCGTCGGGCGCGGTGACAACAACATGCCTTGACTTTTTGATCTCCGCAAACGATACGGTGCCTTCGATTTCGCTCATGATTGAAAGAACCTTGGGTTTGCGAGCCTCAAACAGCTCCTCAACCCTGGGAAGACCGGATGTGATATCCGACTGGTCGGCGGCGCCGCCGGTGTGGAAGGTTCTCATTGTCAGCTGTGTGCCGGGCTCGCCGATTGACTGGGCGGCGATAATGCCGACGGCTTCGCCCACGGTTACGGGCTGACCGGTCGCAAGGTTCATGCCGTAGCACTTAATGCAAACGCCGTGTTCGGAACAGCAGGAAAGAAGCGACCTGATTTTGACCTTGGCTTTAGAGTCGGCGGAAATTTCGCCGGAATCGACCTTTGCCTGATGCTTTTTGCGCGCATCCTCGGCAACTCTTTCCGCAATTTCGTCGGTCATCATCTCGTCCTTGCTCGCTAAAACTTCGCCCGTGTCGGTGTCGATATAGTCTTCAAGCAGGTAACGGCCGGCAAGCCTTTCCTCAAGCTTGACTATCTTGCGGTCGCCGTCAAGAATGTCATAGACGAATACGCCGTCGTCGCAGTGGCAGTCATCCTCACGGATAATAACATCCTGAGATACGTCGACAAGCCTACGGGTGAGATAACCCGAGTCGGCGGTACGAAGGGCGGTATCCGCAAGACCTTTACGCGCGCCGCGGGAAGCGATGAAGTATTCGGATATGTTAAGACCTTCACGGTAGTTGGCTTTGATGGGAACCTCGATTGTCTTACCGGCTGTATTAGCGATAAGACCGCGCATGCCCGCAAGCTGACGCAGCTGTGAGTCGTTACCGCGAGCGCCCGAGTCAAGCATCATGTTGATGGGGTTGAACTTTCTGAAGTTCTCTTTAAGAGCGGCGGAAACTGCCTTCGTGCAGTCCTCCCAAGCGTTGATGACGGCGCTTGAGCGCTCCTCGTTGGTGAGAAGACCGCGCTCATACTGCTTTGTAATTCTGTTGACCTTCGCTTCCGCCTGGGCAAGAAGTTCCTTCTTCTTTTCGGGGATAACTGCGTCGCGAACGGCGACGGTTATGCCGCTGCGGGTCGAATATCTGTAGCCCTGAGCCTTGATTTTATCAAGCATTTCGGCTGAAACGGTTGTGCCGTGAATCTTAATGCACTTGTCAATGATTTTGCCGAGCATCTTTTTGCCTACAAGGGTGTCTATCTCGGGCTTGAAGATGTTCGCTATATCGGTTCTGTCAACAAAGCCGAGGTCGTCCGGAATCGGCTCGTTGAAGATGATTTTGCCGAGAGTAGTTGTCGCAAAGCCTTCAACGGTTTCGCCGTTAAACTGCTTGCTCATTTTTATCCTGACGGTAACATGAAGGCCGATATCGCCCTCATCATACGCCATCATCGCTTCGTCAACGGACCTGAAGGTCTTGTAGCGTTTGCCGATAACTTCGCCGTTTTCATCCCTGATTTCTATCGGAGCGCCGGGCTCACACGGGTCAACGGGGTTGTAGTCGGAGTTGGCGGGGTTGTTGTCGTTAACAATCGTCAGGTAATAGGAACCTAAAATCATATCCTGAGTGGGGACGGTAACCGGGTGACCGTCGGAGGGTTTAAGAAGGTTGTTGGCGGCGAGCATAAGGAACCTTGCCTCCGCCTGAGCCTCGGCTGAAAGCGGAACGTGAACCGCCATCTGGTCGCCGTCGAAGTCGGCGTTGAAAGCCGTACATACGAGCGGGTGAAGCTTGATTGCCTTGCCCTCAACAAGCACCGGTTCAAAAGCCTGAATGCCGAGGCGGTGAAGGGTCGGCGCGCGGTTAAGAAGCACGGGGTGGTCCTTAATGACGATTTCAAGCGCGTCCCAAACCTCGGGGTTGTGCCTTTCAACCATCTTACGGGCGGATTTGACGTTGCCCGCCTTTTCGGTTTCAACAAGCCTCTTCATAATAAAGGGCTTGAACAGCTCGAGAGCCATCTCCTTGGGCAGACCGCACTGATAAAGCTTAAGCTCGGGGCCGACGACGATAACCGAACGCCCGGAATAGTCAACACGCTTGCCCAAAAGGTTCTGCCTGAAACGCCCCTGCTTGCCCTTGAGCATATCCGACAGGGATTTAAGGGCTCTGCTGCTGGGGCCTGTTATCGGTCTGCCGCGCCTGCCGTTGTCGATAAGGGCGTCGACAGCCTCCTGAAGCATTCTTTTTTCGTTTCTTATAATAATCTCGGGTGAGCCGAGCTCCATAAGCTTTGCGAGGCGGTTGTTTCTGTTGATAACCCTTCTGTAAAGGTCGTTAAGGTCGCTCGTCGCGAACCTGCCGCCTTCAAGCTGAACCATGGGGCGAAGTTCCGGCGGAATAACCGGCAGAACGTCAAGAATCATCCACTCGGGTCTTGTGCCAGCCAGGCGGAAGGATTCGACAACCTCAAGCCTCTTGAGAATCTTCGCTCTTTTTTGAACGGTGGCTGACTCAAGGTCTTCTTTAAGCTGTTTTGAAAGCTCGTCAAGGTCGATTTCGGTCAGAAGCTCTTTGATGGCCTGAGCGCCCATACCGGCTTTGAAATCGTCCTCATAAGCCATGCGGTATTCGTCATATTCCCTTGCGTCGAGAATCTGGCACTTTGAAAGGGTGGTGTCGCCGGGGTCGGTGACGATGTGCCTTGCGAAATAGAGAACCTTTTCAAGGTCCTTCGGAGACACGTCGAGAATAAGGCTCATTCTTGAGGGCAGAGCCTTGAAATACCACAGGTGTGAAACGGGTGTGGCAAGCTCAATGTGACCCATTCTTTCACGGCGGACCTTTGCCCTTGTGATTTCAACGCCGCAGCGGTCGCATATTTTGCCCTTGTATCTGACCCTCTTGTACTTGCCGCAGTGGCACTCCCAGTCTTTGGTAGGCCCGAAAATCTTTTCGCAGAAAAGGCCGTCCTTTTCGGGTTTGAGGGTTCTGTAATTTATGGTTTCAGGCTTCTTCACTTCGCCGTATGACCATGACCTGATGGTTTCGGGCGAAGCAAGGCCGATTTTTATGGATTCAAAGGTTGTGTTGTTTCTGTTTTCAACGTTTTCCATTAACGAAGCCCCTTCTTTTATTTTTGGATAGCGGTCGTTTGTAAATCCGGTATATGTCAAAGTTATTAATCAAAGTCCTCATCGCCGTAAGCGTCGATGTCGTCAAGGTCGCCGAAATCAAAGTCCTCTCCGGCTCCTTCGCCGTCGAAGTAATCGTCATCCGGTTCCTTATCTTCGCGAATGAAAACATCGTTTTCTTCGCTCTCCGCGTCAACGCCGAATCCGTCGCCGTTTTCGGCGTCATTAACGCTGACCGTAACATCCTCGACAATATCCCTGTTCCTTTCGTCAACGGCTATCGGGAAATCATCGTCATATGTCTGGCGAAGATCTATTTCGTTATTGTCTGAGTCATAGGCTCTGACATCAAGGGCAAGCGACTGCAGCTCTTTGACAAGAACCTTGAACGATTCGGGTATGCCGGGCTTGGGAACGTTTTTGCCCTTGACAATCGCCTCGTATGTCTTCACGCGGCCGTTGCAGTCGTCTGACTTGACGGTGAGGATCTCCTGAAGGGTGTAGGCCGCGCCGTAGGCTTCAAGCGCCCAGACTTCCATTTCGCCGAAACGCTGACCGCCGAACTGAGCTTTACCGCCCAGGGGCTGCTGGGTAACGAGCGAATAGGGGCCGACCGAACGGGCGTGAATTTTATCGTCAACAAGGTGGTGAAGCTTAAGGTAGTACATAACGCCTACGGTTACGGGGTTATCAAACTTGCGGCCGGTTCTGCCGTCATAAAGGGTC
Source organism: Clostridiales bacterium (assembly GCA_024697575.1). Taxonomy (GTDB): domain Bacteria; phylum Bacillota; class Clostridia; order Oscillospirales; family Acutalibacteraceae; genus CAG-177. The sequence continues at coordinate 12,154 of JAILFM010000047.1, forward strand.
ATTTTGCCCGATTGCGGAATCTGAAGAACCTTTTCGGTATCAAGCTCTTCGCCCTTGGCGGCGGCGTCATCCTTCGCCTTTTTCATGATGGCTTCATTCGCCTGGTCGAAGGCGTCGAGAATGTCGCTTTCATGAGCGCCGTCAAATACGGGCGTCATCAGTTTAAAGCCGTTGGGGTCGCCCTGACAAATGCCTATCTCTCTTGCGGCAAAGCCGAGGTGAACCTCAAGCACCTGACCGATGTTCATACGCGAGGGAACGCCCAGGGGGTTAAGAACGATATCAAGCGGAGTGCCGTCGGACATGAACGGCATATCCTCCGTAGGAAGAATTCTTGAAACAACGCCTTTGTTACCGTGGCGACCCGCCATTTTATCGCCGACCGAAAGCTTACGCTTCTGGGCTATATAGCATCGAACGGTCTTGTTAACGCCCGGCGAGAGCTCGTCGCTGTTTTCCTTGGTGAACACTTCAACGTTGACTACTATACCGTAAATACCGTGGGGAACCTTTAACGAAGTATCCCTGACCTCCTGCGACTTTTCGCCGAAGATAGCGCGAAGGAGCCTTTCCTCCGCCGTAAGCTCGGTTTCACCCTTGGGGGTGACCTTACCGACAAGTATGTCGCCGGAGTGAACCTCGGCGCCTATACGGATAATGCCGTCGGGGCCGAGATCTTTGAGGGCGTCTTCGCCGACGTTCGGTATATCGCGGGTTATTTCTTCGGGGCCGAGTTTTGTGTCCCTTGCCTCGGTCTGATACTCTTCAATGTGAATTGAGGTGTAAACGTCGTCGCGAACAAGCTTTTCGTTAATGAGAACGGCGTCTTCATAGTTGTAGCCCTCCCAGGTCATGAACCCGACAAGGGCGTTTTTGCCGAGAGCCACTTCGCCGTGGTCGGTCGCGGGGCCGTCGGCGATAACGTCGCCCTTATTGACCTTCATACCGACTTCGACAATCGGTCTCTGGTTTATACATGTGCCCTGGTTTGAGCGCATGAACTTGATTATTTCATATGTTTCGACCCTGCCGTCTTCGCCGGTTATTTCGACGCTGTCGGCGGAAATCTTTGTGACAGTGCCGGCTTCCCTGGCAAGAACAACGTTGCCCGAGTCAACGGCGGCTTTGTATTCCATACCGGTGCCGACAATCGGAGCGTCGGTTACAAGAAGAGGCACAGCCTGCTTTTGCATGTTTGAACCCATGAGTGCGCGGTTCGCGTCGTCGTTTTCAAGGAAGGGAATCATCGCCGTCGCGACGGAAACAACCATCTTGGGCGAAACATCCATAAAGTCAACCTTCGTCTTATCGATAACAACAAACTCGTCCCTGTGCCTTGCGGTGACATTCTGCCTTTCAAAGAGGTTTTCGTCATTGAGAGGCTCGTTCGCCTGGGCGATGATGAATTCGTCCTCGGTGTCGGCTGTCATATACACAACGTCGTCAAGCACCTTAACGTCAATAACGGCGCCGGTATCGTCGGTTATCTTTTCAACTCTGCGGTAGGGGGTCTCTATAAAGCCGTATTTGTTGATTCTCGCGAATGTGGCAAGGGATGAAATAAGGCCGATGTTCTGACCTTCGGGGCTTTCAATGGGGCACATTCTGCCGTAATGGGTGTAGTGAACGTCACGAACCTCGAACGACGCTCTCTCTCTGGAAAGACCGCCGGGGCCGAGGGCTGAAATACGGCGCTTGTTCGTAAGCTCCGCAAGGGGGTTCGCCTGGTCCATAAACTGTGAAAGCTGTGACGAGCCGAAGAATTCGCGCACCGCCGTTGTTATGGGCCTTATGTTGATGAGGTTCTGGGGAGTCATCTTGCTCTCATCCTCCGAATTCTGGAGGCTGAAGCGCTCACGGATAACTCTTTCCATCCTGGAAAGGCCGATTTTGAACTGATTCTGAAGAAGCTCGCCCACTGAGCGGATTCTTCTGTTGCCCAAATGGTCTATATCGTCGGTGGTGCCCACACGCTTTGTAAGGCAGTTGACATAGTTGACCGAAGCGTAGATATCGTCAACGATGATGTGCTTGGGGATAAGCTCGTCAACCTTCGCCTTCATCGCTTCAAGCAGCGCCTGTTTGTCACTGCCGCAGTCGGCGATAATCTGCGAAAGAACGGAGTAACGGACCTTTTCGTTGATTCTGATTTCTTCAAGCTCGTCGCGGGTGATGTCCGCCGGCAGTATTTCCGCCGGGTCAACCATATGGTTTGAAATCACATACAGGTTTGTGCCGTCCTCACATTGAACGACAACCTTTTTGACGCCGTGATTTTCAAAATCAAGCGCCGTCGCCTTTGTGCATATCTCGCCGGGAACAGCGAGAATTTCGCCCGTTTCCTCGTCAACAACCGCTTCGGCTAAAGTACAGCCGGGAAGGCGGTTGATGAGCGAAAGCTTTTTGTTGTATTTGTAACGCCCGACTCTTGAAATGTCGTAACGGTAGCTGTCAAAGAAAAGACCGTTGAGATTCTGCTGAGCGCTCTCGAGCGTAACGGGGTCGCCGGGATGGCTCTTTTTGAAAATCTCCATCACCGCTTCTTCGGTGTTGCGGGTCTCATCCTTTTCTAAGGTCGCCTCAATCTTTTTATCCTCGGTGTTGTTAAGGGGCGAGCCGAAAAATTCGCGGATATCGTCGTTGCTGCTCAGACCCAGAGCTCTGATGAAGGTTGTGATGAGAATCTTTTTGTTTTTGTCAATCCTGACATAGAAGATATTCGACGGGTCTGTCTCATACTCTATCCACGCGCCTCTGTTGGGGTTGATGGTGCCTGAGTAAAGCTCAATACCGGTCTTGTCATGCGTCATGTCAAAATAGACGCCGGGTGAACGGATAAGCTGTGATACAATGACTCTTTCCGCGCCGTTGATTATAAAAGTGCCGCTGTCGGTCATCAGAGGGAAGTCGCCTAAGTAAATCTCTTTGTCAATGATGATGCCGGTCTCTTTGTTGGCAAGGCGCGCGGTCGCTCTCAGGGGGCGGGCATAGGTTGCGCTCTTTTCTTTACACTCGCGAATGGTGTACTTGGGCTTTTCGTCAAACCTGTGACCGATAAAGCTCAGCGCCCAGTTGCCGGTGTAATCGTTGATTTCACCCATATCCCGAAACGCTTCTTTAAGACCTGTTTCGACAAACCACTTGTACGAAGACTTCTGAATCTCAATGAGGTTGGGCATATCCATAACTTCATTGATTTTGCCGAAACTCATACGCGTGCTGCTGCCTCTTGTGACGGGCTTGGCTTTGATCATTAAACAGTCCTCCGTTCATTGCCATTAAGGCATATTAAAACTCTATTATAATATTAAAACTTTTAAAATATGGCGGTGCAAATGGGCACACTTCCACCATAAAGTTTCACCATTATAATAGAGCTCAATTTTTTTGTCAAGTATATTTTTTAAAAATTTTCAAAAACGGCATTTTTCACTGTGAAAATTATTTGAAACTTGTTTTTCAGTTCACTCTGAGGCGGTTTCTCTGAAAAGCAGAGACGAATATATTTTATCGCACCGGGCGGTGAGCGAAAACAGTTCGGACGCTTCCCGCCCGCAGTTTTTCAGCTGAGACGGCTTTGTAATCACCGGCAGTGAAGCGGTATTTTTTGACCGGCGAAGCAGCGCCCTACCCGCGTCGTTAAAGCCGAGAACACCGATATACGGCGCGGGGGCGTTTTGCATTGCTTCGGTGATACCCAAAAAACAGGAAAGCACAATCCGCCTTATGCGCGCGTGGGTGTAGCGCTTTGTTTTAACGCTGTCAAAAAGCTCCGTGAGATTTTCCGCTTTTTGGGCAAAAGAAAATATCCTGTTTTCGAGCCCTTCCCCGCAGTCGGGGCAAAGGGCAAGCTTCTCGGGGGAAGACATAAGAAGGCTGTAAAGAACCGCGGCTTCGAACCTGTCATAATTAATAAATTCACGGTTTGAGGCGGCTTCTTCAAGAATGCCCCGGCACTCTTCCGGCACAAAGTCCGAAAAACTATCACCCCTTCTGATTTTTTCGCGCAGAAGGGACGCGGCGGCAAAGCAGTCCAGCGGTTCTGCGGCGTCGTGAGAAACGCCTTTTCTCTTAACGGCATGCGGTGTTACCGTACAGCCGAATTTATTGAGGGCGGATATATATTCAACGCCTAAAATATCGTTGGGATTTTTTAGAACGTCTGCGCTTACAGGGCTGATTTCGGCAACAGCCGCCTGCCTTGCGGCGGCGAAGGTGATTCCCCGCTTCATCTTTTCTTTTATCAAAGCGTTCACTTCTTCGCTTTCAAGAAGGTCGGCTGTCCGCTTTAAAATCAGGGTATCGCCGCACTCACTGCCGAAAAAAATATCGTCAACGGTTCCGAGCGCTTCAAGTGTTTTCACGCCTGCCGAAGCGAATTTCTGAGCGCCTGCAACAGCGTATGGCACAGGCAGCTCAACAACAAGGTCAACACCGCACTGCAGCGCGCACCGGGCGCGAAGGTTTTTATAAAAAATTGCCGGCTCGCCTCTTTGAACAAAATTGCCGCTCATAACGGCGACAATATAATTCGCGCCGGCTTGCCGCGCACAGTCAATCAGGTATTTATGCCCTGAGTGAAAGGGATTAAATTCCGCAATTATTCCGGCAACCCTGCCGCCGTTTTCAGTGGCTACCATTTTATCAATGCTCCTTTCTCCCAAACCAAAGCTGCTTTCGGCACGCATGTATTCGTGCCATACGGAATAACGCCGTTCCATTCCGCATTATGTAATGGTTCCCTCACGATCCCGCATAAAAGCGGTGCATTCGGGAACCATCGGACGGTTAATAACCGTCCCTACAAGCCCGCCGCCAATCTCTATCTGCCATCTGCTATCGGCTATCGGCACGCATGTATGCGTGCCCTACGGGATTCCCGCCGTACGCTCGTATAATTCCGCATTCCGCATTACGCATTCCGCATTAAATCAAATTCCGCATTCCGCATTAAATTTGTCCGCATTGAATATAAAAAATAACAGCCGCCCTGTTGGGCGACTGAAATAAAGTGTCGGCGTCGACCTATCTTCCCGGGGCGCTGCCGCCCGAGTATTTTCGGCACTGTTGAGCTTAACTACCGTGTTCGGGATGGGAACGGGTGGACCCTCAACGTCATCAACACCGACTGCGGAACGCTCCTGCGTTCTCAATGCTCGGGTAGTATATCACCGATGATTATGATTGTCAATGGTTTTTATGTATTTTTTATATATGTTGCAACGGTTCCTCGTGTTTCCTGACAGTAAATGTTGGAATTTAGATGTCTAATATCTGATGTCTACCGGATAGGGACCGTTCCCTATCATGTTTCAGCGTGGGTCCTCTGCCATAAACTTAAAAGGATTGTATTTAGTTCTCGGCACAAGATTCCATTCCAATAAATATTGAATCTTAATATAAATATGGGTATAATTACTCTATCAATAATAGCAGGTGATAGTATGGTTTCTTTTGTCAAAAAATTCTCGGTTTTGTGTCTTGCTTTGTCTTTGCTAATTAGTTTCAGCGGTTGTCAGTTGGGTCAATCAAAACAATCGGAAGAGACTTCATCATCAAAAGCGGAAACAGAACCCACAACAACTGTGGCAACTACAAGCGAAGAAAGAAAATCTGAGACAATTGAATCAACCTCAACCTACGATGTGTTTATCATAAACACCAAGCAAGATGATCTTAGGCTGAGAGAAAAGCCGTCGCTTGAGGGCAAAGTCTTAGTTGGAATACCAAAGGGAACAAAAGTTGTTGTTGAAGAGGAGTCCGATGGTTGGTCAAAGGTTACATATAAAGGAAAAACCGGATGGGTTAAGTCGGATTTTCTCATTTCCGAAATATCAGAAAATGAGAATTTTGAATCTACAGCGTTACTGCTTAACGACGAAGAGTCTGAATACTCCAATAGATATTATATTTCGGATAAAACAAAACAAAAAGCAACAACCACGACCACTAAAAAAGTAACCACAACAAAGCCAACAACTATCAATACAAGACCTCCAACTCCGGCAACTGTCTATATAGTTATTCATGGTAAGATAAGAAACAACATGACTATTATGAAAAAAGTTAAGCCAGGAGAAAGTTATACAGTTGATATGGCATACAAAGATGTGGCTAAAAAGTATCCGGGCGAGCCCTTTACCATAAAGGGCGACAGTGTTATAAATTATGACCCTGAAGGTGGAATAAGAAACTATTATATGAATGCATATTTTGAAGAGTAAATAGAAAAGAATAATGGATATGAACGCAATTATTGAAACACCGACTGTCGGTGAAATCCTTTTTGAAGAGTTTATGGGCCCTCTCGGAATCTCAACGTGCAGACTTTCAAAAGAAATCGGCGTTCCCACGTCGAGAATACAGGATATACTTCACAGCAGAAGAAAGATTATCGCCGAAACCTCGCTGCGTCTGTCAAAATATTTCGGGGTCTCCGAAAAGTACTTCCTCAATATCCAGAACGACATTGATATAAGAAATCTGAAAAACCGGATTTCCGAATCACTGAATGCAATTAATTCTGTTGCAACAGCGTGACGAGCTGCAAAAGATGACTTCTTCGCCTTCGCCGCCCATTCGGGCGGCTTTTTTCATACCGGACAGGGGACGGTTCCCTATCCTTCCCGGAATCAGGTTCATATTTATTGACTTTTTGCACCTTATTGCATATAATAGTAGCGAAGGAGGTGCAGAATATGGCACAGGCAACATTCAGTGTTCGTATGGATGAAGCGTTAAAACATCAATTTGACTCTCTTTGTCAGGATTTCGGTATGAATATGACAACTGCCATTAATATTTTTGCACGGGCGGTTGTCAGGCAGCGCCGCATTCCTTTTGAGATTTCGTCCCCTGAAACACAGATTACAAGAAACGGCGCTATGCAGGCATTTCAAGCCTTGCGCGCACAGGCAAAAAACAACGGCGTGTCTGACATGACGATTGAGGAAATCAATGCAGAAATCGACAAAGCGCGCATGGAGACCGGGGGATGACTTGCTATGCTGTTATTGACACCAATGTGCTGGTTTCTGCTTTACTGACAAGTAATAATGATTCCGCTACAGTTCAGGTTGTCAGCAAATTGATTGAGGGAGAAATCATTCCGGTTTACAGTAACGAGATCAAAAAGGAATATCGTGAAGTGTTGGGGAGAAGGAAATTTGGCTTTTCTGCGGATATCGTATCGTATTTGCTCAGTGCAATGGAGCAGTATGGCGTCTTCATTGAACCGTCGCCGTCAGGCATTATACTGCCGGATATGAAAGATTTGCCGTTTTATGAGGTTGTGCTGGAAAAGATGAAAGAAAGTAATGATGCTTATCTTGTAACCGGAAACACTAAGCATTTTCCGGTCAAGCCTTTTGTTGTTACACCGAGAGAACTGATGGACATTCTTAAAAACGCAAAATAACCCTTCTTTTAGGTCGGCTAAAACCTGACTCTACTTCAGACAAGGAACCGTCCCCTTTCTTTCTGGGGACGGTTCCTTGTCTTACTTCTTTGAATAAACATCTCTCCTGTGTCCAACTGTTAATGCGAGAATAACAAGCCTGTCATCTTCTATTGAACAAATCAGCCTGTAATCACCGATACGGTACCGCCATTGACCACTTCTGTCAGAAGTCAGACCTTTCCCATGAACCCTCGGGTCACTGCATCCGGCAAGATTTTTTTCAATCCATGATTTGATGATTCTTTGAGTATACCTGTCAAGTTTTTTAAATTCTCTGTCAAAACGCGATGTTGTTTCAACCCTGTAGGTCATATTTCGCATTCCTTCCAGAGTTCACCAATCGGGCGGCTTTTCTTACCGTCAGATACATATTCATTATGCGCCTGTTCTCCGACAGCTATGTCATATTCATCCTCGATTTTTTCAAAAAGAGCCCTTTTAAAAGCCTCTGCCAGTGAGTATGAGTGGATTTTTGCGTAGCTTGTCGCAAGTTCCCTTTCTTCTTCACTGAGTCTTATTGAAAAAGCCACAATATCACCTCCTGTCAGTACATTGTACTGCCGATATCGGAGTTTGTCAAGCAAAATAAATAAGGAAAAATCGGCTGCCGCATCTGATTTGACTCATTTGCGGCAGCCCCGTTTTTTTGTTTTTACCTATTCAGGCGATATTAACCGTCTATCTGTATAATAATTATACATCAATATATATTATTGTTAAAATCGCCCGGTTTGCTTTTTGTGCGGCTTTTAACCGAGAGCTTTCATATTCATCTTGACAAAGCGTACGGAATAAGGAATACCCTTGCCCTTATCGGTGCCGGTAGCGGAGTCCGCTCTGAAGTAGACAACCTGACCCGCGTAGGAATTAAGGATAATCTTATAAAGGTCATCATCCGATTCCGCCTTGTGGGCTTCGTAGTATTCTTCGGTCATGCTGTCGCCGCCGTTTGTCACCTTGTAAGCCGCCGGGTTAAATACCTGAGGAGTCGTGAGAACGGTGCCGTTCTTCCTGTAGAGCATAAGCTTATCCGTCTCTTTATCCCTGAAGATATCAAGCGTCACCTCGGAAGAACCCTCAAAGCCCTTGATTTCGTAAATATGGGGCACACAGTAGTTCTTAATCAGGTATTCTGTAACCGCAAGACCGGTCAGCTTCTTGAACCAGTTTTCGGTAACTGCGGCGCCGGGATACTGCCTGTATTTGCCCTCGATATAGGATACATTGACCTCGACCTCGCTGTCACCGGACTTCATAAAGCGCTTTGTCTCGCTTTCGCCCGGTTTCTTATAGGTCGCAGTGCCGTCAACCTCGGTTATTATCCTCACGCTGCCTTCGTCATAGAACTTGACGGTTACGGGCTTGAGGTCTTCGTCATAGACAGTCACCTGATAATTCTGCTTGATATAAATTGTCGGCAGGTAGGTATTGTTATCCGTCATGACCGGGGTCCCGGGCTCAACCTGCGTGGGTTGCGTAGTTACTTCGATCGCTCTCTTTTCATAATACTGGTTGTTCGCGTTGGTTCCCTTGAATTCGCCGTAGATATGGTAGTAACCGTTTGCCTCGGTGTACTCGCCGCCCGGCAGACCGCAATCATCGCCGAACACACCGTTTTTATAGACATACCTGGACCTTAAGTAATAGCCGTTCGTTATCATCAGCGCTGAAGCGGAGAGCGTCGCGTTGGTCCTTACATATCCCATGGTTTTTATGCCGTTAATCGCATTGGTTTCGGAGTGCGCCGTCGAGATGAAGCGGTAAACCTGATCGGTCTCAAATTCCATATAACCGGTCAACTTTGAATCATTACCGCTTACGGAATAATAGACCGGTTTCCCTTTGTATGTCGGCAGCGGAGACCTTGATTTTGCAAGGAACAAATATGTATCCTTACCGTTCATCTTCATTGTGACAACAGGATTTGAAGACCAGTTGATGGAGGAACCGCTTATCGCAACGTATCTGTAAACAACCTGCGCCTCGCCGCTTTCGCCCGAGGGTTCAACCGTAACGGTACTGTCGTTTGCAAGGTCGTTATAGTAATAAGGCTTAACAATAACGTCACCCTGAACGTTTGTCAGGTGAAGATCAAACGTGAAGTCATCTGAGTCGCGGGATTCAAGCGGAGTCGCGGCGGTATCCACCTCTTTTTCGGAATATTGCGCAAGGTAGTAGCGAATCTGCTCGCTTGTATCGCTGTCAAGAGCTTCAATGGACGCGACGTTGCCGTCAATTGTCGCCTCCGCGGAAGCGACGATGGTATTGATAAACAGCATCGCTTCGCTGAGCGTCATATTGTTAGTGTGACCGGCGCCCGTGTAGGTTACATTCTTATAGGTGTACAGATAATAGGCGTCGGCGCAGTCGTTCCTGATATTGTCTTCATAGGCGTAGCGAGGCATATCGGGAACCTTGTTGCCGTCCCACCATCTGCTGAACCAGCCCTGCGTTCTGCGTTCTGACATTCCGCCGGCCTGAGTGTCGCCCTGTAAGTTGTCCCTCGTTCCGCCAAGGCAGTACCAGACGGTCGCGAAGTCGTTAGTGAATGTTCCGTCCGCGTTCTGAACGCCTGTAAGGTCAAGGCTGTAATACTGCTCATGCGTCATATTGACGGTTAAATCCGTCTGTTTGCCCACATAGCTCAGGTTCTTGTTTTCATTGGAAACAAAGCCGTCGATATAATCAAGGCTCGTTGTCGGGTTGCTTACGCCCGATACACCCCTGCCCGCCGTATTAAGGTTATACGGATAGGTCGTTATACGCCCGCTGTTGACCTGGGTTATCTTGTCGGTATAAAGGGGAGCCTGCGACGTGTCGGTTATACTGCCGGCTGTCGGCGAAAGCTGATTTTCAATCATTTCTTTCAGATTTCTGAGCTCGCGCCACCATGTACGGCTGAACTTCTTCCAGAAATTGGAGCTGAAGATCGAGGTCGAAGGCGCTTCGCGGCGCATTCTCTCCATCGCGTAGCGCGTGTAAGCCTGTGTCTGGAAAGCGTTTTCAGCCTTGCCGCTGTCAGGCAGATAGGCTATCTTGTAGCCCTTGTTGGTGAAATAGTCGATATTGGCTATTCTCGTGCTTTCGCCGGTTTCGATTATCGGGTAGCCGTTCGTCTTGCCGTAGACAATGACATTGCCGTCTTTGTCAAAGCCGACATTCCACTGGCCTTTGCCGGTTTTGTCAACGGTGTAATAGCAGTAAGCGCCGTAGACCTTAAAGCCGTTCGCGGGTGACGACGGAGCAAGGTCGAAGGATGAGGTGTTGATATCCGCTTCGCCCTCGTCGCTCTTCCACTTGCCGCTGCCGCGATAGGTGTAGGTTGCGTCAACAACCCACTTGCCGTCCTCATATTTTGCCACGGCGGCGTGGTAGTTAGCTGTTGAAAGAGCTCTGCCTTCGGAATCGTAGCCCTGGGTCATACCCTGAACTTCGGTGGCGTCGGATTCATAGAAGATGAAAGCGTTGTTCTGATTGTAGCCGATATGCCAGTATTGATATTCGCCTGTGCCGTCACCCTGCGATGTAGTATCGTAATAAACATAAACGCCGTATTTTTCGCTGTCGCCGTCGCGTTGTGCCGAACCAACAGGTTGACCGTGATCATCTTCAAGCTTTTGGCTGACATGGGTTACAGTCCACTTGTCATCCGAGCCTTTCTTGACATTGGCAAGGTGCTTATTCACGCCGCTTATTACATTGCCGTTTTTGTCTTTGCCCTGAACATAGGCGCCCTGACTTGTCGAATAGTACTGATAAACAACCGGAGTCGTGTCATAGTATTCAAAGGGAACGGCGCCCGAATACATATCGTCGGTGTAGCCGTATTTTGCCGGCGAATCATCTTTGCCTACACCTGCCTCGGAGCGGTTAAGGTCGCTTCGGCTGAGGATGCCCGTCGTTATGCCGTAGGGGTCAAGGCCGACCCTGTCACGAACATAAAGGTTCATGTAATAACCTTCAGCCTGGCGGTTGTTGGCGTAGAAGTTGTTGGCATAGCTTGTCGCGTCGTGGGTATAGAGAACATGCTTGCCGGTGTCTATAAAATCGGATATCGCCTGTGAAAGCTGTTCGGAAACACCGTTGCAGTAGGAATCGCCGAAGCCGACAATCAGCATATCAAAGTCTTTCTGTTTGTCCGCCTTTGTTATTGCGCCGTTCTTTGAAACCCTCATTTCATACAGATTGCCGTTGAGGTTTTTAAGAAGGGCGAGGCACTCGGCGCGGGTAAGGTTACCCATTTCGCGCTCTTCATCAATATTGGATTTGTTATCCTTGTTACAGAATTCCGAAACGCTCTTCTGATAAATGTTGATAACGATGTCAGGGTTCTTACCTGTGTCGTAGTTTTGTTTTCTAAGAACCCTGTCATACTGAATCATGAAGGTTATTACCTTCTTGCCCGGCTGGCACGGGTCGTCATTGATAACGCGTTTAAGACCGTAAAGCTCATTTGAGGCAAATATATCTCTGAGGAAAACGCTGCAGATGCTGCTTGTGTTGTAGCTTGCCGTGTTCATTACGGCGTTTGTAAGGTTATACGAGGTTGTCGCAATCGGAAGGCCGAGCCAACCTTCCTGGGTCGGCACCGTGCCCATGGGCAGCACCTGAAGAACGCTGATTTCCCTTTGCGGTGTCAGGTCTGCCGCATCGCCGTTGACGGAATAGACAAAACCGCGAACACTGTTATGAACGCTTGAATTGTTGGAATTGATAACCTCAAGCTTCCACGAATAAAGCTGCCTTGCTTCAAGGTTCATTCTCAGGGTATATTCGTGATTAACGGAGTTGTTGTTGCCGCCGCTGAGCTGAAGGCTCTGCTCCGGAGCCGTCGCGGTATCGCCCTCAAAGACGCCGCAGACCGTGCTCTTGGGCTGAATCTCACTTTCGGAGAAATTGCCGTCGGCGTTCGAGTCAACATAAACGTTGTAGTCATACGGGTCGTTTGAATGGCCGCTGTGGTTTGTTATCTTGAACTTGTATTCATAAAGCGTGTTGTCAGTTGTGACAACATTGTCGCCGACAATCTGATTGCTCTCAAAATAAACCTTGGATGCGTTGACAAGATTTTTGAGCTTCTTTTCGGTATTGGATGTTCTGCCTTCTGTTACGGTAATACCGCTGGTGCTCATAACGTTTGACATTTTCGCGTTGATCTTCGCGTCAAGGGTTTCAAACAGAAGCGATGAATTGTCAATCCTGTCTTCCGAAAGGGCGAGAACCGCCGCGCCGGACGCGCCGGGGCTGCCGCTTCTTGTCGGGAAGTATGGGAAGAGAATGTTTCTTGTTTCTCTGTCCGTCTTGCCCTTGCCGACGGAGTCGCTGACCGCCTTGCTGTTAAGCAGACCCGCGTCAAACATATTGATTTGTTCAAACAGGTCACAGTAGAAGTCGAAGCATATGGCAATATAGTCTCTGCTCTTTTCGAGCTGCATAGTAAGGTCTGTGACACCGTCTTCATATTTATAGGTTGTTGACTCAACATATTTTGAGCTTGACCATCCGGTCGCGCCCCACAGATTGCCGCCGAAGCTGTACCAGTTACGGTTTTTCCACTGGTAGTTGGCGTGAAGACCGCTGTATGGGAAATAGACCCTGTTGTCATCGCTGACAGCCGCGCCCTTCTTGACAGCTACGCCGTCCTTTATCTCCCACTCTTTGACAACCAAGCCGTCTTTGTCAACGGCAACCTGATAATTCTCGTTGACATCGTAGTAGTAAACATCTTTTTCGTTGCTGCCGCTGCCGAAGGATACATTATAGTTGCTGTCCGCAAGCGGAGCGCGGCTGTTGCCGTTACCGATGGAATAGGGCTGAAGGTCAACAAGCTGTCCGCCGTTAGTGTCGGTGTAAGTTGTGGAAATTTTCGCCGCAGCGGTGCTTCCGGTCGGGTGAGACACAACGGAGGTGAAGGTCAGTTCATTCGGCGCGAAGGTCAGTGTGTTGCTCTTGGGGTGAGAGAATTTGACAAGGCTCGTGTATTTAGCGGATTTAAACTCAAAGCTCGTGATTTCAACGCGGTAGGTTTTACCATAGTAGCTGTAGGCGTTGTCGCCCGTTTTGTTTTTATAGTCATCGTAGGCATCACCGTCACAGTTGACGCCGAAGACGAACTGGCTTTCAAGCCCGTCGCACTTTGAGTCAGCCTCCCTGTAAGAGATGTTTGCCTGATAATCCTCAAAGGAATAATCGTTCTTACCGGTCTCTTTGATGGCTTTGCCGTCAACATACCATGTGTAGTGCGGCTGAACGCCGGCAGGCAAAGCATCGCCCGTATATTTTGCGGTGAAGGTCACCTTGCCGTCATATTTGGTGGCGCCTATGCCGAGGAAACCGCCCTCGCGGTATGAACCCTTTTCTATCTTCGCTTCAAGCGTGCATTCCAGAGTGCCCTGCCAGTCGTTTTCGCAAAGCGCGTCCGAGAGCACAACGGGGTAGCCCGCCGCGGAAAACTCGTCAAGCTGCGCCTTCTTATTGGCGGTGATGTCGTTGCCGCCGGAACGAAGGTCAAGGAAGGGAAGAGTGTGAAGGGTATCGTCATCCGCCTTGATTTCCCACAGGTTCTTGCCCACACCTGAGTTGAAGTTATAATCGTCGGCAAGAAGACCGCCCAGGCGTGTCGCGTTGCGGTGAAGGGTTGAGTCAACGCCGTTCCTTGCGTAGTAAATATCGCCGATGTTGGTGTAATACATGCCGTCCATGTAATACTCGTTATAATCGGGAATAAGGGTCTTGAGATAATCCGGGCGCTTTACAAGCTGAACGAACAGGTCGCGGTATTCCCTGTTGATAAGTTTGTCGGGGTCGCTGACAGGCAGCTCGTTTATTTCCTTGCCTTTCCAGACAATCCTGTTGCCTTCGCGGTTGATGTAGTAACCCTCTTCGTCCTTTTCAAACCTTTCGTCCGCTTCGTCCTCACCGTAGAGACGGTAGTTCATATTCGTAAGTGACGAACCGATATAGACAAGGTCGAAGTTCTCAACGAGATTCAGGTTCGAGCCGTTAAACTCCGACATACTCATACGGGTGATGGTGATTTCGGTATCGGCATATTCCTTTTCGACAGTGCCGTCGTTAAGGGTCTTCTTTGACTTGACATACTGAAGCCTGCCGTCCGGGAACCACTCCTTAACCATTTCAACCGTAAGACCGCTGGCGTAGTTGAAGGTTTCGGTCCTGTACTCGCCCAGTTCGCTGTATAAGTTCCAGTCAAATATATCGCCGATAAAGCTGTCATAGTAGTAGTACGGGTTATAATATGTATAGTTGCCTACGCTCGTGAGCATTGACAGGGATCCGCTTATGTATTCCGCGGGAGCCTGCGTATATGGTTCAATGTCAAGAACGCGAAGCTCCGTCTTGTTGAACTCGACCGCTCTGCCGGCGTAGTTGATGATGTAACGGATGCAGGTAGCCTCCGTCACCTTGTCAAAGAGGGTTGGCTTACTCTCCTTTTCAAGCTGGATATCCTGATACACTTCGTTATAAGCGCCCGCCGCCGAAGAGTGCTGGCCCTGAAGTTCATCGGCGAACAGCTTGTTGGCGATGGTGCTGTTTGTGTGCTGAACATTCGGCAGCGCAGTGCCGCTGTAACGGTATATGAATTTTTCAACGCCGCCGTAGTTGCGCCCGCCGCCGACATCATTAACCAGAGATTTAAGATAGACAAATCTTCCGCCGCCGCTGTCTCTGTAGTCAATAGCCGTCAAGGCGATATCGACTACCGTCGGCGTTTCGTATGTTATAATGAACTCTTTAAGAACATCATACGCGTCCTTTGAAAGATCGTCCGTAAAGGTCGGCGCGTCTTCAAAAACAGATGTGCCGCCCGTAAACACGACAAGATCGAAGCCGGAGACAAACGCATCGACGTCCTTCTTCTTTTTGGTGTTGAGGAAGGTCGTTGTTACGGTGTCAACGGTAACGTTCATCATCTCGTACTCGTTCCCGCCGCTTGTGTAGTTGACAAGCTTCGTGTAATCCGTGCCGTCGATATCATAGTCGAAAACATGTCTTAAGAACCAGTTGTTGTTTTCGATACCGCCATTATAAAAGACGACCTGCGTTGCGACTGTGTTGATAGTCGCCCTTTCATCGCCGACATCGGTGTTGAAGTATTTATAGATTCCGTTGCCCGCGCCGACATAGATGTAGTAGTCAATGCCGTCCTCAACAAAGAACGGAATTTCCCAGTCCTCGGCGACGGAAAAGCTGTTTTCACCCACATAGTAGCGGTGCTCGTCGTCGAAAGAGGCTGAAACGGGGGTTATATTGTCATAATTGATATTCGCGTAGTAATAAACCGTGCTGCTGTCAAGGAAACCTGAGCCGCTCGCCGCGTTAAAGCGTTTGTCAAGAGTGAACAGAGCCGCGCCTGCGTTAAGGTTATCCGACGCGACAACCGGTCTGTAGCTTTCATCCTCATAGATGTAATAAAGCTCGCCGTCTTCAAGCACAATCTGGTTGCCCTCGGTGTTAAATCTGATGTCCGGTGTAAAGCCGTCTTCACCATATGTTCCCTGGTAGGCATAGTCAACAACAACTCTGCCGACATACTCATAGATATAGCCGGCGTCTTCGTCGTCATTCGCAACGCGCTTGTACATTGCCTCATCATAACAGTAGGCATAAACGGTTGTGCCGCACTCGACGGTTCTCCAGTCCGTTATCTTGACATATTCGTTATTTTCAAGCAGATAGTATTGCTCGCCGCCCTCCTGCATAACGCCGTCAACAACCGAGCCCTCGAGAACGAAGTTTCTCGCGCCGATCGTACCGTCCGCCTCGTACTCATCCGTGACGGAGTTGTAGGTATAAACGGTGTCACCGTAATGGAGGTCGCTTGTCTTTGTGACCATCCTCTTGTCGTTACCGTCGCCGTACCAGTAAACAGTGTCTTTGACAACGGTGTCGTTCTTTTTGCCCAGAGCGGAATAGGTATAGCCTTCACCGCCGGAGTTCTTTGTTCTGTAATAGATAACCTCGTTTTCGTCGAGGGTGTTAAGGTCATCTATTGCGGTATACTTATCCTCACCGTCAACAACGGTTTTGGTGTAATAGGTGTCAACAGAAAGGCTGAAGCCGACTGAACCGATAACGCCCTTTTCGACATAGTCGGTTTTGACATATATATCCTTGTTTTTAAGCGCAGCGCTCGTGTAGTCCGTTACAATCTTAAGCGAAGGAACGGCGCCGTCTGCGTTTTCCATGGTGTAATATACAATCTTCTGCTTCGGGGCGGAAGGATTCGCGATCTTTTCGTTCCAGTAACCGTCGGCAAGTATCGACGATGTATCGCTCAGATAAAGCTTGCCGTCATCGTGAACGTTGCCGGCGTATTTGACATCGGAAGTCCACTTCAGGTCATAGAAAAACGCGTTGACATTATACGGCTGAACCTGAATGTTGCTGAAAATCGCAATCTGCTCGTTGGCAACAATACCGCCGTCTCTGCCGCCGAAAGCAAGCTGAATGTATCTGCATTCGTTCGGCAGGGTTACGTCAAAGCTCTGATTGCCGCTGCCGTTTGACTTTCTTGTATAGCTTGTCTTGCTCTCGGTGCCGTTGTTGTCAATGTTCGGCACGCTCACCGTAATCGGAGCAAAATTGTTGTCGAAAAACGTCAGTCTCACCTGAGAGCTGTTACCCGCAAGACTGTTTTCAACATAATAAGAAACTCTGTATCTTAAAGAATCGGTGTCTTTGTTTTCGGGCAGTTGAATGAAATAATAGCCGTCCCTGCTGCCTGAGCCGCTGTATTCGCCGGTGAAAATATTGCCCGCATTGACGCCCGTCCTGACCGTGATGGTCTGGCGGCTGAGATCGTTTTCAACCGAGCTCTGGTTGTAACCGGACTCGGACAGGTTTTTCGCACTGTTATAAGGCGCCTTGGCGCTGCTCTTCGCGTTAAGACTCCATGTGCCCAGATCAAACAGATTGTCGCCCACAAGTTCAACAACGTTGCCGTATGTGAAGTGGTCGATATTCTGGACATGAGTCGGGGTCTCCGTGTTTTCAAAGTCGCCCGCTTTTGTAATTGAAAGGTTTGAATAAACGGCGGTGTGGGTTATGGCTTTGCCGTTTTTGCTCCTCGCGCCGAAAGAAATACCGAAGTGATAAATATCGCTGTCGGTGACAAAAGTCAATGAATAAGTGCCGGGCAGTTTTGTCTCGTTCACCCCGCCGTTAAGCAGCTTATATGTTTTGTCACCGTCGATTTTTTCGTAGTAATGTCTGCCGTAACCGTAAAGATTCAGTATGTTGATGCCGCCCGTATCCATGGATGACTCAACATGATAGCTGATTGTATATTTTGTGTTCGGCTCGCAGTCCATCATATAGAAGTTCGAGATGTCCGCCCCTGTGGCGTAGTTTGTGTACATCTTCGAAGCGTTCTTCATCTTCACCGTTACCGCGATATGAGCGTCATCCGTAGTGACGGTGTTCATTCTTCTGACGCTCTGTTTTGTGATTTCATTGCCGGAATTGTCGAACTGAGTTGTCTGTATCGGCAGTGACACCCACTTGTCATAGTTAAAATAGTTTGAGTCGTACCTTGACATCTTGATTTCGCTGAAGGTAGCTCTTGCCTTGATGCTGTTAACATCATACCTTACCTGAACATAGGCGATATCGGTGCCCACGCCGTTTGGAACATTGAACTCTATGCTGTGCGCGCCGTTGGTTGTGAAATAACGGCTTGCCAGATAATACTGTTTCGAATAGTTAGGTGTGTATCCCACAACCTTGCCGGCGGAGCTGTAGGGGATAACGCTCACCTGCGCTCTGAAGCCGGGCTGCAGGTCGCTGATTCTGAAAGAGAGATAATATGTATGGTCACTCGCCGGATCATCCTCGGATGAAACGGGTATCGAATAGAAGTCGGCGGCATTGCCGTAGACCTTGTTCATGTCGAAATACTGCTCTTTGCCTTTTTTCGGGCCGGTTGTGTCCTGCCAGTACGCCTTTGCCCATTCCCAGTTCTTTTCGGTGGTGCCGAAAACGGTTACGGTCTCCCTCTTGTTGTCGGGCATAAGGATTCTTGTGGTCTTGTAGTTATCTTTTTCAATCGTTGCGCCAAGTCCGCTCATAAACCCGTCAAAGCTGTAATAACTTGAACCGGTTGTGTCGGCGAGTCTGAACTTTTTGACAACGTCATAGTCATATTCTTCCTGAGGATATTTTTTTGCGATGTACATCACGGTGCCGGCAGGCGTGCTGTTCCAGGCGTTCAGCTCAAGGTATCTTCTTTCGCCTTCGCTTATTTCCTGGCGGTAATAAACAGCGTCATCGAGCTTGAGAAGGAAATATTTGAACTCGGTCTCGCTTATTGTTTTTTGCTCAATCGAACCGATCTGATAATAAGTATCCGTCTCATCGTCGTTGAATTTTATGCAAACCGTGCCTTCCGTAACGGTTTTGGAGCCGTCTTTCACCAGAACCTCATCGCCGCCTTCAACGGGATAGGACAATGTTACTTCTTTATATTCGGCATTGCCGGAGCTGTCATAACCGTCGATGATATAGAATTTGAACTTTGTCTCCTGCTTTGCGTCAAGATACGGCCTTATATACTTGCCGGTGCCTTTTTCGCCGAGAACGGTGTACACGCCCGGGGACATAACGCCGTTGACCGCGTTGATTTTTTCAACCTTGTTAAGCTCAAGAGTTTCCGTAAGGGGGTTGGCGCTGTACTGATTGACCCAGGGGTATTGCTCGTCATAATTGCCGCTTGAGTACATGGGAGTTTCATCGGTGTTCGAAGCGCCGATTGTCAGAAGCTCTTTTTCGACGAGGGCTGACCACAGGCGGGTCGCGTAAACCTTACGCACGCTCTGGTTGGCTATTCCGGCAAGGGTTTCGCGCCAATTGGCAACCGGTTCCTCACCTTTGATATAATAGCCGATTGAACCCGCGTCGCTTTCGGGGGCAATCTCGAGCACCTTGAAGGTTGAACCGGCATATGAACTTTTAATCTCTTCAATATGCGTGAGTGACGAAGCGGCGCTCGCACGGTCGATGTTGCCGAAAAGCGTCACTGTCATTGAAACTATCAAAAGAAATGATACCGCGGTCAGCAGTATTTTCTTTGGCTTTGACATATTTTTCATATTTAGGCCCCCGAATTTAGGTGTTAGGTGTTAGGTGTTAGGTGTTAGATGACGGATGTCCGATTCGTATTTTTTAGCCGCCTTCCGCTGTTGTAGCTTCGGTCGTGGCAGTGGCAGCCTGCCCCGCCATATCCCTCACGCCGCTGATAACGCCGTAATACTTTTCGATAAGGGTGTCGGCGATGGTCTCGTTCGCGCCGCTCTTCTCAGCGACATAAATCGGATTTGACCTGAGGGCGATAAGGTTTGACTTTGTGTACTGCTTTTTGCTGTTTGAAATCGTAACTATGAGTTTAACGTTATTCGCGTAGTCAACGCCGTTAGCCGTTCTGTAAAGCTCGGTTTGCGTGCTTATTGAACGGATACCTGTCGCAAGCGGCTGAGTCGCGTTTTCCAGCGCGGCGCTGTCCCTGACCATGGAGCCGGTGTTGGGGTCGATCTTCAGCTTTGTTTTTGTCAGATAAAGGGTTGCTCCCGCATCGGAATCCGCCTCGTCTGTATCGTAATAAAAATCGTATAGATATTTCAGGTCTTCGTCATTTCTTTTGATTACAAAAATGTGGTACGCCGAGCTGCTGCCGGTAAGATTGCCTTCTCCGTCATAAACATTGCTGACAATCGTATCGTCACAATACGCAGCGCAGTCGGAAAGATATTCCTTCAGAAAGACCTGAGCGGCGGTGGATTTATACTGCAGCCTCTCGCGCGAATCGGTCGATGACCAGATGTTAGTCGCGCTTGACATAAGCATACCGCACGTTACGGCGACAACCGCGAGTAAAGACACGGCGATGATAAGCTCTACAAGGGTGAAGCCCGATTTGTTGCTGTTTTCGGCGCCGAAGGATTTATTGAATTTTTCTTTCAGCTTTTTCATACTCCCTCCGGTTAAGATTTATGATTAATTACGCATTACGCACTACGCATTACGCATTATATTATCTCCCGTTCGGTTCAATACCGCCGGTCAGGCAATAGACGGTTATATTAACCACCGTCCCCTCTTCAACGGTAATTCTAATCTGGTTGTTAAACTCCTCGCTGACACCTTGAGTTATAATACTGTTCGCCTGGAATGTCAGACCGTTGTCGATCGAGGTGACACGGTTTGCCGCCACAACAGAACCGTCCTGAGACGAGAACTCAATCTCGATTTTATCATACACAAGTAGCTCCGAGTCGGCTTTCTCGCTCTTGGCAAGCTGGAACGGGTCGTTTGAAAGGTTACGGAAAAACACGTCGATGTTTTTCTCGCAGATTTTTTGCTGCTCATAGGGGTTGTCTTCGTCAAATACCGGCTTGGAATAATCCTTCACAGCGTCGCCCCTGTCGTCAACAACAGTGTTGCCGCTGGGGTCAAGCAAATCCTCGTAGTGATCGACAGGATAAAACTGCGAGTAATAGTCTCCACGGTCATCGCGGTAAATAACAAGCTTGTTTTTTTTGCCGCTGAGGGTATTGATTTTGCTTTGTGAAATTGCGGCGGAGATTTTTTCGCTCGCCGAATTTGCCCGCGCGCGGTACATATGAATAAGCGCGTTTCCCGTCACGGCGACAAGCGTAAGAGCAATTGCGACAACGATCACAAGCTCCACAAGCGAGAGACCGCTTTTGCCGCCGATCGCGCCGGTCAAAGCCTTATTGAATTTTGACTTCACTCTTTTCATAACAAAACACTCCGTGTAGTAAAACACTCCGTGGAAAATTGAGAATTGAGAATTATATTACCTCGTTGACCAGTTTTCATACTGAACAAGGGCGGTGATGTTGGTGCCCTGACCGCCGGTCTGCCATGATTCTGAATTTGTGGGATCGACGTTGAAAATGTATTTATCCTCACTGATAAGGTTCGACGTTCCCTTGCAGCCGATACCCGCCTTTTCAAGAGCGCTGAAGGCTGTAGCGAACCTTGTGGGGGAAGCTTCTATACTCATCTTCTCTGTGCCGGTTCCCGCCACACCGTCTGACGGCTCGGCGATTGAAATCTCGCCGGCGCTGATGATAAGCCCGCTGAAGTTTCTTTTGACGGTGACGTCACCGACCTGATCGCCGGATGCCATTGTTATAACAAGCGCGACGGTGTCGGGCATTTTATCATCGATTGAAGCATTGCCGAAGTAGATTCTCGCAACTTCAGCCGCCTGGGTTGTAACCGCGCTGTATGTGCCGGTTGCCCTGTTATACTGATAGTGAGTAACCGCCGAACCGTTCTCGTTATATTTCAGATAGTTTCCGTCGGAATCAAACGCCTCGAAAAGCAGATCGCCGATGTTGTAGCTGTCCGCGTTGTATTTGCCGGTTGACGGGTTGTATGAGTTAACGGCATCGTCACCCGCCTTGATTTCCTCGGGTAAAGTCGCGCTCGCGGATGCTGTCATCGTTAAGCCGTTATACGGCTTGAGGGAATCGCCGGTCGCCGAGTTGATATAGTATGAATAAGGTGTAATATCCGGGTCGTCAATTTCGTTAAAGGTCAGTGTGCGGCTGATAAGCTCATACTGCCTTTGATAGTTGCCGCAGTCAAGACCCAAAGTATCGTAGTTATTCTTTGAAAGAGAGGGCTCTTTAAGAACAAGCAACCCGTTTTCATCGACAACATAGTTGCCTATGGTGTTGAGAGTTACGCTGTCTTCAGCCGTGACTTTAACATAGTCGCTCACATAGCGGCTTACTAACTCGGGTTTAGCGGTGAAATAATCCTTGAAAAATTCGTTGGATGCCTTGATGCCGTTCGCATCGTTGCCGAAATCAAGGAAGACATAAGCCGCGCTCTGACCCGCATAGTTGATGCCCATAACCTTCAGGTTGATGTCGGCGCCGAACGTTCTGTAATACGCCAGCGTTCTGTCCTCGCCTTCGATAGTCCAGAGAACCATATCATCAACAAGATGATAGTTATAGTTGGCAAACTTTGAAACGGAGTCAAACACAACGGGGTTAACAAGCGAATAGACCTTAGGCGCGCCCGCCTTGTCCCTGCCGCTGTTTACGCCGGCTTCCGTAAGCTCGGCTTCAACATAATAGAAGTAATCGGCGGGCAAAAGGTAAAGCCTCTGGTTCTGGCGGGTTGAAATTGACTCGCCCATAATAGCCTCGCCCGTGTTGACACCCTTTGTGTTCTGAATAAAGCTCACGCCCGCGAGTTTCAAATCGGTGTCGGCAAGGATATTGATTTTTGTATTCTTGCCCTCCGCGATAATGGACGAGCTGAGATCCGACAGGTTTGTGCCGTCAACGCCGCTGTCACTGATAACTGCGTTGCCGAAGCCGAAGTATGTTCCGCCGATGTCTGCCCTCGCGCCGTTACCGTTGAGGTTCAGGTCGTTGTAAAGGCTCGTTTTACCCAGGAGCTGAACGCCCGCGCCGTAGTGAACGTTGATGTTCTGAGCCCAGAATCTCGCGGTCTCTCCCAAAGTCATACGGAAATCAGTAACAATGGGGTTGCCGTTCGCGTCATAAACCGCGCTGCCGGTTTTAACGTCGGCGTTTGTCGCGAGTATCATGTCGCCCGCGTCAAATGATATGGAATTTGTGCCTATGAGTTCAATGCCGTTGGCGTAAAAACTGCCGTTGACCTTCGTGCCCGAATATTTGGCGTTAACCTCAAGCCCGTCCTGCCTGATGGCGCCGTTGGCAATGATAGCGAACTCCGGCACACCGGTAATCTGGAACTGTGAAAGGGATGAACCGAGGTCCGGTATTACAATGGAAATATCGGTAACAATCGTCGCGGTGTTGCCGTTGACCGTCGCTGTGAGCATGACATTCCTGAGAATAATCTTGCCGTTCTGAGTGTCAACCTGAACATCGTTCATTCCGGTCAGAGTCGTCAGTTCAATCTGAATGCTGCTCTCGGGTATTGTCAAACCTTCGTGAGCAGCGAGATATTCCTCGTCAAGCTCGGTGTTGAGGGCGGTGTAATTGACCCTGTCCCTGAGCACCTTGACGCTGTATTTTGAATAATTGTCATAGAGCAGATGAGTCGATTCCGGCACCTTTGTACCGTCTTCTTTTTCAACCAGAACGGTATTTGTGAACTCTCTGAACTGCGAGACAAATCTATCCGCAAAAACGGAGCTGACCCCCACTGAGTTTACGCTGTAATCGACAAGTGCGGCGGCGTATGCCTTCTCGGTGCATTCCGAGACGATATCCTGAACGGCGACCTTGACATCGTCCATTGATGTGGTCGCCACAGCCATGGCTTCGCTGCCCTTGCGTATGCTCACCTTCATCTGAAGACCGGTGTAAGTCAGAAACAGCAGGGATGAACACAGCGCAAAAAGGAATACCGTCGTCACCAGGATGGTCAGTATGCCGGAGCCCCTTTTGCCGGTAACTTCCCTGACAAAACTATTCAGTTTTTTCTTCAATAAGTTTTTCAAGAGACACACCCTCGCAGTTTAGATATTAGATGTTAGATGTTAGATATTAGAAATTATTAGATATTCACGGGCGATTGATAATCGCCCCTACGATCATCTCAATATAATTGTGCATTGAGCATTGAGAAATGAGCATTAAATTGCAAATTGCAATTTGATTGTGCTTTGTGAATTGTGAATTGAAATTACTATCCCTGAAGCGCCGCCGAGCCGGAAGTCTCATACAGCGGCACAGCGTCGTCGGGGACGGTCACAGTGCCGGATTCGGCGTCTATATTAAAGGTGTCCTTTTCAAAAAGCTCGATGTTGACATAATAAATTCTGTCAACCATCGATATATCGACAAGGCCGTCGGCAAAGTGAAGCCTTTGGTTATCGCCGGATTCGTTTACGAGCGAAGTATTGTCCGTCACCCAGAGCTCGGGGTCGGGCGTTGTGGAAACGGAGTTATAGCCCTGCTCAACGGGGAGGTTCTGACCGGCGTTGGTGTAGACGGTAAAGCCCTGTACCAGCGCCTCGGATATTGAGGAGCGCACCTCAAGAATTTTTGTGAGCAGCGACTGATTTTCGAGAAGACACAGCGGCTCTTCGCCGGTCTTCCCCTTCACAATGTCATCCTTTTCACCGGAGTATTCATAGTTGAGTTTCCACTGTTTGACGAAATAGAACTTGACCGCGATATCGTCCCTATTATTTATGATAATTATATCTTTACCCGTTTCAAAGGGCACGACAACACCGTCGTTGCTCGTCTTGTCTCTGTTGTTTGAAGGGATGGTACCCATACCGAAGTTGCACGCGTCGTTAACAACGCCCGCAAGGTCTATGCCCTGACTCGTCTGCTTATAAAACGGATAATACATTATATACGCAGAAACGGGCGCGCCGTTTTCGTGCTTTTCGACACCGCCGCTGAAGACGGAATACTTTCTGCTCACAACCGTAAACTTCTGCTGACCCGCCTGGGAATAAGTGAACAGATAATGGTATGTTATGTTGGTGTATACCTTGTTGTCATTTTCCGTAACATCAACGATGATAACGCGCTCCTTGTCGTCATATTTCTTCTGACCGGCGGCGGCGTAAAACGCGTTGAAAACCGAGGTGTAGTGAGCATTGCCCTCTTTATCGGTATAATAATCGGCGTTATCGGGGTTCAAAGACCAGTCGGCGGGCTGAGCGAAGAAACCGTCCGGGTCCTCGAAGTTCTTTATCTCTCTCGTGTTTATGTTGTAAAAACCGTAAAGCTCGCCCTGAAGGACCTTTTGCTCGTCCTTGGGCGTATACTCGGTTTTGACGCCCTCTTTGCCGAGGGTCATGGTGACGCGGGCGTCAAACTTGCTTGAGCCCTGCTCAAGGCCGGTCAGGTAATAGACCTGATCCTTATAGTGCGACGCGGTGCCGGGAGTCGTCTGAAGGACGGTGTTGTCCGGATCGGAACGCAGGGTCACCGTTGAATCCCCGAACTGAAGAAGGGACGCAGTACCCTCGTCGCACTCCTGGAATTTCTTGACAGAGGTGGAATTGAGCAAGCCGAGAATGCTGAACGCCATATCCGTGCGCTCGCCGATTTTCTGCGCCTTTGTGCTTGTACGCGCGGAGGTGACAAAGGTGTGCATAATCGGCGCAATAACAGCCGCAAGAATTGCGACGGCAACAATCAGCTCAACGAGTGAAAAACCCGCCTTGCTTTTCTTCGCCGACCCGAGGGCGATGTTAAATTTCTTTTTAGCTTTTATCATAACAGACAGCACTCTCCCAAGTGTAAAACATAACGCAAAGAATGAAGCTTAAATGAAATATGAAGTCAAAAGTATGAAGTATGAAGTATGGGTGCTTCGCACAAATTATATGTCAAAAAACACAATCAATCTTAAATGATGTTTAACTTTCACAAACATCATTTGCCCAAATCATACTGTTGGTTTAAGGATAACACAACCGAAGAAAGAATCTTTGTAAGTTCGCATGCCTGAGAATAAACGCTGTCAAACTCGGCATCCGCCAAATAATCGGTTTCGTGCAACAGCTCAAGCCAGTAGCAGGTTTCTTCAGCCTCTTTCAACGCTATATTACATTTTGATTGGAAATCGGGTTTGCTTTGCGCTCTCATCGACTCCCTTATGTTAGCTCCGATACTCGTGCCTGAACGAAGAAGCTGCTTTGAAAGAACATATTCGTGCTTTTCGCCGGTCAAATACTTATAAAGATTGATTATTCTCACTGCAAAAGCCTTGCTTTTCTCAGCTTTTATATCCATAAATATAATCTGTGCGAAGCACCCTTACTTCTTACTTTTTACTTCTTACTTCTGACTTGATCAAAAATAGCCCAATAACCGGCCCTTTTTCGAGCCGGTTAAGTAACAATATTCCTTAGTTATTGGTTTCCGCCTGCGGCGCGGTTTCAGGAAGAACGGCGCGGCCGCTGCTGATGGTGTTAAACGGGTCGTCCGTACCGATAGTAACGGGGTAGCTTGTGGGGTACGGGACATAAACCGCGCCTTCGTAGTTGATATAATACCGTGAAAGCGAAGCGGTGACGTTGAGAAGACCGGTGCTGCCGTCATACGAAAAGCTGATGTTGTTAAGGAAGGTTACCGGCTGGTCTTCGCTGTAAACATATTTGATGAAATCCTTAAGCCCCTTGTAGCTGAACTCGCCCTGGAATGTTGAACCGGCGCGGTAGCCGGAGACATAAGCGGACTGACCGTTGATGACGGTCGTAAAGTCGGTGACATAGTCGCCGGTTGTCACTGAAATACTCGGCAGCTCGAGACCGAAGTGATTATGAAAATCAACATACCACAAAAGATAATCTTCGGGCAGGATGTCAATGGGAAGTCTGCTTAAAAGCTTATTGATTGTTGATTTTGAATCCTCAATACCGGATCTGTAAAGAGGGGCGTTACTCTCATAATTTTTCAGCTCGTCGAGAACGGCGCTCTGTTTTCTGATATCCGCCTCGATAGTGTCGTTCTTTTCACTCAGCTTCTGATAACCGAGAAGGTACCCGGCAAGGAAAACCGCCACGCCGACAAACGCCAGCAAAAGCTGAATATTGGCTGCCGTTAGTGTAAACTTTTTGCCTTTCATTGCTCTACTCCCTCCTCATCAAACATCGTCCGCGTTGGTTTCCGCCTGAGCCTCGGGGGCTGCCGCGGGCTGCTCGACGATTTCAACTTTATATGTGCAGTTGACGGCGAACGATACCTCGGGAATGCCGTCGCTCTCGCTCAAGGAATAGGAGCTGCAGGTCACCTGATCAAGACACTCAAAGCTCCTGAACGCCCTCACCGCGGCGACCGCCGTGTCGTAATCCGGGGCGGTAATATTGAAGCTTATGCCGGTTTCGCTGCAAGAAGCCGAAAGGGTGTTGATGTTTTTGGGCAGCTTCTCTTCCATCTCTTCGAGGAAATCGACAAGCTTCGAGTTGTTCTTAAGGCTGCCGCTGACAAAACCGGTTATTCCGGCGTCGCCCGCTGTGTAAGAATTGTACTCTTCGTAAAGGGACCTGTATTTTTCCTTCTGGCTGATGGAGTGGTTTATCTTATTAAGCTCGTTTTGCTGAAGCTTATAGGTGATAAACTGAGTGCCGACAAGAAGAAGGGCGAGCACCGCGCCGGCGATGGCAAGAACAGTGCCGTACTTTTCTTTAATGGCGGAACTTGTCTGCCCTCTTTTGCCGTTTTTGTCAAGATATTCCTTGGGCAGGAATTTCATCGGCGCAAGGTTTGAGCCCAGACAGTCGATATATATTGAAATATCCTTTATCGAGTTTGCAAGACCCTGAACGCCCTCAAGTTCGTCAAGCCAGAAAGACTCAACGCCTATCGCTGAAGCGAGGCTCTCCTTAAGACCGGCGATGTGGCTGCAGGTGCCCATGAGAACAACCCTTGCAATCGGCTTATCGGCGAACTTGCCGCCCAGGAAGAAGTCACGTGTTCTCGAAATCGCGGCGGTAAGAAGATCTATGTTCGACTGCTCGCCCTCGTAGACGACCGCCGGCTGATCCTCACTGCCGTTAAGGCGTTTGAGCGCCTCTCCGTACTGCCAGGACTCCATCTTCTCAAGATCCATGTAGTCGGAAACAATGGCGTCGCCGCCGGTAATAATCGAGCGGTGCATCAGGAGGGTGCTGCCCTCCATAAACAGAACGGAGGAGGAATCCGTATCAACGGTAGCGTACATCGTAACGCCCTCACCGGCAACCGCGTGCAGAACTCTGTATTGACAGTTGGCGCTGAAGTCCAGTGCGTTGATGATAAGCCCTATCTGTTCCGCAAGGCTGATGTAGCCTTCAACGATAACCTTGGGCACGGCAACAACGAGAATACGCATTTCCTTCTCATCCTTTTCAAGGACGATGGAGTCGATGGTATAGTTCGAAATGTCAACCGGGAAATACTCGGACGCGTTTGTCTGAACAATATTTTTGACCTGGTCGTCTCTGACAACGGGGATTGTCACTTCACGCGTGGCGATCTTCGCGGAAGAGACGGCAAAAATAGCGTTCTTGACATAGACATTGTGGTTGTTCAATTCATTCTTCAGCTCTTCGCCAAGAGTAACCGCGTCGATAATCTGACCGTCGTTGACAGTGTCAGCCGGCGTTGCGAAAATGAAACTGTCGGTAATTTCGTATGCCTTGCCCTTTTTGCTTGAAACACAGACCTTGCAGATACGCTTACCGATTTGGATATTAAGAACTCGTGCTGCCATATCTTGACTTCCTTCTCAACAGTTTTTTCAATTAGTCTATTTTATTATAGACAATAAACCGAAAAAAAGCAACAACAAAAAATCACTTTTTTTCGGTTTATGGCATAATATTTTGTTTTTTTGATGATTTTCAGTGCAATTTTCTCAAAACCAGATCTTTTCAAGATACCATTTTATGATAATATCACCGAACAGAGCGCTTACCGCGTAGCCCGCCGCAAGGTAGGGCGCAAAGGCAAGCTCGTGCCCGACTTTCTTGATAATCATGAGCAGAATGTGGATAACGCTGCCCACAACGCAGGCGATAACAAGGCTTAAAAGGCTGAATTTGAGGCCGATATAAAGCCCGCACGCCGCGACCAGCTTAAAGTCGCCGCCGCCCATGGCCCTGCCGTTTGAAATGAAGATGATTGAGAAGAATATCACCGCCATAACAACAAAGCCCAGGACTCTGTCAAGCCACTGGCTGCGCATGAGAATTGTGCGCAGAATGCCCAGGATGAAGATGAAAACGCAGGTTGAAGTTTCAATCTCTTTTGTGCGCGCGTCAATCACCGCAATAACCAGAAGGACCGAGAAAAACGCCATTGTCAAAAGGGTTTCAAGGTGAATGCCCTTAAAAAAGAGCGCAATAACCCACAAAACGCCGTTCGCCGCTTCGATCGCGGGATACTGCGGCGAGATTTTGCTCTTGCAGCCGTGGCATTTGCCCCTGAGCGCAAGCCAGCTGAAAAGCGGAATCAGCTCATACCAGTGAAGCTTTTTGCCGCAGGTCATACAGTGCGACGGCACAACAACTATCGACTCCCCTTCGGGCATACGGAAAATACACACGTTCAGAAAGCTGCCGACACATATGCCGAACAGAAATGTGAAGATATAAACCGCCGCCGGAGAAGATTCAAATATAAGATTAAGAGCTTCTTTTACCATAAAATGATTTCTTACTTCTCTCTAATTAAGATAAATGAATCAGCCGAAGATTGCCATGATGTTTGAGATAAGCGCGCCGAAATCAAAGCCGGAAAAGATTTTTGCGATAACAGCGAGAATGCCCGAAGCTTCCGCCTCACCCGCAGCGCCGGTGATACCCTGAGCAAGCTGAACGCCGAACTGAATAAAGCTGTTAATGAAATCCATAACATTACCTCCGTATTAATAATTGTTTTTATTCAAGGCGAAAACGGCGAAAGCAAAGCCCGGCCTTTCCGCCTTGGTTTATATTAGCACTATGAAATGCTTTTGTCAACTGACGCAAAGAAACAAAAAGCTATTGATATTCTTGATTTACCTCTGTATTATTACAGAGATAGAGATAAAGATATGAAAGAAATTGATCTAAGGAAACGCTGATTAAATCGGGGTGTTTAGAACGGCGAGCAGTTTTTTCGACTGATGAAGTCGAGAAATTGCAGAAATAATTTGTTTATTTCAAGATTTGAGACAAAATCAGGCGGAAAAGATGCCGCCGTTATGAGTGCGGCGATTTAATCAGCGTTTCCTTAGGAGAAACACCGATAAAGCCGAAGTGTTTTCCAATGAAAGCGGGTGAGAAAATGTCAAAAAAAGAAAAAATCGCTTATCTGATTGCGGCTGTCGCCGTAATATTGCTGTTTTCGGTTATCCTTATTCTTTTCGGCCCCGATAAGCCGGAGGAAACGGGCAAGTCGCCCGCCGCGGTCACCTACACCGAATACACCTACCCGACCGATTACGGCGAGGACGATACCGGTGTTTCAAGTCAGGGTACCGGCACGGGAGCCGTCACCCTTTCAAAAAAAGCGGTCGTTATTTCGCACTATCCTTCCTATGCCGGCGACGCGTACGCCGAACTCAACGGCAATGTGCCGGGCTTCACACAAAGTGACGTGACAACAAAGGCTTTTGAAAGCTACAGCCGCCTTGATTTATACGGGCGGTGCGGCGTTGCCTACGCCAATATATGCAAACAGATAATGCCGAAAGAGGAGCGCGGCGATATAAGCAGCGTTAAACCCACCGGCTGGCACTCGGTTCAATATGACTTTATTGACAGAAAGAGCCTTTTTAACCGCTGCCATTTAATCGGCTTTCAGCTCGCCGGTGAAAACGCGAACGAGCTCAACCTCATCACCGGAACCTCATATATGAATGTTGACGGTATGCTGCCCTTTGAAAACGAAATTGCCGAATATGTCAAAAGCACCGGCAATCACGTTCTCTACCGCGTAACGCCTGTGTTTGACGGGGCAAATCTTGTCGCCGACGGCGTACAGATGGAGGCTTATTCGGTTGAAGACTCCGGCGAGGGCGTAAGCTTTAATGTGTTTTGCTTCAACATTCAGCCCGGCGTCGTGATAAACTATCTCACCGGGGACAGCCGCCTTGCGAAAAAGGGCGACGGCTATGTTTATTCTTCATTCACAAAACCCGCCGCCGTGACCGTGACGGCAAAAACCGCCGTTAAATCCGGTGAAAAGAAGAAATATGTTGTCAACACTTACAGAAAAAAGTTCCACCTTCCATCGTGCGAATCGGTGTCCGGCATTAATTCTCAAAACAAAAAGACGGTCGTGGATACAAGAGAAAATCTTGTTTCTCAAGGCTATTCCCCCTGCGGCAGCTGTAAGCCGTGAAGATATGAAAAAACCGGGGCTGACCTTTTCAGGCGCTCCGGTTTTCGGCTGTTTACAGCACTTTTTAAAACCCGAAATACTTGGTAAGTAAACCCGACAAGACCGTCCAGATGGGGTTCCAGATCGGCGCGACGATTGAAAGAAGACCGGTAAGGTAGTCACCGTTGACCTGTGAAATGTGAAAATCCTTAAGTCCGTTCAAAAGCGCGTCAAGCAGCTCAACAAGACCGGTGGTATCAACATCGATATTCATAAAATTACCTCTTATTTAAATTTGCGTTTACGGGCGGCTTCTGACTTCTTTTTCCTCTTAACTGAGGGTTTCTCGTAATGTTCTCTTTTGCGAACTTCCTGTATAACGCCGTCTCTTGAAGTCTGTTTTTTGAATCTTCTGAGTGCGTTTTCAAGGGATTCGCCTTCTTTGACTCTTACCGTGCTCACTTTATTCCCTCCCCTCATCTTTTCAGGGATAATAATTATCCTCAAGTAGGGGGAGTATAACACAGCACATAACGCCGTGTCAACACTTTTTTGATGATTTTCGCAGAATCAGGGCGCGCACAACGCCGACGCCGATTTTCCACGGGAACGGGCGCAGCGCTCTGTCGGCTTCTTTGAGCTTCTCTCTTATCGGAAGTCCCTGCGGGCAGTGCTTTTCGCATTTTCCGCATCCGACGCACTGAGTTGCGAAAGGCGGCTGTTTTGACAGACCGACGCTCTGGATAAAGCTTGATCGCGCGTCTTTTTTGCCTTCGGTATACATAGCGTTATAAAACCTGAAGTATGCCGGGATATCAACGCCTTTAGGGCAGGGCATACAGTAGCCGCACCCCGTGCAGCCGACCTTTTCGCCCGCGCGGATATATTCCTTTATTGTTTCAAGAAAAGCAAAATCTTCTTCGTTAAATTCGCCCACTTCGGCTGAACCGGCGGTTTCAATGTTTTCATTGACCATCTCAAGGGAATTCATGCCTGAGAGAACCACCGTAACCTCCGGCTGGTTGTAGAGCCAACGCAACGCCCACGCCGCGGGCGACCAGCCGCGTTTGTTTTCTTTCATCGCACCGACTGCGTCCTTCGGCAAAAGATTAACAAGCTTTCCGCCGCGAAGGGGCTCCATTATGATAACCGGTATCCCTTTTGCCGCCGCGGCTTTAAGCCCCGCCGCGCCCGCCTGCGTGTTTTCGTCGATATAATTGTACTGAATCTGGCAGAAATCCCAGTCATAGCCTTCAAGAATTTTCAAAAAATTTTCCGTATTACCGTGGTATGAAAAGCCGATATTCCTTACCGCGCCGGATTTCTTTTTCTCCTCGAGCCAGTCCATTATCCCGAGATTTTTCATTCGCTTAAGGTTAGCTTCATCCGTGAGCATGTGAAGAAGATAATAGTCAATGTGATCCGTCTGCAGGCGGGAAAGTTCCTCACCGAAAATCTTTTCCGCACCGGATACGCTGTTAACAAGATAATGCGGGATTTTTGTGGCAATATTGACCTTGCCGCGTATGCCGTTCCTCCCCAGCACCTCGCCCAGAAGCGCCTCGCTGCCGGTATAGATATAAGCCGTATCAAAATAGTTCACGCCGGCGTTGAAAGCGGCGAGAATCTCTTTTTCCGCTTTGTCAAGGTCAAGCGTCTTGCCGTTTTTTGTGAAACGCATACATCCGAAACCAAGGACGGAAAGCTCTTTTCCGTACCGGTCTTTTCTGTATTGCATAATGTCAACTCCTTTCTGTTTTCACTGCTCAACAAAAATCTATGTAGTAAGACAGGGGACGGTTCCTTATCTTTGCAGACTTTAGACTTCAGACATTAGGTCAAGTCGGGATTTTAAGCCGCTTTTGTCAACCAACAAGAAAGGGCTCTTGATAATTAAACCCGGATAATATATAATATTTTCGGGAGGTGATTTATTTGCAGACAAATATGGAACAATATCGAACCACCCGCCTTGAGCAGAACCATGAAATGCTGGAAATACGCTATTATAATGCGGACACCCTGTGCACATTGATATATGCAGACCAAACGGCGCAGGACCTTCGCGCCGAGAATTATACCGGCAATATCGTAAAAACAGCCTTCGGAAAAAGCCAAAATCCATCCTGGGCTGATTTTGAAGATTTTCTGGAAGAAAGATGCATCCCCCGCCGGCGGGCAGGGCTGAGAGAATATCTGGAAACGCTCGGTATAGACGAATACGACCCTCTCGCCATCATTCAGAAGACAAAGGGCCGCATGGCGGAAGACAGCCAGTGGATGGAGATAAAAAAAATCAAATGACGATAAAATTTGTAACAAACGAAAAAGTTGCGGAGACATCTTCCAAAGGCAATCAGGAAAAATGGCGGGAAAACGGTCGCTGGTATAAGCTGGATCAGTTCGGCTATGAGGGTCTGTCGGAAACGGTAATTTCGCGCTTGCTGGAATACAGCAATATTAAAGATGATACGCCGTTTCGTTTTGTCCGCTACCGGATGGAGAAAATAAACGCCCACGGACGAGAGCGCGGCGGCTGCTCCGGCGCAGATTTTCTGCAACAAGGGGAATCCATCATAACTCTGTCTCACCTTTTCAAAAGAGAAGGTCAGAATCTGAAGGAAAGCTTGACGCGCCTTTCAAGCGACAGAAAAAGGATTGAATGGCTCGCCGAAGAGACGGCGGCTTTCACCGGTCTTGAATTTTTCCCGCAATATCTGACACTGCTGTTTGAGATGGACGCTCTGTTTTTAAATGACGACCGGCACCTTAACAACATCGCCGTTCTTGAAAAGGACGGACGGTTTGACTACTG
Organism: Clostridiales bacterium; assembly: GCA_024697575.1. Classification (GTDB taxonomy): domain Bacteria; phylum Bacillota; class Clostridia; order Oscillospirales; family Acutalibacteraceae; genus CAG-177. Next base: position 46,238 of record JAILFM010000047.1, read on the forward strand.
CCCAATCTTTGACAACGGGGCAGGGCTTTTGTCCAATGTGCAGACAGCGCCTATGGATATCGACCCCGCTTCGCTTATACGCTCCGCCGTGGCAAAGCCGTTCAACACAACCTTCAATCGGCAAATCATAAATGCCCAAAAGCTGTTCGGCAGGCAATTTCGTATGCCGAAGCTCAACGAAGATGCAATCCGGCGCGAGCTCGTAGAGCCGCTGACCTATTATGCAAAACGTGATAGGACATACATCTCGGAAAGGGTCTGCAAAACAATTCTGATACGGCAGAAAGAATATGAAAAAATACTCCTTCGCTGAGTATTTGACAGAGGACGGTTCCTTGCCTTTTGCAGACTTCAGACATCTGAAATCTGAAATCCGACATCTAACATCTAAAATTTTATGAAAGAACCGCTCTGTATTCCGTCACGTTGAGAACGGTTTCGCCGTCAATCTGAGCGGCGCAGGGGCGTGAAAACGAAACGGTTATATCGTTGCCGGTGAATATGCTCACCATATCTTTTTTGCCCGTGTGCTCGCCTTTGAAAATGGAGGGGAAAGCCATAAGGGCTTTTATTTTTGAAGGGCTGTGATAAACAACAACGCTGAGCTTGCCGGAGGACCTGTCCTGCTGCGGAGCCATATTCATTCCGCCGCCGTAATAGCGACCTTTCATTGTCGGCGCAATCCAGACATTGTCAAATTCATATTTGCTGCCGTCCACCGTGACCGCGGCGTGACAGGGCTTGAAATGGAAAAGAAGACCTTTGATTGCGATGCCGGAGTAGTTGATCTCCTTCTGCGGTGATTCCTTTTTAATCTTGTCGGCAACCTCGCAGCAGTAGCCGTCAATACCGAAGCCCATATTGTTGATGAAAACCTTCTCAAGCCCGTTTACATAAACCACGGGGATGTCTTTGAGATAGCTGTTGATGAGCACTTCTTCGCCGGGCTTTTTGCCTATATCCGTGAGGAAGTCGTTGCCCGTGCCGCTGCCGAAAAGATAGATATTGTTTTTGATTTCACAGCCTTTTACGGCGTTGATGAAATAGTTGAGTGTGCCGTCACCGCCGATGAGCACAACCTCATCATCGGGGTTAAGGCCTTTGATAAACTGCGCGTAATCCATTCCCACAGCGTCGGTCAGCTCTATGCCGGGGCCAAGCTGCGGTTTGATGCCGTTATTTGCAAGAGAATTGTAAAGGTAGTATTTCATAATGAACCTCCTAAATCGTTTATAACAGACCGATTATAATCAACATCTCTCCGATACAATAGGTGAGCATAACCCAGAAGTGGGTCTTGAGTCGCCCGTCCTTCTTAAAGCGCACGAAAAACAGCGTCGAATCCGAGATAAAGAACAGCACTGCGCCTATGCAGGTGATCGCCGTCATCAAACCCGGCTTGCTGAGCATTCTGAAAACGGCAAAGCAGTTCATAGCTCCGTTTATCAATAGGTAAAGAAGCATCGGGTAAAAGAGCGCTTTGGGAAGATGGGGCTTGAGCTTTGAAAAGATGTACGCGACAACGCCCGCGAAAAGCAAGCCGAACAGCACGGTTATCGCTATGTGCTGAGCGGAAAAATCAATGTCTTTGCAGTAACCGACAATAAAGAAAATGTGGCTTATCATGAAGGCAATGCCGCCGGCGGTAAACCATTTGACACCGGAGGGCATAAGAAGCACATCACCGAGCCAGCTGAAAAACAGAGCCAACAGAACGGCGGGAAGAACCTCCCCCGCCGTGAAAAAGTAAAATCCGAACAGCGAGGCGAGCAGAAACGGCTTTGTGATATTGCGCGCACGCTTATTCTGCTTCAGGGAAGCGTAAAGATGGATTACCGTAGATACCAGAAAAACAGCCGAAAATAAAACTGTCATCTTTGCATCTCCTTTCGCACGGTTTGCTTTGATTTGAATTCATATTTCAATTATAACATATGCAAAACTGATTTCAACAGATTTTTGTGAGATGTTTTGTCCATTGACTTTTAGCCCTTGTTATGCTAACATAGCATGAATAAAAATCATCGGGTTCTTATTGTGAGGACATCGGTTTTATGCTTCAGATTATTCCAAACCCCGAAAGGGGCAGCGACTATATGGCCTACGCTTCAAAAAAGGCGGTTCTGTTTGAGGCGTCGGAGTTTGTGCCGGACGATTTACCGTCTAATGCCTTACGCTGGTACGCGGACTCGGAGAGAGTTTTTTCGGTAAGTTCAAAAATATATGATTTAAACCCCGCGAGCGATGACCCGCTCATAAGAGAGATTTCAATAAGAAGATACGGCGAACTGTGCCGCTTTGCGCTGAAAACCGGTGCGCGCAACATTGTTTTCAAATCCTGCTGCGCGCCGTACCTGAGCGGAGAACATATCGAAAAATGGGCTTTCAGGTTCTCTGCCGTCATTAACGAACTGAGCGAAAAATACGCGGATACCAATCTCACTTTTTTCATTGAAAACGCCCTGGACGCAGGTCCGGAACCGATGGCGAAGGTCCTTGAAAAAGTCAATCCCGGCAAAGTGAAGGCGTGCCTTAACGTGGGCGCGGCAAACTGCTCGGGCACACCGGTCGGCGGGTGGTTTGATGAAATCGGCGAAAAAATCGCCTATCTGCGCCTTTCGGACAATAACGGTCTTTTTGACGAAAACCTGCCCGTCGGCAGCGGCAAAGTCGACTGGGATATGATCAGCCGTATGAGCGCCTACCTGCCGGAGGATCTGCCGATAACGATAGTAAGTTACGGGCTTACCGACACGAAGCGTTCGATAGAATATCTGCGCCACCGCAGGTATTTCGGACTTTAAATCAATGCGGAATGCGGAGTGCGGAATGCGGAATGCGGAATTATACGAGCGTACGGCGGGAATCACGATATTGATAATTGGAAAACTGATGGGAAAACCCGAAAGGAGAAACGACAATGAAATGCATGAAATGCGGCAGTGAAGTGTATAAAAGTACAACAACGCAAGCCATTAAACCGGGTTTCGGCGTTTTGGTTGTTCGTAATATTCCCTGCTATAAATGTGTTGAATGTGACGAAATCTTTTATACCGGAGATGTGGCTCAGAAAATCGAAGATATTACGGAAAAGGTTAAACAGTTAGTTCAGGAAGTTACGGTTGTCGATTTTGAAAAAGCGGCATAAATCAATGCGCAATGCATAAAAAACAATATGGAGGTTTGAGCGGCATGCAACCCAAATACAAACGAATCCTTTTAAAACTCAGCGGCGAAGTGCTCGCCGGGGAACAGGGTCACGGCTTCGATTTTGACACAATCGGGGC